>NZ_JAIBNX010000134.1:19871-21864 GCF_026130045.1 Micromonospora sp. CPCC 205371
GGTCGTCAGACCCGGCGACCGTTTCGGTGTTCGAGGGTGGCCAGGTAGTACGGGGCGTCGGTGTCGTCGAGGGCGGACAGCTCCCAGCCGGTGCCGGACAGCAGCTCGGACAGTTCGTCGACCGAGCAGACCAGGTAGTCGAACCAGTCGGTGGCCAGCTCGCGGTAGCGCAACCGCAGCCGCAACTGCCCACCGAACCGGCCGTGCTCGCGGTTGCGCTTGTGATAGCCGACCTGGACCGGGTCGGTGGTGCCGTACGGGTCGGTGCCCTGCGCGATCACCCGCGCCCCGGGACTGGCCATCCGGGCGAGCGCGTCCAGGAACCCCGGCGCCCGCTCGCGCCCTTCCAGCAGGCCGAGGTTGTTGCCGAGCAGCAGGAACGTGTCGTACCGCTGGCCGGCCGCGGCGTGCTCCTCGACGCTGGCGTGCGCCAGCTCGCGGACCCCCCGCGCGCGGCACACGGCGATCGCGCCGGGCGAGATGTCCAGACCCGTCACGGGCACGCCGCGCTCCTGCAACGCCAGCGCCGCCCGCCCGGCACCCACGCCGACGTCCAGCACCCTTCCGTGTACCAGATCGAGCGCCCGCCGGTCGTGTGCCGGCCACTGGTCCGGCTCGGCCAGGTAGCCGGCCGCCATCACCCCGGTGATCAGCCCGTCGTCACGCTCGACGATCTCGATCACCGGTCGCGGCAGCCGGCCGCCGGCGGGCGGGCGGGTGCCCACCCCCCTCGCCACCCCGAGGGCATCGCGCACCACGGCGCCGAACACCACTCCGCCCCACGGGCCTGTCTCCAGATGCCCACGCTATACGAAGCGTTGTGATCGATATTCATCTATGTGATACTGGCGGGTCATGAGGCGTTTCACGCTCGCCGTGACCGCGGCGCTAATGACCAGCTTCGTGGTATTCGTGACCGGCGGCGCGCACGCCGCTGCGCAGACGTCCCGGGTCTCCAATCCCTATCTGGGCGCCCGGGTGTACGTCAATCCAGAGTGGAGCGCCCAGGCGCTCGCCGAGCCCGGCGGGCACCGGGTCGCCCACCAGCCGACGGCGGTGTGGCTCGACAGCATCGCCGACATCCAGGGGCTGGCGGCACACCTCGACCGGGCGTTGGCCCAGACGACCAGGCGCCCGACGGTCGTCCAGCTCGTGCTCTACAACCTGCCCGGGCGCAACTGCGGCCGCATGGCGTCGGGTGGCGAGCTCGCCCCGGGCGACCTGCCGCGCTACAAGGCGGAGTTCATCGACCCGATCGCCGAGATCCTCGCCCGGCCCGCGTACGCCAACCTGCGGATCGTCACCGTCATCGAGCCCGACTCGTTGCCGAACCTGGTCACCAGCACCGGCACGCGGTGGAACGCGACGATGCTGTGCAACGCCATGCTGGCGGGCGGCGGCTATGTCCAGGGAATCGGATACGCGCTCGCAAAGCTTGGCGCTCTGTCCAATGTGTACAACTACATCGACGTGACGCACCACGGCGTGATCGGCTGGCCAGACAACCGGGTGCCCACCGTCGCCCTGCTGGCTCAGGCGGCCAACGCCTCCGGCAGCACACCCGCCACCGTTCGCGGCTTCGTCACCAATACGGCGAACTATTCGGCGCTGCGGGAGCCGTTCGTCACCGTCGACGACCGCACCCGGACGTCGCGCTGGATCGACTGGAACCACTTCAACGACGAGCTGACATTCGCCCAGGCGCTGCGCGGCGAGCTCGTCGCTGCCGGCTTCGCCAACGACATCGGCTTCCTGGTCGACACCTCGCGCAATGGCTGGGGCGGCCCGACCCGGCCGACCGCGCCCGGCACGTCGCTCGACGTCAACACCTTCGTCGACCAGTCCCGGATCGACCGGCGCTACGTCAAGTCCAACTACTGCAACCAGGCCGGCGCCGGCCTGGGTGGGCGCCCCACGGCCGCGCCCGCCGCCGGCGTGCCCGCCCCCCCGCGGGGCGCGGCGCCCGGGCGGGGGGGCGGGGGCCGCGGGGCCG
>NZ_JAIBNX010000135.1:0-3647 GCF_026130045.1 Micromonospora sp. CPCC 205371
GACCAAGGCCGCCTCGAAGAGTGCGGCCGGGTCGAAGGGGGCCGCAGCCTCTAAGAGCGCGACGGCGTCCAAGAGTGCGGCCGGGGCGAAGGGTGAGGCTGCCGGCGCGGCGAAGACCGCGCCGAAGGCCCGGCGTGCTCCGGCCAAGTCCCGCGGCTGACGCCGCTCTCCTCCACGCCGCCGCGCCGCAACTCCGCGCGGCTGCACGAGACGCTTGATCGGCCTTGATCGGCGCGACGTCGGTGCGTACCAACACGGCGGCGTCGGGTGTCGCGGCACTTGAGCTGCGGGCGGCGAGCGGCAGGCCGATGTAGATCTAGGCCAGGAGCGGCTGCGGTGCCCACCGTGCGGCGTCCGCGGTGCGGTGTGGGTGGTGCGGCGTGGCCGGTGCGGCCCCTTGGGCATGGCGTGGGTGGTGCGGCGTGGGTGGTGCGGCCTGCGCGGTGCGGCCTGCGGGGTGCGGCGTGCGCGGTGCGGCGCCTGGGGCATGCTGTGCGTGGTGCGGCCTGCGGGGTGCGGCGTGGCCGGTGCGGCGCCTGGGGGCGCGGCGTGGGTGGTGCGGCGTGGGTGGTGCGGCCTGCGCGGTGCGGCGCCTGGGGCACGGCGTGGGTGGTGCGGCGCCCGCGTTCCGGCGGGTGGGTCTGGCGGCTTGGCGCCGCGGGCCTTCGGCGATCAAGGAGATCTGCATGGATCAAGGGCGAATGCACGTGGAAATGAGATCGAACCACGTGCATATGTCCTTGATCGGCGGCGGAGGCGACGTGTCGCGCCGCGTGTCGCGGGCGGGCCTCGCTCGGCGGGCGGCCCGGCGGTTGCCGCCGGTTCCTACCTGTACATGCTGACCGTGGCCGCGCCGATCGGCGGCCGCCTTCGCCCGCGGGGCTGACGGGTTGTGTGGTGGCCTTGGCTGCGGGGGCGGGCGGCGATCAAGGGCGATCGCATGGATCAAGGGCGAATGCACGCGGAAAAGAGATCGAACCACGTGCATTTGCCCTTGATCGGCGGGGAGGCGGCCCGGCGCCCCGGCCGGTGGGCGGCCCGGTGGGCGGCCCGGTGGGCGGGACTGGAGGAGGGGTGGGAAGTAGAGGGTGGTGTGGCTGGAGGTGAACCGAACTGGGTGACGCTCCGTGTCTACTGGCGTGGTCGCGTTCAACAGGAAGGGTGAGCCATGAGCGAGGAACAGCCGGTGGTCGAGCCGGCCGTCACGAGCCGGCGGGTGCTGCTCGCGGGCGCGGGTGCGATCGGCGCCACCGCTGTCTTGGCGGCTTGCGGCACTGACCCCGATGAGGATACGGGCAGTGGCAGCCAGTCACCGACCGCCACGCAGGGTACCGGTGGCGGGGCGCTGGCCAAGACGAGCGAAATCCCAGTCGAGGGCGGCACGATTTTCGCGGCGCAAAGCGTCGTGGTGACCCAGCCGGCGCAGGGCGAGTTCAAGGCGTTCAGCAGTACCTGTACGCACCAAGGGTGTCCGGTCACGAGTGTCGATGGCGGGACGATCAACTGCAACTGCCACGGCAGCAAGTTTTCCATTGAGGACGGCTCCGTGAAGAACGGTCCGGCCACCAAGCCGCTGACCGAACGGACGATCAACGTCGAGGGCGAGAACATCACGCTCGCGTAGAGTGTCACCGGCGCGGGCTAGGCTGATTGCGTGGCCGACCCCGCAACCTACCGTCCCGCGCCGGGCACCATTCCGGACGCTCCAGGGGTCTATCGCTTCCGCGATCCGAGCGGCCGAGTGATCTATGTCGGCAAGGCGAAGAGCCTGCGCAGCCGGCTGAATTCCTACTTCGGCGATCTGTGGCACCTGCACCAGCGCACCCAGCAGATGGTCAACACCGCGGCGTCCGTCGACTGGGTCACGGTGGGCAGCGAGGTCGAGGCGCTCCAGCTCGAATACTCCTGGATCAAGGAGTTCGACCCCCGGTTCAACGTGAAGTACCGCGACGACAAGTCGTATCCATTCTTGGCGGTCACGCTCGACGAGGAGTACCCGAGGCTCCAGGTGATGCGCGGCGCCAAGCGCAAGGGCGTGCGCTACTTCGGGCCGTATTCGCATGCCTGGGCGATCCGCGAGACGCTCGACCTTCTCCTGCGAGTCTTCCCCGCGCGCACCTGTTCTTCCGGGGTCTTCAAGCGGGCCGGGCAGATCGGCCGGCCGTGCCTGCTGGGCGACATCGGCAAGTGTTCGGCGCCCTGCGTCGGGCGGGTGACCGCCGAGGAGCACCGCGACATCGTCCTCGACTTCTGCGACTTCATGGGCGGGCGCACCGACGCGATGGTGAAGCGGCTGGAGCGGGAGATGCTGGCCGCGTCGGAGGAGTTGGAGTTCGAGCGGGCGGCGCGGTTGCGCGACGATCTGGTGGCGCTGCGCCGGGCGTTGGAGAAGCAGACCGTGGTGCTCGGTGACGGCACCGATGCCGACGTGGTGGCGTTCGCTGAAGATCCGCTCGAAGCCGCCGTGCAGGTGTTCCACGTGCGCGGCGGGCGGGTGCGCGGCCAGCGCGGCTGGGTCGTGGAAAAGGTCGAAGACCTGTCCACCGGAGATCTGGTGCACCATTTCTGCAGCCAGGTCTACGGCGGTGAGCACGGCGAGAGCGATGTGCCGCGGGAGATGCTGGTGCCGGCACTGCCCGCCGACGCTGACGCGCTCGCCGAGTGGCTGACGCAGCACCGGGGCAGCCGGGTGAGCCTGCGGGTGCCGCAGCGCGGCGACAAGAAGGCGTTGCTTGAGACGGTGGCGCGTAACGCGGCCGAGGCGCTGACGCGGCACAAGCTGCGCCGGTCGGGTGACCTGACCACCCGCAGCAAGGCTCTTGAGGAGATCACCGAGGCGCTGGGGATGTCGACGGCGCCGCTGCGCATCGAGTGCTATGACGTGTCGCAGATCCAGGGCACCGATGTCGTGGCGAGCATGGTCGTGTTCGAAGACGGGTTGGCGCGCAAGAGCGAATACCGGCGGTTCGCCGTGCGGGGCGCCACCGACGACCTGTCGGCGCTGTCCGAGGTGCTGCGGCGCCGGTTCGCCAGATATATAGAAGCGCGGGCTGAAATCGGAGAGCTCGACGCCGAAGACACCCCGGGCATCGATCCCACGACCGGAAAGCCGCGCAAGTTCGCGTACCCGCCGCAGCTTGTCGTGGTCGACGGCGGGCAACCACAAGTGGCCGCGGCGGCGGCCGTGCTCGCCGACCTGGGAATCGACGACGTCGCGCTCTGTGGTCTCGCGAAGCGGCTGGAAGAGGTGTGGCTGCCCGGCGACGATTTCCCGGTGATCCTCCCGCGCGCGTCCGAGGGGCTGTATCTGTTGCAGCGGCTGCGTGACGAGGCGCACCGGTTCGCGATCGCCTTTCACCGGCAGCGGCGGTCGAAGCGCATGACGACCTCCAGCCTCGACGGTGTGCCGGGGCTGGGCGAGGTGCGGCGCAAGGCGTTGCTGCGGCACTTCGGCTCGCTGAAGCGCCTGGCCGACGCCACTCCCGAGGAGATCATCGAGGTGCCGGGTATCGGACGGCGAACCGCCGAAGCGATCGTGGCGGCGCTGGACGCGACCGGCGGAGCCACCCCTTAAGGGCCCAACAGGGGGGACCCAGCGGGGCGGGGGCGGGGGCAGGGGTGGGTAGGTGGGGCGCGGCGAGGGGGGC
>NZ_JAIBNX010000135.1:3657-11965 GCF_026130045.1 Micromonospora sp. CPCC 205371
CGAGCCCACCCCTACGGGGCCTGCCGGGGGGCCCCTGGCGGGCCCGGGGGGGCCCCAGCCGCCGACCGGCGGCGCGGGGCGGAAGGCCGCATACAACACCGGTATGCGACCTCCCGCCCGGCTTGCCGGCTCGCCGCCTGGACCTCGCCTCGCTCCCGCAAGATCCACCGGATAGGCCCTAGGATCTAGTGGTGCACGACGACGCCCGGCGGGACGATCAGGAGACCGAGCTGGTGGTGGTCACCGGTGTGTCCGGGGGCGGCCGCAGCACGGTGGCGCGGGCCTTGGAAAACGTCGGTTTTTACGTGGTCGACAACCTGCCCCAGGCGCTGATGCTCGACATGGCCGAGCTCGCGCAGAAGGCCGGTGGTGCCGCCCAGCGCACCGCGATGGTGCTCGACGTGCGGAGCCGGGCGTTCTCCACCGATCTGGCCGGTGCGATCCGGGCGCTCAAGGAGCGCGGGTTCCAGCCGCGGGTGGTGTTCGTCGACGCCGACGACGAGGTGCTGATCCGGCGGTTCGAAAGCGTGCGGCGGTCGCATCCGCTGCAGGGCGACGGGCGGCTCGCCGACGGCATCGCGGCCGAGCGCATGCTGCTGGAAGAGGCCCGCGACCAGGCCGACGTGATCATCGACACCAGCCACCTCAACGTCAACCAGCTCCGGCGGCGCGTGGAGGAGATGTTCGGCGGGGAAGACGCGCGCCGGCTGCGGGTCACCGTGCTGTCGTTCGGGTTCAAGTACGGCCTGCCGCCAGACGCCGACTTCGTGCTGGACGCCCGTTTCCTGCCCAACCCGTACTGGGTACCGGAGTTGCGTGAACACACGGGTCGTGAGGAGGCCGTGAGCCAGTACGTGCTGGGGCAGCATGGCGCGGTGACGTTCGTTGAGACGTACGCCCGGCTGATCAACGCGACGGCGCCCGGGTTCGAGCGGGAGGGCAAGCGCTACCTGACCGTGGCGGTGGGTTGCACGGGAGGGAAGCACCGCAGCGTCGCGATCGCGGAGGAGCTGGCCGCGCGGCTGCGCCACGCCCGCCTGTCGGCGAATGCCCAACACCGCGACCTGGGGCGCGAATGAAGGTCGTCGCCTTCGGGGGAGGGCACGGGCTAGGCGCGTCACTTCGGGCGTTGCGCCGCACGGCTCCCGACCTCGACCTGGACATCACCGCTGTAGTCACCGTTGGCGACGACGGCGGATCGAGCGGCCGCCTGCGTGCGGAGCGCGGCGGCCTGCCACCGGGCGACCTGCGCCAAGCCCTCGCGGCCCTCGCCGACGACGATCGCAAGCTGACCGCCGACCTGTTCCAGCACCGCTTCGAGCCGCCCGGCCCGCTCACCGGCCACACCGTCGGCAACCTGGTGCTTCTCGGTCTGATGGAGTTGCTCGGCGACCCGGTCGAGGCGCTCGCGCAGGCCGCCGCCATGGTCCGGGCGGTTGGTCGGGTGCTGCCGATGTCGTGCCAGCCGCTGGGCATCGAGGCCAACGTCCGTGGCGCCGACCCGTCGCGCCCCGACGAGGTGGTCATCGTGCGCGGCCAGCACAACATCGCCGTGACGCCGGGCCAGGTGGAGTCGGTGCGGATCACACCCGCCGATGCCCCCGCGTGCCCGCAGGCGGTGGCGGCTATCGCGGAGGCCGACTGGCTGATCTTCGGCCCGGGAAGCTGGTACACGAGCGTGATCCCGCATCTGCTCGTGCCCGAACTCGCGGCGGCGATCGTCGCGAGCCCGGCCCGCCGGCTGGTCACGCTCAACCTGGCGGAGGAGAGCGAGACCCTCGGACTGTCGCTCGCCGACCACCTCGCGGCCCTCCGCTGGTACCTGCCCGCACTGAAAGTCGACACGGTTCTCGCCGACGGGAAAGCGGTAGGCGACCCCGAACCCGTGCGGCATGCGGCAGAATCTCTGGGTGCACAACTCGCGGTGGCGCCCGTGGCAGCACCGGATGGCACCGCCCGGCATGATCCGGGCGCTCTCGGCGCCGCCTTGGTGCCGGTATTGGGCTCCGGTCGTTAAACCCAACTGAAGCAACCGAATTCAAGCATCCGTAGATGTCCAGGAGATGACACCGAAATGGCGATGACCGCGGCGGTCAAAGACGAGCTGAGCCGGGTCGACGTACCCAAGCCATGCTGCCGTCGGGCGGAGATGGCCGCGCTGTTGCGCTTCGCTGGCGGGTTGCACATCGTCTCCGGGAGAGTCGTCGTGGAGGCCGAGCTCGACACCGGCAACGTCGCGCGCCGCCTGCGGCGCGAGGTCGCCGAGGTGTACGGGTATTCGAGCGAGATTCACGTGCTGGCGTCCGGTGGCCTGCGCAAGGGCAGCCACTGGATCGTCCGGATCGTCAAGGATGGCGAGGCGCTGGCCCGCCAGACCGGGCTGCTCGATGTGCGCGGCCGTCCGGTGCGTGGGCTGCCTTCGCACGTGGTGTCCGCGGGCGTGTGCTGCGCGGTGGCCGCGTGGCGAGGCGCGTTCATGGCGCACGGCTCGCTGACCGAGCCCGGCCGTTCCTGCGCGCTGGAGATCACCAGCCCGGGGCCGGAGTCGGCGCTGGCGCTGGTCGGGGCCGCGCGGCGGATGAGCGTCACGGCCAAGCAGCGCGAGGTGCGCGGCGTCGACCGCGTCGTGGTCAAGGACGGAGACGCGATCGCCGCGCTGCTCACCCGCATAGGAGCGCACTCCAGCGTGCTCGCGTGGGAGGAGCGCCGGGTACGCCGCGAGGTGCGCGCCACCGCCAACCGGCTGGCGAACTTCGACGACGCCAACCTGCGGCGTTCTGCCCGGGCGGCGGTGGCCGCCGCGGCACGGGTCACGCGGGCGCTCGACATCCTGGCCGACGACGCGCCCAACCACCTGACCTCGGCGGGCCGGCTGCGGCTTGAGCATCGTCAGGCATCACTGGAGGAGCTGGGCGCGCTGGCCGACCCGCCGCTGACCAAAGACGCCATCGCCGGGCGCATCCGCCGGCTGCTCGCGCTGGCCGACAAGCGGGCCCGTGACCTGGGCATCCCGGACACTGAGGCGGCCGTCACACCTGAGATGCTGGTCGGCTGACCTGGCACCCCCGGCCCCAGGCCGGCACCACAACTCGGATAGGGTCGAGGTGCAACGGCGACGGGGCCGAAACACTCTCCGCCGGTTATGGCTTCCGCCCGGCGGACCAGAACACGAGGAGATGGACCTGTGACCATCCGGGTTGGCATCAACGGCTTCGGCCGTATCGGCCGTAACTTCTTCCGGGCGGTGCTCGCCTCCGGCGCCGACATCGAGCTCGTCGGCGCGAACGACCTCACCGACAACGCGACGCTCGCCCACCTGCTTAAGTACGACAGCATCCTGGGCCGCCTGCCTTACGAGGTCAAGGCGACCGGCGACGAGATCACCGTCAACGGCAAGACGTTCAAGGCGCTCGCCGAGCGCGACCCGAGCAAGCTGCCGTGGGCCGATCTGGGCGCCGACGTCGTCATCGAGTCGACCGGCCTGTTCACCGACGCGAGCAAGGCCAAGGCCCACATCGACGCCGGCGCCAAGAAGGTCATCATCTCCGCACCGGCGAAGAACGAAGACGTGACGGTCGTCATGGGCGTCAACCACGAGTCGTACGACTCGGCGAAGCACTCGATCATTTCGAACGCGTCCTGCACCACCAACTGCCTCGCCCCGATGGCCAAGGTGCTGCACGACTCGTTCACCATCGAGCGCGGCCTCATGACCACGATCCACGCCTACACGCAGGACCAGAACCTGCAGGACGGCCCGCACAAGGACCTGCGCCGGGCCCGCGCCGCCGCGCTCAACGTGGTGCCGACCTCCACCGGCGCCGCGAAGGCGATCAGCCTGGTGCTGCCGGAGTTGAAGGGCAAGCTCGACGGCTACGCGCTGCGGGTGCCGATCCCGACCGGCTCGGCGACCGACCTCACCGTGACCCTGGCCCGCGAGGTCACGGTCGAAGAGGTCAACGCCGCGATGAAGGCCGCGGCCGAGGGCCCGCTCAAGGGCTTCCTCAGCTACACCGAAGACGAGATCGTCTCGACTGACATCGTCACCGACCCGGCCTCCTGCATCTTCGACGCCGGGCTCACCAAGGTCATCGGCGACCAGGTCAAGGTCGTCGGCTGGTACGACAACGAGTGGGGCTACTCGAACCGCCTCGTCGACCTGGTCAAGCTGGTGGGTTCCTCGCTGTGACGATCAAGACTCTCGACGATCTTCTCGCCGAGGGTGTGCAGGGTCGGCGCGTGCTCGTGCGCGCCGACCTGAACGTCCCCCTCGACGGGTCGTCGATCACTGACGATGGGCGCATCCGCGCGGTGCTCCCGACGCTGGTCGCGCTGCGCGACGCCGGCGCCGCGGTGATCGTCATGTCGCACCTGGGCCGTCCCAAGGGCGCGCCCGACCCCAAGTACACCCTCGCGCCGGTCGCCGCTCGCCTCGGTGAGCTGCTGGGCGCGCCGGTCGCGTTCGCGGCCGACACCGTCGGGGAGTCTGCCCAGGCGATCGTCGGCGGCCTTGGCGCCGGCGAGGTGGCCCTGCTCGAAAACCTGCGCTTCAACGCCGGCGAGACCAGCAAGGACGAGGCCGAGCGCGGTGCGTTCGCCGACCAACTGGCCGCCTTCGGCGAGGCGTACGTCGACGACGCGTTCGGTGCCGTCCACCGCAAGCACGCCAGCGTCTACGACGTGCCGGCGCGGCTGCCGCACTTCGCGGGCGGCCTGGTGCTGCGCGAGGTGCAGGTGCTGGCTCGCCTGACCGGCCAGCCCGAACGGCCCTACGTGGTGGTGCTCGGCGGCTCGAAGGTCTCCGACAAGCTCGCGGTCATCGAGGCGCTCCTGCCCAAGGTCGACAAGCTGCTCGTCGGCGGCGGCATGTGCTTCACGTTCCTCAAGGCCCAGGGCCACGAGGTCGGCAAGTCGCTCCTCGAAGAGGAGATGGTCGACACGTGCCGCGACCTGCTCGATCGCGCCGCCGGCCGGATCGTGCTGCCGGTCGACGTGGTGGCGGCGACCGCTTTCGCGGCTGACGCGGCTCACGATGTCGTCCCCGCTGACGGGATTCCTGCCGACAGGCTCGGGCTGGACATCGGGCCGGAGAGCGTGGGGCTGTTCGCCGAGGCGGTCGGCACCGCGAAGACCGTGTTCTGGAACGGCCCGATGGGCGTGTTCGAGCTCGCGCCGTTCGCCGCCGGCACCCGCGGGGTCGCCGAGGCGATCGCCAAGATCGACGGGTTCTCGGTCGTGGGTGGCGGCGACTCCGCTGCTGCGGTGCGCACGCTGGGCATCGACGAGACCGCCTTCGGCCACATCTCGACCGGTGGCGGTGCGTCCCTGGAATACCTGGAGGGCAAGACCCTCCCAGGCGTCGCGGCTTTGGAGAAGTGAAGTAATGGGCGCGCCCGCTCGCCGGCCCCTGATGGCCGGCAACTGGAAGATGAACCTCAACCACCTCGAAGCCAACCTCTTCGTGCAGAAGGTGGCGGCCAGCCTCAACGAGCAGCAGCTCAGCGACGTCGAGGTGGTCGTGCTCCCGCCGTATACCGACATCCGCACCGTGCAGACCCTGGTCGACGGCGACAAGCTGATGATCGGCTACGGCGCGCAGGACCTGTCGCCGCACGCCAAGGGCGCCTACACCGGCGAGATCTCCGGTGCGATGCTCGCCAAGCTCGGCTGCCAGTACGTCGTCGTGGGGCACTCCGAGCGCCGGCAGTACCACCACGAAGACGATGCGCTGGTCAACGCCAAGGTCAAGACGGCGCTCGGGTATGAGATCACGCCGATCCTGTGCATCGGCGAGGGCCTCGAGATCCGCGAGGCCGGCGAGCATGTCGCGCACTGCGTGGCCCAGCTCGACGCGGCCCTCGACAAGCTCAAGCCCGAGCAGGTAGCCAAGGTCGTCGTGGCGTACGAGCCGGTGTGGGCCATCGGCACCGGCAAGACGGCGACGCCGGAAGACGCGCAGGAGGTGTGTGCCGCGATCCGGGCCCGCATCGCCGAGAAGTACGGCGACGAGACCGCCGCCGTCGTGCGCGTGCTGTACGGCGGCTCGGTCAAAGCCGCCAACGTCGCCAGCATCATGGCGCAGCCCGACGTCGACGGGGCCCTCGTCGGTGGCGCGAGCATCGACGCCGAGGAGTGGGTGCAGATCTGCCGCTTCCCGGAGCACGTCAGCCGCTGACGTTCGGCTATCCTTGGTCCGCTCCCATTTCGAGAGGATTGACCGCCGCCATGCCGATCGCGTTCGCATACACGTTGATCGTGTTGCTAGTCATCACGAGCTTCCTGCTCATGCTCCTTATCCTGCTGCACCGCGGTAAGGGTGGCGGCCTGTCGAGCATGTTCGGTGGTGGGGTGAGCACCAGCCTGGCCGGCTCGTCGGTCGCGGAGAAGAACCTCGACCGATACACCATTTTGGTGGGCATCATCTGGTTTGCCTGCATTGTCGGCCTGGGCCTTTGGCTCAAACTCGCGATGAACAGCTAGTCCCTCTAGCACCACTGGTAGTCGTAGACTCTGCGCGCGGTCCGTTTTCGGGCCGCGCGCAGAGTTTTTCCCTATTCCCCCCGTCGAGACCCAGTCCCGTCGAGAACCCCCTCCATCGACAGGAGCGAAGAGTCGTGCCACATGGCAGCGCCATCCGAGGCACCCGAGTCGGTTCCGGTCCCATCCGACCCGTCGAACGGTGCGAACCAGCCCCCCGACGCGAAGTCACCTACTGGTGCGCGAAGGGCCACTCGTTGGAAGTACTGCTCGCCGCTGACGCGCCCGCGCCGCCGACCTGGGACTGCCCGCGCTGCGGCCAGCAGGCCGGCCAGGACGCGCAGAACCCGCCCGGCCCGTCGCGCGCCGAGCCATACAAGACCCACCTGGCGTACGTGAAGGAGCGGCGCTCCGACGCCGACGGCGAAGCCATCCTCGCCGAGGCGCTGGCTGCCCTCCGCCACCGCCGCGGCGAGATCTGACTCCCTAGCGCAAGCTGCGTAGCCGAGGGGCGACCTCGGCGGCTGCCGCGCGGCCGAGGAGGCACAGCGTGCGTTCGGCGCCGGGGACCCCCGCCGCCGGCACCCGTTTCGGCCCGCCCCCCGCCCTCGCCCTGCCCCCCGCCTTGGCCTTGTCGGTGCCGGCCGCGATCAGCCACACCTCTTCCGCCGTGTTGATGGTCGGCAGGGTGAGGGTGGTGCGGATCGGCGGCGGCTTCGGACTGCCGCGCACCGCGCTCACCAGCCGCGTCTCGTAGGCCACCGGATGCTCGGGAAAGACCGACGCCACGTGGCCGTCTTCGCCGACCCCGAGCATGAGCACGTCGAAGTGCGGCAGGGCGGCGTGACCCGGCTTGGCGGCCGCGGCGAGCGCGTCCGTGTACCGGGCGGCGGCCGCCTCCGGGTCGGCACCGTCGGGCCCGTCGGAGGACGGCATCGGGTGCACCCGGGCCGGGTCGAGCGGCAGCGCGTCGAGCAGTGCCGCCCGCGCCTGGGTCTCGTTGCGGTCAGGGTCGCCGGCGGGCAGGAACCGCTCGTCGCCCCACCACACGTCGACCCGTGACCAGTCGACGGCGTCGCTGGCGGGCAGGTCGCGCACGGCCCGGTACACCGCCGCGGCGACCCGGCCACCGGTCAGCACCACGCACGCGCTGCCCCGAGCGGCCTGCGCGTCGATGAGCTTGATGATCAGCCGGGCGGCCACCGCCTGCGCGAGGAGGTCCGGGTCGGCGTGGACGACGACGCCGGTCTCAGCCATTGCCGACCGGGCCGACCGCGCCGACCGTACGCTTCTCGGCGGCCGGGTCCTTCCACTCGTGCACCCGCTTCGCCGGCCGGCTGGTGAGCCCCGGCACCCGGGCGAACGCGCTGAGCGCCTCCGCGTACACCTGGTCGGCGTCGAGACGGCGCAGCTCCTCAGCCAGTTCGTCGCCGACGGGCCGGCGAACCAGCGGCAGCGTGCGGTCAGCCTGGCCGCTACGCGTGAAGATGGCGCTGCTGTCTTCGCGGGTGAGCGAGAGCACGTCGCCGTTGGCGCACTCCAGCGCCACCGAACGCATGCGCGGGAACGAGGTCGTCGGCTCCAAGCGGGGCCGGATGCCGAGCCGGGCGGCAAGCCACCCGATCATGATCGCGGCGGTCGGGTCGCTCTCCGGCGCCACGATCGTCGCGCCCGTGACCTTGGCTTCGATGGTGTCGAACGCGCCTGCCAGCAGGGTGCGCCACGGAGTGATCCGGGTCCAGGCGAGGTCGGTGTCGCCGGCCGCGTAGTCGACCGCCCGCTGCCGCAGCGCGCCGACCCGGTCGGCGGCCATCGCGCTGTCGGTGATGCG
>NZ_JAIBNX010000135.1:11975-14951 GCF_026130045.1 Micromonospora sp. CPCC 205371
GCCGCCCGCCGCCGCTCGCGCCCCCCCCCGGGGGGCGCCCTCCGGCCGGAGGGTGATGCGGCGGTAGGCGACGATGCCCAGGTAGTCGTTGGCGATCCGGACCGGCGGCTCGCCGTGCCACCAGGTGACCACGGGCACGTCCGGTACGAGCAGCGGCATGACCACCGACTCGGCGTGCAGCGCGAGCCGGCCGTACATGCGCATGACCACGGCCTCGCACGGGCCGAGCCGCCCGCCCACGACGATCTCGGCGTCGAGCCGGTTGTTGGGGCGCTCGAAGTCGTCGCGTACGACCATCAGCAGCCGGCACGGGTGTGCCGCCGCCGCGATCGTGGCGGCCGCCTCGGCTTCGCGTACCCGCTTCTCGTCGACCACGACGATGAGCGACAGCGCCATGCCGCTGGCTACGCCGCCCGCGCTGCGGCGTTCCGCCGCCAGCGCCTTGACCACCTCGTTGCCGGTGGTGTCCCAAAGACCAATCATGGTTTATGCACGCCTCCAGTGACGGCCCTCGCGGGCCAGCATCTCGTCGGCCGCGCGCGGCCCCCACTCGCCGGCCCGGTACTGCGCGGGCTTCACGCCCTGCCACGCCTCTTCCATCGGGTCGACCACGTGCCAGCTCTGCTCGACCTCGGCCGCGTCGGGGAAGAGTGTCCGGTCGCCGATGAGCACGTCGAGCACCAGCCGCTCGTACGCCTCCGGGCTGGACTCGGTGAACGCCTCGCCGTACTGGAAGTCCATCGCGATGTCGCGCAGCTCCATCGTGGTGCCCGGCACCTTGGAGCCGAACTTGAGCACCACACCCTCTTCCGGCTGAACCCGGATGACGAGCTGGTTTTCGCCGAGCGCCTCGACGTCGGCCGGGTTGAACGGCAGGTGTGGCGCCTTCTTGAACAGCACCGCCACCTCGGTGACCCGGCGCGGCAGCCGCTTGCCGGCCCGGATGTAGAACGGCACGCCGGCCCAGCGCCTGTTCTGGATGCCGAGCCGCACCGCCACGTAGGTCTCCGTGTTGGAGTCCTGCGGCACGCCGTCTTCCTCCAGGTAGCCCTTGGCGCGCTCGCCGGCCACCCAGCCCTGCAGGTACTGGCCGCGGACCGTGCCGGCCTTGATGTCCTTGGGGAGGCTGATCGCGCGCAGCACCTTCAGCTTTTCGGCGCGGATCTCGGCGGCGTCGAAGCTGGTCGGCTCCTCCATCGCGACGAGCGCGAGAAGCTGGAGCAGGTGGTTCTGGAGCACGTCGCGGGCGGTGCCGGTGGCGTCGTAGAAGGCGGCGCGGGTGCCGATGCCGACGTCTTCGGCCATGGTGATCTGCACCGAGTCGACGTACTTGGAGTTCCACACCGGCTCGAAGAGCGAGTTGGCGAAGCGCAGCGCCATGATGTTCTGGACGGTTTCTTTGCCCAGGTAGTGGTCGATGCGGAAGACGTCGGGCCCGGTGAAGACGTCGTCGACGAGGTCGTTGAGCGACTTGGCCGAGGTCAGGTCGGTGCCGAACGGCTTCTCCACGATCACCCGGCGCCAGCCGCCGCAGCGCTCGTTGTCGGCCATGCCGGTGCGAGCGAGCTGCTTGAGCACCGTCGGGAACGCCGAGGGCGGGATCGACAGGTAGAACGCCGCGTTGCCGTGGATGCCGTGCGAGTCGCGCAGCTCGTCGAGCGTCGAGGCGAGCTTGTCGAACGCGGCGTCGTCGTCGAACGCCCCGCCCACGAACTTCATGTTGCCGGAGAGCCGCGCCCACACCTCCTCGCGCCACGGTGTGCGCGCGTGCGCCTTGGCGTGCTCGTAGGCCATCGACTCGAAGTCACCATGCCCCCAGTCACGGCGGGCGAAGCCCAGAACCACGAAGCCGGGTGGCAACAGACCCCGGTTGGCCAGGTCATATATGGCGGGAAGAAGCTTCTTGCGAGACAGGTCGCCAGTCACCCCGAAGATCACCAGAGCGCAAGGCTCCGGGATTCGGGGCAGCCGCCGATCCTGTGGATCGCGCAACGGGTTACCCACGGACTTATCCTCTCAGCTTCTCAAGGCGCGGGCGGCGTCCAACAGTTGAACGATCCCTGCGGCGCGGTCGGCCAGATCGAGACGCACGATGCGGCGTCCGTCGCGGGCCAGCTCCGCGCGGTCTGTGGCGGCCTGCGCCGCCTGAAGATCTCCGAGTTGGTACCGGTCGGAAGCCACCGCCCCGGTGATCTGAAGATGGGTGCCGGCCGGCGGCCGGGGCTGCGGCCCCCAGCCGAACGCGACCGGCCGACCGGCCACCTCGGCTAGCAGCGGCCGTAGTTGTGCGACTTGGGCGTCGCTGGCCGGGTCGAGGTACGCGGTGATCGACAGGTACCCATCGGGGCGGCTGCCGAGCAGCAGCGCGCCAAGCGCTTCGACGACGCTCCCGGCGGACGTCCCGTGCCCCGTCACCGAGCCCTCGGTGAACGACTTTTCTGAGGTCAGGGCTGGCGTCGCCGAAGGAGCGGATCGCTGGGGGACTGAGCTAGTTGGCGCTCGCTCCGCTCGCGCGGGCCCTGGTATCAGCGAGACGGCGTGCTCCCAAGCCAGGAACTGGGCGCCCAGCGGCCCGTTGACCGCCACGTCGGGCCAGACGCCGCCGCCCGGCACCGTGCCCGCACCCCGCGAGCCGCCCACGGTGACCGTGAGCGCCCGATCGCCAGCCACCGGGGCTGCCGGGTTTTCCAGGGCCACCGGCAGGACGCCCAGCGACTCGGCCAGCAGCCGGCCCACCCAGTCGGTCAGGCCGATCAGGCCGGTGCCATCCGATACCACCGCGACCGTCTCGTGGCCGGCGGCGAGCGTCGAGGCCAGCGCCCGCGCGGGGTTGTCTTCGCCGCGCGCCCGCGCGGCCGCCAGCTCGCTGGCCTGGTCGACCAGCTCGGCGACGTCGACCCGGGCCAGTCGCCCCCCCCGGGGCCCCGGGGGGCGCGGGGGCGCGGCGGCGGGGGGGGGCCCACGCGCCCCCCCCCG
>NZ_JAIBNX010000135.1:14961-15482 GCF_026130045.1 Micromonospora sp. CPCC 205371
CGCGCTGACCGGGGCCGACGCACCGCCGGCGGGCAAGCGGCCGCGGGAGCTGGGGCCGCCGGCAGGAGCGCGGCGGCGCTGAGTGCCGAGCGGCCGGCGGGCACCACGTCGCCCACCAGGACGAACCGGCGTCCGGCCTCCGCCTCGGTCAGCCCGGCGTCGAGGAACGCGCTCCGGTACGCCCGGCAGATCGCGTCGGTCACAGGGGACGATTCGGTGACCACCACGATGGTGCGGTCGAGGCGGTCACCGAGCGCGCGCTCGACGGGGCCCGGGTCGGCCGTGTCCAGGGCGGTCAGCGGGCGCCCGAGCGTGCTCGTGATCGCCTGAGCGGCCAGCGAGGGGCCTACGGCCACGACGTGGTCGAGGTCTGCCACCTCCTCCACCAGCTCCGCCAGCAGAGGAAGCAGCGGTTCGAGCCCGGGCGGCTCGCGGTCTGCCGTCAAGTCGGCGCCGAGGGGGGGGGGGCGGCCTACAGCGGGCCCCCCCGGCGCCCCCCCCTCTTCTCCTTTGTCTCCCGC
>NZ_JAIBNX010000135.1:15492-21566 GCF_026130045.1 Micromonospora sp. CPCC 205371
CGAGGCGGCTGGCTCGCCATACAGCGAGCCCGGCCGCCGCCTCGACTTCTTTCACTTGCTCGCCTGGAGCTGACCGTCGACGGTCTGGAGCAGCTCCAGCCAGCTCTGCTCGAACTTCTCCACGCCCTCGCGCTCCAGCGTCTCGACCACGTCGTCGTAGTCGATGCCGAGCTGCGCCAGGTCGTCGAGCACCTTCTGAGCCTGCGCGTACGAGCCGGTGACGGTGTCGCCGCGGGTCTCGCCGTGGTCGGCGTAGGCGTCGATCGTGGCCGCCGGCATCGTGTTGACGACACCGGGAGCGATCAGCTCCTCGACGTAGATGACGTCACGCATGGCCGGGTTCTTCGTCGAGGTGGACGCCCACAGTGGACGCTGCGGGTGCGCGCCCGCGTCGGCGAGCGCCTGCCACCGGTCGGAGGAGAACACCTGCGTGTACCGCTCGTACGCCAGCTGCGCGTTGGCGATGGCGGCCTTGCCCTGCAACGCCTTCGCCTCGGGCGTGCCCACCTTGTCGAGGCGCTTGTCGACCTCGGTGTCCACACGGGACACGAAGAACGATGCCACCGAGCCGATCTTGGTCAGGTCGTGGCCGTTGGCCTTGGCCTGCTCCAGGCCGGCGAGGAACGCCTCCATCACCTGCTGGTACCGCTCCAGGGAGAAGATCAGCGTCACGTTGACGCTGATGCCCGCCGCGAGCACCGCCGTGATCGCCGGCAGGCCCTCGACGGTCGCCGGGATCTTGATGAAGAGGTTCGGCCGGTCGACCAGCCACCACAGCGCCTTCGCCTCGGCGATGGTCTTCTCGGTCTCGTGCGCCAGCCGCGGGTCGACCTCGATGGAGACCCGGCCGTCGACGCCCGCCGAGGCGTCGTACGCCGGCTTCATCACGTCGCACGCCCACCGCACGTCGTACGTGGTCAGCATGCGCACGGTCTCCTCGACGTTGACCCCGCGCACGGCGAGGTCGCGCACCTGCCCGTCGTACGCCTCGGCGTCACTGAGCGCCTTCGCGAAGATGGTCGGGTTGGTCGTCACGCCAACCACGTGCTTTTCCCGACGCAACTGATCGAGCCCGCCGGACTCCAGCCGCACCCGGGAGAGATCGTCGATCCACACCGCTACACCAGCGGCGGAAAGCTCACCAAGCCGGTCCGTCATAGTTATACGCTCCCTCAGTTGCCCGTCGTCGTGCCTGTGATCTCGCCGACGCGGGACAGCGACGCGTGCGCCGCGGCCACGACCCGGTCGGGAGTGAAGCCGAACTGCTCGAACAGCACCTGGTACGGCGCGCTTGCCCCGTAGTGTTCAATGCTGACGCATTCGCCGCTGTCGCCCACGATGTCGTGCCACGACATCGCGATCGCGGCCTCGACCGAGACGCGAGCCTTGACGTCGCTGGGCAGCACCGAGTCGCGGTAGGACCGGTCCTGCGCGCGGAACCACTCCTGGCAGGGCATCGACACGACCCGGGTCGGGGTGCCCTCGGCCTCCAGGCGCTCACGGGCGGTCAGGCAGAGCGCCACCTCGGAGCCGGTGCCGATGAGGATCACCTTGGGCTGGCCACCGGACGCCTCGGCGAGCACGTACCCGCCGCGGGCCACGTTGTCAGCGGACGCGAGCTCGCTGCGGTCGAACACCGGCAGCGCCTGCCGGGTCAGCGCGAGCGCGGTCGGGCGGTCGGTGTGCTCGAGCGCCAGGCGCCACGCCCACGAGGTCTCGTTGGCGTCGGCCGGGCGCACCACGTCGAGGCCGGGGATGGCCCGCAGCGCCGACAGGTGCTCGATCGGCTGGTGGGTCGGGCCGTCTTCACCGAGGCCGATCGAGTCGTGCGTCCAGACGTAGATGACCGGCAGCTTCATCAGCGCGGCGAGCCGCACGGCCGGCCGCATGTAGTCGCTGAAGACCAGGAAGGTGCCGCCGTACGGGCGGGTGCCGCCGTGCAGCACGATGCCGTTGAGGATCGCGCCCATGCCGTGCTCGCGGATGCCGAAGTGCAGCGTGCGGCCGTACTCGTGGCCGGGGAACTCCTTCGTGGCGTGCTCGGTCGGCACGAACGAGGGCTCGCCCTTCATCGTCGTGTTGTTGCTCTCCGCCAGGTCGGCCGAGCCGCCCCAGAGCTCCGGCAGCACCGGCGCCAGCGCGTCGAGCACCTTGCCGGACGCGGCGCGGGTGGCGATGCCCTTGGCGTCAGCGGGGAACTCCGGCAGCGCCTCGGTCCAGCCCTCCGGCAGGCTGCGGGTCGCGAGGCGGTCGAAGAGGGCCTTGCGCTCGGGGTTGGCGGCGGCCCAGGCGTCGAACTTCTGCTGCCACTCGGCGTGCGCGGCGCGACCCCGGTCGATCACCTCGCGGGCGTGGGCGAGCACCTTGTCGTCGACGGCGAACGACTGCTCCGGGTCGAAGCCGAGCAGCTTCTTCGTGGCGGCCACCTCGTCCTTGCCGAGCGCCGAGCCGTGCGACTTGCCGGTGTTCTGCTTGTTGGGCGCCGGCCACGCGATGATCGTGCGCAGGGCGATGAACGAGGGCCGGTCGGTCTCGGCCTTGGCTCGCTGCAACGCGGCGTGCAGAGCCTCGACGTCCTCGTGGTACTCGCCCTCTTCGGGGTGACCCTTGCGCCAGTTGACGGTCTCGACATGCCAGCCGTACGCCTCGTACCGGGCGGCGATGTCCTCACTCTTGGCGATCCGGGTGTCGTCTTCGATGGAGATCTCGTTGTCGTCCCAGACGAGGATCAGGTTGCCGAGCTTCTGGTGGCCGGCGAGCGCGCTGGCCTCGTGGCTGATGCCCTCTTCGAGGTCGCCGTCCGAGGCGAACGCCCAGATGTGGTGGTCGAACGGCGACTCACCGGGCGCCGCGTCCGGGTCGAACAGTCCCCGCTCGCGCCGCGACGCGAATGCCATGCCGACCGCGTTGCCCACACCCTGGCCAAGCGGCCCAGTCGTGGTCTCGACGCCAACCGTGTGCCCGTGCTCGGGGTGACCCGGCGTCAGCGAGCCCCACTGACGCAGAGACTGGAGGTCGGTAAGGCTGAGCCCGTACCCCGACAGGTACAGCTGGATGTAGAGGGTCAAGCTGGAGTGGCCCATGGAGAGCACGAACCGGTCGCGGCCCGCCCAGTTCGCGTCGGTCGGGTCGTGCTTCAGCAGCTTGTTGAAGAGCAGGTACGCGGCCGGAGCCATGCTCATCGCGGTGCCGGGATGGCCGTTGCCGGATTTCTCGACGGCGTCCATAGCCAGTACCCGTACCGTGTCGACCGCTTTGCGGTCGAGCTCTGACCAGGTGAGAGATGTTTCGTTCGCGGTCACGATGTGTGCTCCTCGGCAATGCGTCGACCCTCTTGCGTTGACCCTATCTACCCGTGCTAAACGTCTGCGCCCGGATCTCACGCCGCGTCCGTTCACGAGCTGTGATGGGGCACACGCCCGGTTCTTCTACACGGGGTCGTAGTCAATGCGGATCAACCCTGCGCGTACCCTGTCGGTCGGCGCGCTGACCTTGCTGGTCGGACGCCATCGAAGCGCCCGTGACGCCGGAAGGTGGCCTGGTTACGTGAGCATGATCACCGAGCGCCCAGCGCCGCCGGCGGGCGTCGTCGATCCGCGTCCGGTTGCCCCGCGTGACCTCGCGCGGAGCCGCGCGCAGGCCCGTCCGGACGTGGCGGCGGTGGTCAAGGCGTACGTCGCGCTCACCAAGCCGCGCATCGTCGAGCTGCTGCTCGTGACGACGGTACCGGCGATGATGCTCGCCGCCGGCGGCCTGCCGTCGCTGTGGCTGGTGGCGGTGGTCCTGGTCGGCGGTTCCCTCGCGGCCGGCGCGGCGAACGCGCTGAACTGCTACATCGACCGCGACATCGACCAGGTCATGAAGCGCACGTCGCGCCGCCCGCTGCCCGCGCACCGGGTCGCGCCGCGAAACGCGCTGGTCTTCGGCCTGGTCCTGGGTGTCGTGGCGATCGTGCTGATGGCTGCGTTCACCAACTGGCTGGCCACTGGCCTGACGCTCGCGGCGATCGTCTACTACGACGTCGTCTACACGCTGTGGCTCAAGCGCTCGACCCCGCAGAACACCTTCTGGGGTGGCGCGTGCGGGGCGGCGCCGGTGCTGATCGGCTGGGCCGCGGTCACGGGCGGGCTGTCGCCGCTTGCGTGGGCGCTCTTCGGTGTCGTGTTCTTCTGGCAGATGCCGCACTTCTACGCGCTGGCGATCAAGTTCAAGGACGACTACGCCAGGGCGGGCATCCCGATGCTCCCGGTGGTCGCGTCGGCACGCCGCGTCAACGCCGAGATCCTGATCTTCGCGTGGCTCACGCTCGCGACGTCGCTCGCGGTCTGGCCTTTGGGCATGAGCCCCGTGTACGGAGTAACGGCGCTGGTCGTTGGAGCGCTCTTTGTACTGGAGGCGCACCGGCTGGTCGGTCGTTCCCGGCGGGGTGAGCCGCTCCGTCCGATGCGCCTGTTCCACTGGTCGACGACGTACCTGACGATTCTCTTCGTCGCGGTCGCCGCCGACGCCCTTATCTAGATTGTCCCATTCGAGGCGAATCTCCGCAGTTACGGGTCGGCTTTCAGGCACCCGGCAATACGTCTGATTTGCCGTCACGGCGTTTGCCAAAATGTCCGGAAAAATCGGACGAAAATGTCGCCCTGACGTGGGAAACGTCTGGGTAATTGGCATCACAAAAAAATGTCGGTGCCCCGCGCCAAGCCACTGCGTCTGCATAGGCTTCGGCTCATGGCAGATGGTTCCGATACGAAGCTGGCTACTGATCCGACGGCTCCGGCGTCGACCCCTGCGGGTCTCGTCGCGGGCATTCGGGCGTTCGCCGCCGGGCACGGAGGTGCCAAGGCGGTCATCGAGTACGTCGGCAAGCGTGGCGCACGAATCGTCCTCGTGGGGGAGGACGGCGTGTGGGCAGACCAGTTCGCTGAGGCCACCGACGTGGCGCGCACGGCATGCGTCAAGGCAGGCGTCGAGGTGGAGAACGAGTGGGAGCGCGAGCTCATGGACCAGATGCGGCCGAGCAACGACCTCTGGCGCTCTATGGGCCGACGCAATCTGGCCCGCTGATCCGACTGGATCACTAGACCCGTGACAGTCAACTCCGACACAGCGACCCGGGAGCGATCCCGGGTCGCTCTCGTTACGTGCGCCGAACTGCCCGACCTCGACCCCGACGACCGCCTGCTGATCGAGCCCCTGCGCGCGCTCGGCGTCGAAGTGACCCCGGTCGCCTGGGACGCCGCCGGCGTCGACTGGGCCTCCTTCGGGCTCGCCGTGCTCCGCTCCCCGTGGGACTACCCGTCGCGGCGCGACGAGTTCGTGGCCTGGGCGGCCCGGGTGCCGCGCCTGGCGAACCCCGCCGACATCGTCCAGTGGAACACCGACAAGCGGTACCTGGGCGAGCTGGCCGCGGCCGGCGTCCCCGTCGTACCGACCACGTGGGCCACCGACGACACCTGGACCCCACCCGCAGGCGAGGCGTACGTCGTGAAGCCTTCCGTGGGCGCCGGCAGCGTCGACACCGGCCGGTACCGCCTCGGCGACCCCGACGAGGCGCGGCTAGCCCGCGAACACGCCACCCGCCTGATCGCCGCCGGCCGCACCGTCATGATCCAGCCGTACCTGTCAGCCGTCGACACCTACGGCGAGACCGCACTGCTGTACCTGCCCGACGAGTCCGGCAAGCTCGCGTTCAGCCACGCCATCCGCAAAGGCGCCATGCTCGACGGCCCCGATACCGGCGTGACCGGCCTCTACAAGGAAGAGACCATCAAGCCCCGCGTGCCGATCGACGCGGAGCTGGCAGTGGCCGAGCAGGCGCTGGCCGCCATCCCCGGCGGCCCCGACCGCTTGCTGTACGCCCGCGTCGACCTAATCCCGGGCGAAGACAGCACCCCACTGCTGGTGGAGCTAGAACTGACCGAACCCTCGCTGTTCCTAGCCACCGCCGAGGGCGCCCCCGCCCGCCTAGCCAAAGCCATAACCACCCAAACCAACCCCCACCCCTAACCCCGCCCGCCCGCGCGCCCCCCGCGCGCCGCGCCCCGCGCGCCGTGCCCGCGCGCCGTGCCCGCGCG
>NZ_JAIBNX010000136.1 GCF_026130045.1 Micromonospora sp. CPCC 205371
GGTGTGGAGTGTGTGTCATTCGGCGGCGTTCGATTTCTCGGTGTGGGAGATCTGGGGTGCGCTCAGTCGGGGGTACCGGTGTGTGCTGGTGGAGATGGACACGGTCCGCTCCCCGCAAGCGTTGGCGGGGACGCTGACGGCTGAGGGTGTGACGGGGTTGAGTGTGACCCCGCAGCTGTTCCACCACCTATCTGACGTGCTGGGTCCGGGGTTGCGGCGGGTGGTGTTCGGTGGGGAAGCCTTGCAGACCGCACATGTGGCGGACTGGATCGCCACGCACGGCGTGGACACACCCGAGTTGGTGAACATGTATGGGATTACGGAGACGACTGTGCATGTCACCGCCCACCGCATCACCGCCGCCGAGCCGGGTGCGGGGGTGTCGATCGGTCGGGGGTTGCCGGGTTGGTCGGTATACGTCCTGGACGGCCGCCTCAACCCGGTGCCGGTGGGGGTGGCCGGTGAGATCTATGTGGGTGGCGTGGGGGTGGCTCGGGGCTATCTGGCCCGGCCGGCGCTGACCGGGGAACGGTTTGTCGCGGACCGGTTCGCGGCTGATGGGTCGCGGATGTATCGGACCGGGGATCGGGCTCGCTGGCGTGCTGATGGCCGGTTGGAGTTTGTGGGCCGGGCCGATTTGCAGGTGAAGGTGCGTGGCTATCGGATCGAGCCGGGTGAGGTCGAGGCGGTGTTGGCCGGGCATCCGGGTGTGCGTGGTGCGGTGGTGCGGGTGTGGGATCAGCGTCTGGTGGCCTACCTGGTCCCTGCCGACCCAGCCACCGGTATCCCGACGGCGGACCTGCTACGTGAGCGCGCTAGGCGGCTGCTGCCGGAGTACATGCTGCCGGCCACGTTCGTTGAGTTGGCCGCGCTACCGCTCACTGCGAACGGGAAGCCGGATCGGGCGGCGCTGCCGGCACCCGACGTCGCCGCCAGCGATGGTCATGTGGCGCCGGTCGGGGCGACTGAGGAGTTGCTTGCCGGTATTTGGATGCAGTTGCTGGGTGTGGATCAGATCGGGGCTACTGACAACTTCTTCGAGTTGGGTGGGCATTCGCTGCTGGCTACGCAGGTGGTGTCCCGGGTACGGGACGTGTTCGGCACCGAGACACCACTGGCGGCACTGTTCGACCACCCCACCATCCGCGACTTGGCCGCCGCCATCGATGGCGCCCCGGTGGATCAGGCACCCGTCCAGCAGGTACCCCGGGGACGGCTCGCAGGTTTGATCGCGCCGCCAGTGACCCCGGTCCGCCGGGATGCGCCGCTGCCCCTGTCGTTCGCGCAGCAGCGGCTGTGGTTCCTGGACCGGCTGGAGCCCGGCTCCACGGAGTACAGCCTGCCGATGCCCATGCGGTGGCGCGGCGAACTCGACGCCGGGGCGCTGGAGCGCGCGCTGGACGCGTTGCTGGCCCGGCACGAGATCCTGCGGACCCGGCTGGTGTCCGGTGTGGATGGTGTCGCGGTGCAGGTGATCGATCCGCCGGGACGGCTGGTGCTGCCGCTGGTGGACGTGTCGGGCGCGGACGATCCGCAGACGGTGGCGCGAAGCCTGGTCCCGGTGGACGCGGCCCTTCCATTCGACCTCGCCGGCGGCCCGGTCGTCCGGATGACACTGATCCGGCTCAGCCCCATCGACCACCTGCTCGCGCTCTGCGTCCACCACGTGTCCTTCGACGAGTGGTCCGGCCGCATCCTGCGTCGCGAGCTGGCGGCGCTCTATGAGGCGTTCCGCACCGGCGCGCCCGATCCGTTGCCGCCGCTCGGTTTGCAGTACGCGGACTTCGCGGTGTGGCAGCGGGACTGGCTGGCCGGCGCGGTGCTGGACGGGCAGCTGTCGTACTGGCGGGAGCGGCTGGCCGGGTTGCCGGTGCTGGAGCTGCCGACCGACCGCCCGCGCCCGGCGGTGCGGTCGAGCGCGGGCGCGGTCGTCGAGTTCGAGATCCCGCCGTCCACTGTAGACGGACTGCGGGCGCTGTCGCGGGACAGCGGTGCGACCATGTTCATGACCATGCTCGCGGCGTGGTCGTTGCTGCTGTCCCGGTACTGCGGAACCGACGACGTCGTGGTCGGCACTCCCGTCGCCAACCGCAACCGCGCCGAAACCGAGGCGATCATCGGCCTGTTCCTCAACACGCTGGTGATGCGCACGGACCTGTCCGGCGATCCGGCGTTCGGCGACCTGGTGGGCCGGGTCCGGCGGACCGCCTTGGATGCGTACGCACACCAGGACGTGCCGCTGGAGCAGCTGGTGGACGCGCTGGTCACCGACCGGGACCGGTCACGCACCCCGCTGTTCCAGGTGCTGCTCAACTACGACACCGAGGACGGCACGGACCAGGCCGACGACGTCGGGCTCTCACACTCCGATGCCGGAGTCGAGGTGGCCGCGAAGTTCGACCTGCGCCTGTTCCTCAACGATGCCGCGGCCGGGATTACCGGCGGCATCGAGTACAGCACGACGTTGTTCGACGAATCGACGGTGCTGCGCATGGTCGGTCACCTGCTGACCGCGCTCGAAGCGGTTGCGGCGGACCCATCCCTGCCCGTGTCGCGGGTGCCGTTGCTGGCCGCGGCCGAGCGGGACCGCATCGTCCGGGACTGGAACGAGAGCACATCGCTGCCCGGTGGCGCGATCCACGAGCGGGTGGTCGCGTGGGCGGCCCAAAACCCCGACGCCGTCGCCGTGGTCAGCGGGCACCGGGTTCTCACCTACGCCGGCCTGGTGGGCAGGGCGGCGGCGCTCGCTGGGCACCTGCGCGGGCTCGGTGTCGGGCCGGAGACCGTCGTGGCGGTGTGCGCCGGCCGGGGCGCCGAGACGGTCGTGGCGATCCTCGGCGTGTGGATGGCCGGCGGGGCGTACCTGCCGCTGGACACCGCGTATCCGGCGCAGCGGCTGGCGATGATGCTCGCCGACAGCGGCGCGTCCGTGGTGGTGGCTTCCGGCGACACGGCCGACGAGCTGCCGGCGGGCCGGCTGCCGCTCGTCGTGCTCGAAGATGACGTACCCGCCGCGGCGGCTCTGCCACCGGCCACCGTGACGCATCCGGAGCAGGCGGCGTACGTCATCTACACGTCCGGATCGACGGGCACGCCGAAGGGTGTATTCGTCACCCACGGCGGTCTCGCCAACTATGTCCCCGCCGTTGCGGGACGCGCCGGGCTCGGCGCGCCCGGCGACCGGTACGCGCTGCTGCAGCCCGCCGTGACCGACTTCGGCAACACGTTCGTCTTCACCAGCCTGGCCACCGGCGGCGCGCTGCACATACTCGACCCGGATCTGGTTGCCGACCCAGCCGCGGTCACCGGATACCTTGCCCGGCACGCCATCGACCACGTCAAGCTCGTGCCCTCCCACCTGTTGGCGCTGGCCGGCGAGCACGACGCGGCGCGTGTGGTACCGGCGCGAGCGCTCCTGCTCGGCGGCGAGGCGGCACCCGCTGCCCTGGTGGCGCGTCTGCTCGCGGTCGCCGGCGATAGAGCGGTCATCAACCACTATGGACCGACCGAAACCACCATCGGTGCCGTCGCCGGCCCGTTCACCACATTGGACACCGATGGCGGCGCGGCACCGATCGGCCGCCCGCTCGCCGGCACCCGCGCGTACGTGCTCGACGCGGCCCTGAACCCGGTCCCGATCGGTGTGCCCGGCGAGCTGTACATCGGTGGCGCGCAGGTCGCCCGCGGCTACGGCCGCAGGCCCGCACTGACCGCGGAACGCTTCGTCGCCGACCCGTTCGCCGCCGACGGCTCGCGGCTGTACCGGACCGGCGACCGGGCACGCTGGCGCCCCGACGGACGGCTGGACTTCCTGGGCCGCGCCGACCAGCAGGTGAAGGTGCGCGGCTTCCGGATCGAGCCAGGGGAGGTCGAGGCGGCGCTGCACAGCCACCCCGCGGTCCGCGCGGCCGCCGTGGTCGCCGACCGGCAGGGCGCGGAGCGTCGGCTGGTCGCCTACCTCGTACCCGCGGACGCCAGCCTGCCGGACACCGCCGAGCTTCGCGACCACCTGCGCCGCAGGCTGCCGGAGTTCATGGTGCCGTCCATCTTCGTCGAGCTGGCGAACCTGCCCCTGACCACCAACGGCAAGCTCGACCGGGCCGCCCTGCCCGACCCGGACTCGGTCCGCAACCCACACGACGGCACCCCCGCTGCCCCGCTCACACCCACCGAGGAGGTGCTGGCCGGGATCTGGGCGCAGGTCCTCGGCCTCGACCGGGTCGGCCCCAGCGACCACTTCTTCGAGCTCGGCGGTCACTCGCTGC
Organism: Micromonospora sp. CPCC 205371; assembly: GCF_026130045.1. GTDB lineage: Bacteria > Actinomycetota > Actinomycetes > Mycobacteriales > Micromonosporaceae > Phytohabitans. The sequence continues at coordinate 4,266 of NZ_JAIBNX010000136.1, forward strand.
TGGCCACCCAGGTGGTCTCCCGGATTCGCGAGGTCTTCGGCGCGGAGGTGCCCCTGGCCGCGCTGTTCGACCGGCCGACCGTGCGTGGCCTCGGCGCCATCGTCGAGGGCTCTGAACACGGCGTCACGGCTCCAGCGGTGACCGCCGTCGACCGCGACCGCCCGCTGCCGCTGTCGTTCGCGCAGCAGCGGCTGTGGGTCATCGACCGGCTCGACCCGGGATCGGCCGAGTACATCATCCCGATGCCGATCCGCTGGGACGGACCCGCCGACGCCGGCAGGCTGGAGGAGGCGCTGTCCGGGCTGGTGGCGCGGCACGAGATCCTGCGTACCCGGCTGGTCGCCGGCGCCGACGGCGTTGCGGTGCAGGTGATCGACCCACCGGACCGCCTTGTGCTGCCGGTGGTAGACGTGTCGGTGGACGGCGATCCGGAGGCGTCGGCTCGGGCGCTCCTCGCCCGCGAGGCCGCGCTGCCGTTCGACCTGGCGGCCGGGCCGCTGCTGCGAGCCGTGCTGATCCGGCTCGCGCCGGACCAGCACGTGCTGTCCCTGGTCCTGCACCACGCCGTCTCCGACGAATGGTCCGGGCGGATCATGCGCCGCGAGCTGGAGCTCCTGTACCGGGGTGAGGCGCTGCCTCCGTTGCCGGTGCAGTACGCCGACTTCGCCGTCTGGCAGCGTGAGTGGCTGTCGGGGGAGCGCCTGGCGGGGGAGCTGGAGTACTGGCGGAGCCAGCTGGCCGGCCTGCCGACGCTGGACCTGCCGGCCGACCGCCCGCGACCGCCGGTGCGGTCCACCGCGGGCGCGGTGCTCGAATTCGCCGTGCCGAAGTCCACTGTGGATGGACTGCGCGCGGTGTCGCGGGACTGCGGCGCGACGATGTTCATGACGGTGCTGTCGGCGGTGTCCGTGCTGCTTGGCCGGTACTGCGACACCGACGACGTGGTGGTCGGCACCGCGGTCGCCAACCGGAACCGGGCCGAGGTCGAGGACCTGGTCGGCTGTTTCGTCAACACCCTGGTGCTGCGGATGGACCTGTCCGGCGACCCGACCTTCGCCGAGCTGGTGGGCCGGGTCCGGAACACCGCCCTTGCCGCGTACGCGCACCAGGACCTGCCGTTCGAACAGCTCGTCGACGCCGTCGTGGTGGAGCGGGACCGGTCGCGGACCCCGCTGTTCGACGTGCTGTTCGGGTACGACACGACGATCCCCGAGCCGGTGCTGCCAAGCGATGGCGCCCCGCTTGAGCTGCCCACGAAGTCGGATCTCTCGGTGCGGTTCGGGGAGACCGCCGACGGACTGGCCGGCGAGATCCAATACACCACCGCTCTGTTTGACGTGACCACTGTGGAGCGCATGGCCGCCGATCTGGTGCGGCTGCTGGAGGCCGTGGCTGGGAATGTTGGCCAGCGGCTGGTGGGACTGGAGTTGCCGGCTCCCGCGTGGCCGGAGCCGGTGTCGGTGCTGCCTGCGGTGGCCGGCGTCCACGAGCTGATCGTCTCCCGTGCGCAGGAGGCACCGGACGCGGTGGCGGTTGTGTGCGGCGACGAAGCCGTGACGTATGCGGGCTTGCTGGCGAAGGCGTGCGGGTTGGCGCATCGGCTGCGGTCGCAGGGTGTGGGCGCCGAGTCGGTGGTCGGTCTCTGCCTTCCGCGCGGTGTGGACATGGTCGTGGGGATGCTGGGGGTGTGGCTGGCGGGCGCGGCGTTCGTGCCGCTGGACCCGGACTACCCGGGGGACCGCCTCAACTTCATGGTGGCGGATGCCGGTGCCGGTCCGGTGTTGTCGGATGTTTCGGTGGTGGGCTGGCCGTCGTCGGTGCCTGAGGTCGAGGTCGATGGGCGGCAGCTGGCGTATGTGATCTACACGTCGGGGTCGACGGGACGGCCCAAGGGTGTGCAGCTGGCACATGGCGGGTTGGTGAACCTGGTCGCCGCGATGGGTGGGTTGCTGAGCGGGCGGGTGTTGCAGTTCGTGTCGTTCAGCTTCGACGCGTCCGTGCTGGACGTGGCGGTGACGCTGGCCGGCGGCGGGACGCTGGTCATCGCCGGGGCCGGCGAACGATCGGACACGGACCGGTTGACGGGGTTGATCCGGTCGGCGGCCGTGGAGGCGGCCAGTGTCGTGCCGTCGTTGTTGCGGGTGTTGGACCCGGTCGAGTTGTCGGGCCTGTCGAGGATGTCGACGGGTGCGGAGGCGCTGGATTCAGGGTTGGCGCAGCGGTGGTTGCCGGGCCGGCGGTTGGTGAACGCCTACGGGCCGACCGAGGCGACCGTGATGACGACGACGATGGAGTTGGTATCGGCAGACGGGGTTCCGCCGATCGGGCTGCCGTTGCCGAACACCCGGGCATACGTGCTGGACCGGTGTCTGCGGCCCGTTCCCGTGGGTGTGGTCGGAGAGCTGTGGGTGGCTGGTGCCGGTCTGGCTCGTGGGTACGGGCGGCGGGCCGCGTTGACCGGCGAGCGGTTCGTTGCCGATCCCGTGGCGGCGGACGGGACGCGGATGTATCGGACCGGAGACCGTGCCCGGTGGACCGCTGGCGGGGTGCTGGAGTTCGTTGGTCGTGCCGATGACCAGGTGAAGGTGCGCGGGTTCCGGATCGAGCCTGGCGAGGTGGAGGCGGTGCTGGCTAGCCATCCTGGGGTGGCGGCCGCGGTGGTCACCGCCTATGGGCAGGACGCCGACCGGCGGCTGGTGGCGTATGTGGTCGGTGATGTCGAGGCCGCTGCGTTGGAGCGGTTTGTGGCGGGCCGGTTGCCTGCGTTCATGGTGCCGTCGGTGTTCGTGTCGCTGTCTGAGTTGCCGTTGACGGTCAACGGGAAGGTGGATCGGGCGGCGTTGCCGGCGCCGTTGCCGGCCACTGGTGGGGTGTCGGCGCCGGTCACGGCGACGGAGGAGTTGCTGGCCGGGTTGTGGGCGGATCTGCTCGGGGGCGATCGGGTCGGTGTCGCCGACAGCTTCTTCGAGCTGGGTGGGCATTCGCTGCTGGCCACGCAGGCCATATCCCGCATCCGAGCCATCTTCGACGTCGACATCCCGCTGACAGCCCTCTTTGATCAACCTACCGTCCGCGGCCTGGCCGGTGTCATCGATGCCGCCACGACAGGCGTGGCCGTGCCGCCGATCACGCCGGTGCGGCGGGATCGGCCGCTGCCGCTGTCGTTCGCCCAGCAACGGCTGTGGTTCCTCGACCAGCTCGAACCGGGGTCGACCGAGTACAACGTGCCGATGCCGGTGGCCTGGGGTGGGCCGTTGGACGTGGCCGCGTTGGCCGCTGCCTTGACCGCGCTGGTGGCACGGCACGAGGTGCTGCGGACCCGGCTGGTGACCGGAGCCGACGGTGTGCCGCGACAGGTGATCGACCCACCCACACCGTTTCCGCTGTCCGTTGTGGACATCGTGGGCAGCGCGGACCCGATCGGCACCGGTAGGGCGCTGGTGGAAGCCGACGCGCTACGGCCCTTCGACCTGGCCGCCGAGCCGCCGTTGCGGGCGACGCTGATCCGCCTCGCCCCCAACGAACACGTACTCGCGCTCGTGGTGCACCACGCGGCCTCGGACGAGTGGTCCGGCCGAATCCTGCGCGACGAACTGGACGAGCTGTACGAGGGAGGGTCGCTGCCCCCGCTGCCCGTCCAGTACGCCGACTTCGCGGTCTGGCAACGCGAATGGCTCACCGGCGAGGTGCTCGACGGACAGCTGGCGTACTGGCGCGACCAGCTCGACGGACTGCCCACATTGGAGCTGCCACTCGACCATCCGCGGCCGCCCGTGCGTTCGGCGGCCGGGGCGATGGCGCACTTCGCCATCACGCCCGACGTCACCCGGGTGCTGCGGTCGTTGTCTCGTGACCACGGCGCGACGATGTTCATGACCCTCCTCTCGGCGGTGTCCGTGCTGCTCGGCCGGTACTGCGGCACCGACGACGTGGTGGTCGGCACGCCGGTCGCGGGCCGGAACCGGGCCGAGACCGAGAAGCTCATCGGGTTCTTCATCAACGACCTGGTCATGCGCACGGACCTGTCCGGCGACCCGGCCTTCACCGAGCTGCTGAGCCGGGTGAAGAGGACCGCTCTCGGCGCGTACGCGAACCAGGACCTGCCGTTCGAGCAGCTCGTCGACGCGCTCGCGGTCGAGCGTGACCGATCCCGGGCCCCGCTGTTCCAGGTGCTGTTCAACTACTTCACCGAGGGGGAACCTGAGCGCGTGGCGGGCGACCAGCCGGCGGCTGCCGCACAGGCCGCGCTGGAGGGACTCGATACCGGCATCAGCTCGCGGTTCGACCTGCGCCTTATCCTCGCCGACGACGGCGATGGCCTGGCCGGCCGGGTGCAGTACAGCACCGCCCTGTTCGACGCGGCGACCGCGGCGCGGATGGCAAGCCACCTGGTGGCGTTGCTCGGCGCGGTGGCTGAGGACGCGACCCGGGCGCTGTCGCGGCTGCCCATGCTCTCGGCGGCCGAGCAGCGGCGGCTGGTCTCGGAGTGGAACGACACGAGCGTCGAGCTGTCCGATGTGGGCACGGTCGTGGACCTGATCCTGGCGCGGGCGCGGGAGTGCCCGGACGCGGTCGCGGTGGTCTGCGCCGGGCGTTCGCTGACATACCAGGCGCTGGCGGAGCGGTCGGGCCGGCTCGCCGCGTACCTGCGGGGCAAGGGTGTGGGCCGCGAGGTCGTCGTGGGCCTGTGCCTGGAACGCGGGCTCGACCTGGTGGTGGCGATGCTGGCGGTCTGCCGGGCCGGCGGCGCCTACCTGCCGCTGGACCCGTCATATCCCCCCGAGCGGCTGACCTTCATGCTCACGGACTCCCGGGCATCGGTACTCGTCGGGCTCGTCGACGTGGTGGAGGAGTTGCCGGTCGGCCGTATCCGGGTCGTGTCCCTGGACGACCCGGCGGTCCAGGCGGCGGTGCGCGGTAAGGCGCCGGTGACGGGCCCGGTGGCTGACGGGCGAGGGCTGGCGTACGTCATCTACACGTCGGGGTCGACCGGCCGGCCGAAGGGTGTCCTGGTCGAGCACGCGTCGCTGGTGAACTACACCGCCTGGTTCGTCCGGCAGTACGGCATGGTGCCCGGCGACCGGGTGCTGGTCTCGTCGTCGCCGAGCTTCGACGCGTTCGGCATCGAGATCTTCCCGGGACTGGCGGCCGGTGGCACGCTGGTGGTCGTACCGGCCGGCGGCGTGGTCGCCGACGCGTCGATGGTCGCCGGGGTGCTGGCCGAGCAGGCGGTGTCCCTGTGGCCGACCGTGCCGGCGGTCCTGGGTTTGGTGATCGAGCACGGCGGCGTCGGCCGGGAGCGGCTGGCGGCGCTGACCCGGGTGGTGTGCGGTGGCGAGGCGCTGCCGTGGCGAGTGGTGTCGGCGGTCTGGCAGTGGTGGGGCGTCGCGGTGCACAACGTGTACGGCCCGACCGAGGCGACGATCGACGTGTCCGCCTTCGCCTGCGGGGAACCACCGGTCGACGGGGCGGGTGCCGTGCCCATCGGCCGGCCCATCGCCAACCTGCGGCTGCTGGTACTGGGGCCGGACCTTCGGCCGGTGCCGGTCGGCGTGATCGGCGAGCTGTACGCCGGCGGCGCCGGACTGGCGCGCGGCTACCTGCGGCGCCCGGTGGCGACCGCGGAACGGTTCGTGGCGGACCCGTACGCGGCGGACGGCTCGCGGCTGTACCGGACCGGCGACCGGGTGCGCTGGAACGCCGACGGCGAACTGGAGTTCGTGGGCCGGGCCGACGAGCAGGTGAAGGTGCGCGGGTTCCGGATCGAGCTGGGCGAGATAGAGGCGGCCCTGGCTGCCCACCCGGCTGTGGGAAGCGCGGTGGCGGCGGTCGCCGGCGACCGGCTGGTCGCCTACATCGTCCCGGCGGACGCGGCGGGGCACGTCCCCGGCACCGACGAGCTGCGCGAGCGCCTGCGCCGGCGGCTGCCGGAGTTCATGGTGCCGGCGGTCTTCACCGAGCTGGCCTCGCTGCCGATGACGAGCAACGGCAAGCTCGACCGGGCCGCGCTCCCGGCGCCGGACGAGGCACGGTCGACGGTCGCGTTCGTCGAGCCGCGTACCGGGACCGAACGCGTCCTCGCCACCGTGTGGGCCGACGTCCTCGGTCTGGACCGGGTCGGCGCCGAAGACAACTTCTTCGAGCTCGGCGGCGACTCGATCATCAGCATCCAGGTGGTCGCCCGCGCGCAGGAGGCCGGCGTACACGTCAGCGTGGCGCAGATGTTCGACCACCAGACGGTGGCGGCGCTCGCCGCGGTCGCGACGGCCCGCGGCACCGCCGAGGCCGACCAGGAGCCGGTGACCGGCCCGTTCCCGCTGACGCCGATCCAGCGGTGGTTCTTCGGCCGCGAGCTGGCGGAACCGGCGCACTTCAACCAGGCGATGCCGGTCGAGGTCGCGCACCGGACCGACGGCGACACGCTCGGCCGGGCCGCGGCCGCGCTGATCCGGCACCACGACGCGCTCCGCACCCGGTTCGAACCCAGCTCGTGGGCCGGTTCGTCGGGTTGGAACGGGCGAATCGCCGAGCCGGCGCCGCTCGACGGCCCGCTGTCCGGCCCGGCCGGCTCGCCCGCGCTCGTGTGGGTAAGCGACGCGGACACCCCCGAAGCCATGGAGGCCGTCGCTATGGCGGCCCACCGCAGCCTCGACCTGACCTCGGGACCGCTGCTGCGGATCGTCCTGTTCGACCGGGCGGACGGCCAGTCGGCGCTCATCGTGGTGCACCACGTCGCCGTCGACGCGGTCTCCTGGCCGATCCTGCTGGCTGACCTGGCTACCGCTTGCGAGGGCGGCACGCCGCCGGTGTTCCCGGCGAAGACGTCATCGGTGATCCAGTGGGCCGAGCGGCTTGCCGAGCTGGCCCGGTCCGCCGAGCTCCGGGACGAGGTGGCGTACTGGGAGGGCGTCGGCCGGGGTGCGGGTTCGTTGCCTCGGGACGGTGCCGGCTCGAACACCGTCGGCAACGCCCGCGAGGTGCGGGTGTCTTTGGACGAGGAGTGGACCGGCCGGTTGCTGACCGAGCTACCGGCGGTGTTTCGGACGCAGGTCAATGACGCGTTGCTGGCGGTGTTGGGTGTGGTGCTTTCTGCGTGGGCGCGGTCGGGTTCGGTGTTGGTGGATGTGGAGGGGCATGGTCGGGAAGATGTCGGGTCGGATGTGGACGTGTCGCGGACGGTGGGTTGGTTCACGAGCATCTATCCGGTGGCGTTGAGGGGTGGCGGTGATCTGGCCGGGGTGTTGCGGAAGACCAAGGAGCGGCTGCGCGGGGTGCCCCGGCGCGGCCTGGGCTACGGAGTCCTGCGCTACCTGACCGGCTGGACACCGCGGTTCGCGGCCGAGATCGGCTTCAACTACCTCGGCCAGACCGAGCAGGCCCTCGGGTCCGTGTCGAGGTGGAGGGCGGCGGATCGGTCACTCGGGCGGTCCGTACCCGACGACGTGGAGCGGACCCACCTGATCGAAGTCAACAGCCAGGTTGCCGGCGGCCGGCTCCACCTGGTCTGGACGTACGCCGAGGGCATCCATCACAGGTCCACTGTGGAGCAACTGGCGGAGCGGTATGTCGCCGTCATGCGGGACCTGATCGACCAGTGCCTGCGTTCGGGCGCCGGCGGCTACACACCGTCGGACTTCCCGCTGGCCGGACTCGACCAGCAGGCGCTCGACGCCATCCGAGGACGCTTCGAGACCGAAGGCGGCTCATGACGATCGAGAACATCTATCCGCTGACGGCCCTGCAGGCCGGGATGCTGCTGCACACCCGACTCGCGACCGAGCCGGGCGTGTACTGGGTACAGCACGGCCTGCTGCTGACCGGCGAGCTCGACGTCCCGGCGTTGCGGCGCGCGTGGGAGACGGTGTTCGCCGAGTACGAGGTGCTGCGCACCGCCGTCGTGTGGGACGGCGTTCCCGAGCCGGTGGCGGTCGTGTCCCGGTCGGCCCCGCTGCCCTGGCAGGCCCTGGACCTGTCCGACCTCGACGCCGCGGCCCAGGAGCGCGCGGTCGACGACTTCCTCGCCGATGACCAGGAGCGCGGTGCCGACTTCGCGGCCCCGTCGCTGAACCGGATCGCGCTGCTTACCCTCGGCCCGCGGCGGCACCAGCTGGTGTGGAGCTACCACCACCTGCTGCTCGACGGGTGGAGCGCCGCGATCGTCGTCCGCGAGCTGCTGTCGGCGTACCACGCCATCGCCGCCGGCCAGCGGCCACAGCCGGCGTCCCGGCGGCCGTTCCGCGACTTCGTCGCCTGGTCGCGGCGGCAGGACCCCGCGGAGGCCCGGCGGTACTGGCAAACCCGCCTCGACGGCATCACCGCACCCACCGATCTCGGGGTCGGCCGCGGAACCGCCGCGGCACCGGACGCGAGCGGCCACGGCGTGTGTCACGTGCCGGTGCCGCCGGACGAGACCGAGGCGGGGCTGACCGCGTACGCGCGCCGGCACCGGCTCACGCTGAACACCGTGGTGCAGGGCGCCTGGGCCGTGCTCCTGTCCGTCTACAGTGGTGAGTCCGATGTGGTGTTCGGCGTGACCTCGTCGGGCCGGGCCGACCACATCGAGGGCCTGGACGGCATGGTCGGCCTTCTGATCAACACCACCCCGGTCCGGGCCACCGTCGACCGCGACGCGCCTTTCGCCGGCTGGCTGCGCGAGCTGCAAGAGGAGCAGCAGCGGGGCCGGCGGTTCGAGCACACGCCGCTGCCGGCGATCCAGGCGTGCAGCGCCGTACCGGCGGGGCAGCAGCTGTTCGACACGCTGTTCGTCTTCGAGAACTACCCCCACGACCCCGGCGACGCCCGCGCCGCCGCCAACGCGCTACGCGTGGAGCGCAACCTGTCGGGCATGCGCGCGCACCAGCCGCTCGCGGTCGTCGTCAACGCCGGCCGGGGGCTGGTCGTACGGCTCGTGCACGATCGGGCCCGGTTCGACAGCGCGACGGTCGAGCGGATGGCCGGGCACCTGGGCACGCTGCTGCGGGCCATCGCCACGGGCGGCGACGTCCGCGTCGGCGAACTGCCGCTGCTCGATGAGGACGAACGGCGCCGGCTGGTGCTGGACGGGCACGGGCCAGCGGTGGCGGCCGGCGTCGCTGGCCCGTACCAGATGATCGCCGCGCGGGCGGTGGAGCGTCCCGACGGCCTCGCGGTGACCTGTGGCCGCCGGTCGTTGAGCTATGCGGGCCTGCTGGCCCGCGTCGACCGGCTCGCCAGCGCGCTGCGCGAGCGGGGCGCGGGGCCGGAGACCCTGGTCGGCCTCGACCTGCCCCGCGGCCTCGACCTGATCGCCGCGATCCTGGCGGTGTGGCGGGTGGGCGCGGCGTATCTGCCGCTGGACGCGGAGCTGCCCGCCGACCGGCTCGCGTTCATGCTCGCGGACAGCGGCGTCACCCTGCGGCTCGACACACCCGCCGTGGCCGCCGCCCTCGGTACGCCGGCCGGCGCGCTGCCGGGCACGCCACCGGACCCGGGCCAGCTCGCGTACGTCATCTACACGTCGGGCTCGACCGGCACCCCGAAGGGCGTGCAGGTCACCCACGGCGCCGCGGCGAACATGGCGCTCGCGGTGCGGAGCGCGCTGCGGGTACGGCCGGGCGCCCGGGTGCTGCAGTTCGCACCGGCCAGCTTCGACGGCGCGGTCGGAGAGCTGCTGATCGCGCTGACCGCCGGCGCCACCCTCGTCGTCGCCACCGACCGCGAACGCGCCGAGCTCGGCACGCTCGGCACGGTCATCCGGAGGCGCGGCATCGACGTGACCACGCTGCCCCCGTCGCTGATCAGCGTGCTGCACCGCGCCGACCTCGACAGCCTCGACACGCTCATCACCGTCGGCGAGCGGCTCGAAGCGCGGCTGGCCAGCGACTGGGCGCGCCGCGTCCGGGTGGTCAACGGCTACGGCCCGACCGAGACAACGGTCGGCGTGGCCACCGCCGAGATCCGGTCCGCCGACACCGACCCGCTGCCGATCGGCTCGCCGTTCGCCAACATGCGGCTGCTCGTGCTCGACGACCGGCTCCGGCTGGCGCCGCCGGGCGTCGCGGGCGAGCTGTACGCCGGCGGCCCGCAGCTGGCCCGCGGGTACGGCCGGCGTCCGGCGCTGACCGCGGAGCGGTTCGTGGCCGACCCGCACGCCGCCGACGGCTCGCGGCTGTACCGCACCGGCGACCGGGTGCGGCGGCGGCCCGACGGGCGGCTGGAGTTCCTCGGCCGGATCGGCGGCCAGTTGAAGGTGCGTGGATTCCGGGTCGAGGCCGGCGAGGTGGAGGCCGCGCTGACCGCCCACCCGGCGGTGCGCGCGGCGGCCGTGACCGTGTGGGGCGACGGCGCCGATCGCCGGCTGGTGGCCTACCTGGTACCCGCCGACCCGTCGACGGACCTGCCCGGCGCGGCCGAGCTGCGCGAGTTCGCGGCCGGCAGCCTCCCGGACTTCATGGTCCCGGCGGCGTACATCGAGCTGGCGAACCTGCCGACCACCCCCAGCGGGAAGCTGGACCGCGCCGCGCTGCCCGCCCCCGACCCGGCGCGGCCAGATCTCGGGTACGTCGCCCCGGCGACCCCGACCGAAGAGCTCCTGGCCACGATGTGGGCCCGGCTGCTGGGCGTCGACCGGGTCGGCGCGGAAGACGACTTCTTCGCGCTCGGCGGGCACTCGCTGCTGGCCACCCAGGTGACCTCGCGGATCAGGGAGGTGTTCGGGGCCGAGGTGCCGCTGGCCGCGCTCTTCGACCGGCCGACCGTGCGGGGGCTGGCCGGCGTCGTCGACCAGTCCATGACCGGCGACGCGGCGCAGCCGGTGACGCCGGTAGGGCGGGACCGGCCGCTGCCGCTGTCGTTCGGGCAGCAGCGGCTGTGGTTCCTGCACCAGCTCGACCCTGACCAGAGCGACTACCTCGTCCCGATGCGGCTGCGCTTCCACGGTGGCGTGGACCCGGACGCGCTGCGGGCGGCGCTCAGCGCCCTGACCGCCCGCCACGAGGTGCTGCGCACCCGGCTGGTGACCGGGCCGGACGGCAACGCGTACCAGGTCATCGACCCGCCGGAGCCGTTCCCGCTGCCGGTGGTCGACGTGTCCGGCGGCGCCGACCCGGCGGGGGGGGCCGGCGTGGTCGCGGGCAGCGGCGCGGCGGTGTCCGCCGGTCGCGCCGCCGGGCCGCTGATCCGGGGTCTGCTGCTGCGGCTCGGCCCGGACGAGCATGTGCTCGCGCTGTCGGCACACCACGTGGTCTTCGACGAGTGGTCGGACCAGATCTTCCGGCGTGAGCTGCTGGCGCTGTACGACGCGTTCCGGGCGGGCGCGCCCGATCCGTTGCCGCCCCTGCCGGTGCAGTACGCCGACTTCGCGGTGTGGCAGCGGGAGCGGCTCTCCGGTGACCTGCTGCGGGCTCAGCTCGACCACTGGCGGGAGGCGCTGGCCGATCTGCCGGCGCTGGAGTTGCCGACCGACCGGCCCCGCCCGCCGTCGCGGTCGTCCGCCGGGGCGGTGCATCGGTTCACGGTGCCGGCGCACGTCGCGGACAGGCTCCGGTCGGTGACGCGAGACTGTGGCGCCACGATGTTCATGACGCTGCTGTCGGCGTTCTCGGTCGTGCTGGGGCGGCACTGCGCCACCGACGACGTGGTGATCGGCACGCCGGTGGCGAACCGGAACCGGGCCGAGATCGAGGGTCTCATCGGGTTCTTCGTCAACACGCTCGTGCTGCGTTCGGACCTGTCCGGCGACCCCGCCTTCACCGAGCTGGTGCGCCGGACCAGGGCCACCGCGCTGGCCGCGTACGCCCACCAGGACCTGCCGTTCGAGCAGCTGGTCGACGCCCTCGGCACCGAGCGGGACCGGTCCCGCACGCCGCTGTTCCAGGTGATGTTCACCTACGTGCCGCACCTGCCGGGCGAGGTGCGCGGCGAGCCCGCGGGTGGTCCGGAGACCAAGGCCGTCAAGTTCGACCTGTCGCTGACCATCGGCGCCGCCGGGGACGCGCTCACGGGGGCCGTCGAGTACAGCACCGCGCTGTTCGACGCGACCACGATCGAGCGGATGACCGGGCACCTGACCACCCTGCTGGCGGCCGTGGCCGGCGACCCGGCGCTGCCGCTGTCCCGGCTGCCCATGCTGACCGCCACCGAGCGCCAGCTCATCGAGGAGTGGAACGACGTCACCGCCCCCGGGCTCGCCGTCGACGGCGTCCACCGGCTGATCGCCGCCCGCGCCTTCACCGACCCGGACGCGGTCGCGGTCATCCACGGCGGCCACAGCCTCACCTATGCCGCCCTGATCGACCGGGCGAACCGCCTCGCACACCGGCTCCGCGCCGCCGGCGCCGGTCCGGAGACCATCGTCGGGCTCTGCCTGGAACGCGGCATCGACGCCCTCCTGGCGATGGTGGGTGTCTGGCAGGCCGGCGCTGCCTTCGTACCGCTCGACCCGGGCTATCCGGCCGACCGGCTCCGATTCATGCTCGCCGACAGCGGGGCGAGCGTGTTCGTCGCGCACCGCTCGGCGGTCGCCGGCCTGCCGGTCGACGCGCTCAGCGACGTGCTGTGGCTGGACGAACCCGAGGAGCGTGCCGCACTCGCCGCACAGCCGGCAACCGATCCCGGCGTTGCCATCGATCCGGACCAGCTGGCCTACGTCATCTACACATCCGGGTCCACCGGACGGCCGAAGGGCGTGCAGCTCACCCACGGCGGCCTGGTGAACATGGCCGCCGCGCTTGTGCCCACAATGGACGCCCGGCCGGGGGCCAGGATGCTGCAGTTCGCATCGTTCGGCTTCGACGGCACCGTGTTCGACGTCGCCGTGATGCTGCCGGCCGGCGGGACGCTCGTGGTGGCCTCGCCCGAGCAGCGCGCCGACTCGGCCGCCCTGGTCACGATGCTCCGCGCCCAGGCCGTGGAGGTACTGAGCGTCGCACCGTCCCTGCTCGCCGTCATCGACCCCGCCGACCTGCCCGCCGCGCGCACGCTGCTGATCGGTACCGAGGCGGTCAGCGCCGCGATCGGCCAGAGCTGGGCACCCGGCCGCCGCGCGTTCGTCGGCTACGGGCCGACCGAGACCACCATCCTGGCCAGCACGGCCCGGATCGACCCCGCCAGCGACGAGCCCCCGCCGATCGGCGCCGCGCTGCCGAACACCCGGCTGTACGTGCTCGACGGCTGCCTCAACCCGGTGCCGGTCGGCGTCGCCGGTGAGCTGTACGCCGCCGGTGTCCAGGTCGCGCGCGGCTACGGCGGCCGGCCCGCCCTCACCGCCGAGCGGTTCGTCGCCGACCCCTTCCGGACCGGTGGCGACCGGATGTACCGCACCGGCGACCGCGTGCGGTGGCGCGCCGATGGGCAGATCGAGTTCCTCGGCCGCACCGACCACCAGCTGAAGGTACGCGGGTTCCGGATCGAGCCCGGCGAGGTCGAGGCGGTGCTCGGCACGCATCCGGGCGTCCGGCAGGCCGTCGTCGGTGCCTGGGGTGAGGGTGCCGACCGGCGCCCCGCCGCCTACCTGGTCCCCGCCGACCCGGCCGCCGGCCTGCCGCCGACCCAGGAACTGCGCGACCTCGCCCGGGCGAGCCTGCCGGACTACCTGGTGCCGTCCGTGTTCGTGGAGCTGTCGGCGCTGCCGCTGACGCCCAACGGGAAGCTCGACCGCACGGCGCTGCCCGCTCCCGACGCCGCGTCCACCGGCGAGTACGTCGCGCCCGCCACGCCAACCGAGGAGCGGCTGGCCGGGATCTGGCGGGAGATCCTCGGGGTCGAACGGATCGGCGCCGACGACGACTTCTTCGCCCTCGGCGGCCACTCCCTGCTCGCCACCCGGGTCGTCTCCCGGGTCCGCGACGCCTTCGGGATCGACCTAGCGCTGGCCGCGCTGTTCGACCAGCCGACCGTGGCCGGGCTGGCCCGCGCTGTCGAGGCCCGGATCTGGCAAGAGATCGAGCAGCTCACCGAGGACGAGGCCGAGCAGATGCTGTACGCACACACGCAGGACGCGAAGTCCGATGAGGACGGTGTTTCCCGATGACCCTCTCGCCCGCGGAACTGCTCCGGCAGCTTGAGGACCGGGGTGTCCGCTTCGACCTCGTCGAGGGGCGACTGCGGATCATGGCTCCCCGCGACGCGCTCACCGCCGAGCTGCGCGAGAGCCTGCGTGCCAGCCGCGACGCGATCACCGAGATCGTCGGTGCCCAACAGGCGGCACAGCAGGCCGCCCAGCCGGACGGCGGCCAGGCGCCGCCGATCAGGTCCGCGGGCCGTGACCAGGCGCTGCCGCTGTCGTTCGCGCAGCAGCGGCTGTGGTTCCTGAACCAACTGGAACCGGGGTCCACGGAGTACAACATCCCGATGCGCTGGCGGCTCGGTGGCGAGCTGGACGTCGCGGCGCTCAATGCCGCACTCGGCGGCGTCGTCGCCCGGCACGAGGTGCTGCGGACCCGCCTGGTACCCGGCTCCGACGGCGTCGCGCACCAGGTGATCGACCCGCCACGGCCGTTTCCGTTGCCGATGGCGGACGTGTCCGGCGGCGGGGTGGCGGTCGCCGACTGGCTGGCCGCTCAGGACGCGGTCGCGGCGTTCGACCTCGCGGACGGCCCACTGTGCCGGGCGCTGCTGATCCGGCTGGCACCCGACGAGCACATGCTGGCGCTGTCGGTGCACCACGTCGCCTTCGACGAGTGGTCCGAGCGCATATTCCGGCGCGACTTCGGCGCACTCTACGAGGCGTTCCGGGCCGGCGACCCCGACCCGCTGCCGGCCCTCGCCGTCCAGTACGCCGACTTCGCGGTGTGGCAACGCGAATGGCTCTCCGGCGAGGTCTTGGACAGCCACCTGGAGTACTGGCGGCACCAGCTCGAGGGCGCGCCCACGCTGGAGCTGCCGGCGGACCGGAGCCGTCCGGTCCGCCGATCCAGCGCCGGGGCGCGGCGCTCGTTCGCCGTCGAACCGCGGACCGCCGACGGGCTGCGGGCCGTTTCCCGCGAGCACGGCGCCACGATGTTCATGACCACACTCGCCGCGTTCGCGGTGCTGCTCGGCCGGTACTGCGACACAGCCGACGTCGTGGTCGGCGCGCCGGTGGCGGGCCGCAACCGCGCCGAGACCGAGGAGCTCATCGGGTTCTTCGTCAACACGCTCGTGCTGCGCACCGACCTGTCGGGCGACCCGACGTTCAGCCAGCTGCTCGGCCGGGTCCGCCGGACCGCGCTGGAGGCGTACGCCCACCAGGACCTGCCGTTCGAGCAGCTGGTCGACGCCCTGGTCACCGACCGGGACCGGTCCCGCACACCGCTGTTCCAGGTCATGTTCAACTACGCGGCCGCGCAGCCCGGCGACGGCGGCGGCGAGGCCGGAGACGCCGCCGGGGGGCCGGCCGGCGGGCTGGCGGCGAAGTTCGGCCTGCCCGTGGTGGTCCGCGGGACCGCGGGCGGCGGGCTCGCCGGCGCGATCGAGTACAGCGCCGCGCTCTTCGGCGACGCGATGGCGGCCCGGCTCGCCGACCACCTCACCGTCCTGCTCGGCGCGGTCGCCGCCGATCCCGACCGTCCACTGTCGACGTTGCCGCTGCTGACCGCGCGGGAACGCGAGCGGCTACTGCTCGACTGGAACCGCACCACGACGCCATCGCTGGCGACGGGCGGCGTGCACGATCTCGTCGCGGCCCGCGCGGCCAGCCACCCCGACGCCGTGGCGGTCGTCTTCGACGGGCGGGCGCTGACGTACGGCGCCCTTGTCGCCCGCGCCGGCCGGCTGGCCGGCCACCTCGCCGCCGCCGGTGTGGGAGCGGGTGCGGGTGCCGAGCCCATCGTCGGGCTGTGCCTGGAACGCGGCGCCGACATGGTCACCAGCATGCTGGCTGTCTGGCTGGCCGGCGGCGCCTACCTGCCGCTGGACCCCGAGTACCCGGCCGACCGGCTGGCGTACATGCTCGCCGACAGCGGCGCGAAGGTGCTCGTCACCCATCGCGGCCTCGCCACCGACCTGTCCGCGGGTGTCGAGACGGTGATCCGGCTCGACGACCCGGACGTGGGCGCCGCATTCGAGGCCCCAGCGGTGCCGGTACGCCCCGACGGGCTCGCCTACGTGATGTACACGTCGGGCTCGACCGGGCGGCCCAAAGGCATCGGGGTGTGCCACCGCGACATCGCCGCCCTGGTCGCGCCGGGCGACTACATCGCGATCAAACCCGACGACGTGATCGCCCAGGCGTCGACCACCTCCTTCGACGCCGCCACCTTCGAGATCTGGGGCGCGCTCGCCAACGGCGCGACGCTCGCCGGGATCGACCGCGACGCGCTGCTCTCACCACGGCGGCTCAGCGCGGAGATCGGCCGCCAGCAGGTCACCGTGCTGTTCCTGACCACGGCCCTGTTCAACCAGGTCGCCGCCGAGCACCCGACCGGGCTGCGCGGCCTGCGCCACCTGCTGTTCGGCGGCGAGGCGGTGGACCCGGCCAGCGTGCGGCGGATACTCGCGCAGGGCCCGCCCGGGCGGCTGCTGCACGTTTACGGGCCCACCGAGACGACGACGTTCGCCACCTGGTACCCGGTCACCTCCGCCGCCGGCGGCACCGTCCCTATCGGACGGCCGGTGACCGGCATGCGCGCCTACGTTCTCGACGCCACCCTCGCACCGGTGCCGATCGGCGTGCCTGGCGAGCTCTACGTCGCCGGTGACGGCGTGGCGCGCGGCTACCACGGCCTCCCCGTACGCACCGCCGAGAGCTTCGTCGCCGACCCGTTCCATGGCGACGGCAGCCGCATGTACCGCACCGGCGACCGGGTCCGCTGGAACGCCGACGGCGCGCTGGAGTTCCTCGGCCGGGCCGACGATCAGGTGAAGGTGCGCGGGTTCCGGATCGAGCCGGGCGAGATCGAGGCGGCACTCACCGCCCACCCGTCCGTCCACACCGCACTGGTGACGGTCTACGGCGACGGTGACCAGGCGCGGCTCGCGGCGTACGTCGTGCCCGCCGACCTCGCCGAGGGCATCCCGCCGGCCAGCGAGCTGCGCGATCACCTCCGGCGCAGCCTGCCATCGTTCATGGTGCCGGCCGCGTTCGTGGAGATCACCGGCCTGCCGCTGAACGCGAACGGGAAGGTCGACCGGGCCGCCCTGCCCACCCCCGAGACCGACCGGTCCGGTCTGGGCAACGAGTACACCGTACCGGCGAACCACACCGAGGAGCTGCTGGCGGGCATCTGGGCCGAGGTCCTGGGTGTGGAGCGGGTTGGTGTGCTGGA
>NZ_JAIBNX010000137.1 GCF_026130045.1 Micromonospora sp. CPCC 205371
GATCAAGGGCAAACGCACGCGGAAAAGAGATCCAACCACGTGCATTCGCCCTTGATCGACGGAAAAGCAGCGCGCGGCGCGCAACGCGCGGCGCGACGGCGGGGCGCGAGACGGGTGGGGCGGGGTTGGGGTGGGCGGAAGGATTGTGACGTTGCAAAGCGGGGTCCGGACACACCGTACGACCCGGCATCGACGAGCGTCAAGATGGCGGGGCGGTGGACGAGCGGACGACGAGCTCCGGCGTGAAGCGGACCTCCTTGTGGCGGTGCCCGGGACGCCCCTCGGCCAGCAGCAGCTCCGCCGCCGCCCGGCCGAGCTCATGGGTTGGCTGCCGGATCGTCGTCAACGCCGGTGCCAGCTGGCTGGCGAACACCACGTCGTCGTACCCGAGCACCGACATGCCCCCGGGAATGTCGACACCGGCCGCGCCCAGCCCCCGCATCACGCCCAGGGCGGCTATGTCGTTGAAGCACACCACCGCGGTCGGGCGCGGCTCGATGGCCAGTACGCGGGTCACCGCGGCCTCCGCCTCGGCCACCCCGGCCGGTGGGGGCACCGGCACCGCCACCAGCGCCCACGGCACGTCGAGTCCGGCCTCGGCCAGCCCGCGACGCAGCCCCTCGGCCCGGCCCACCAGCGAGGGCAGGTCCGCCTCGGTCCGCAGGTACGCGATCCGCCTGTGCCCCTGCACCACCAGGTGTCTGGCGGCGAGCTCGCCGCCGCGGACGTCGTCGACCGTCACCGCGCACAGCCGCGTCTTGGCGCCCGGATGGTCGACGAGTACCACGGGTGTGCCCCGGCCGGCCAGGTCGACGGCGGCGTCCAGCCGCGAGCTGACCGGCGACAACAGCACGCCCCGGACGCCGAGCTCCTCCAGCATCTGCAAGGCCCGCGTCTCGCGCTCGACCCGCACGTCGGTGCTGCACACGATCGCCATGCAACCGGCCTCGGCCAGCCGGTCCTCCATCCCGCGCGCGACCTCGGCGTAGAACGGGTTCGCCGAGTCGAGCAGCACGCAGCCGACCGTCACGCTCGGCGCCCCGCGCAGCTGCCGCGCTGCCCCGTTTCGCACGTACCCGACCGCGGCCATCGCGTCTTCCACCCGGCGCCGGGTGTCCACTGTGACCACCTCAGGGTTGTTGAGCACGTTGCTCACCGTCGACATGGATACGCCGGCCGCCGCCGCGACCTGCCGGATACTCGCCCGCCGCACGAGGCAAGCGTAGGGCTTGCCCTGCGGCAACGCATTGACCTACGCTGATTCCCGCTGCGAGCCAGGCAGTGATCGTCGGGGTCCACCGGGTCTGTGGCTCAGACGCGTCCTGCCCCGCTCTCGGGGCCTTCCCTACCGAGGTAGGTCATGCAGCGCTATTTCAACCCAAGACGACTCGCCGCCTTCGGCGTCGCCGTGCTCGCCGCGGCGACCTCTATCGTTTTACTCGCGCGTCCGGCGGACGCCGCCGTTGGCCT
Organism: Micromonospora sp. CPCC 205371; assembly: GCF_026130045.1. GTDB lineage: Bacteria > Actinomycetota > Actinomycetes > Mycobacteriales > Micromonosporaceae > Phytohabitans. The sequence continues at coordinate 1,471 of NZ_JAIBNX010000137.1, forward strand.
GCACATCAGCGGCACCAACATCGTCGAGGCCAACGGCCAGACGTTCGTCATGCGCGGCGTCAACCATCCGCACGTGTGGTTCACCGGGCAGACCAGCTCGTTCGCCAACATCAAGGCCTTGGGCGCGAACACCGTGCGCGTGGTGCTGGGCAGCGGCAAGCGGTGGGGTCCGTCCACCGATGTCGGCAACGTCATCACGCTGTGCAAGCAAAACAAGCTGATCTGCGTCCTGGAGGTGCACGACACCACCGGGTACGGCGAGGAGGGGGCGGCCGCCTCGCTCGACGAGGCGGTCAACTACTGGATCAGCCAGAAGAGCGCGCTGGTCGGCCAGGAGAACTACGTCGTCATCAACATCGGCAACGAGCCGATCGGCAACACGAACCCGGGCCAGTGGACCGCCGCCACCGCCGCGGCCGTCCAGAAGATGCGCACCAACGGCTTCGATCACCTGCTGATGATCGACGCGCCGAACTGGGGCCAGGACTGGACCAACACCATGCGGAGCACCGCGCAGACCGTCTGGAACGCCGACAGCCAGCGCAACCTCGTGTTCTCCATCCACATGTACGCGGTCTACAACACCGCCTCGGCGATCACGTCGTACCTCGATGCGTTCCGCAGCATGGGACTTCCCCTGCTGGTCGGCGAGTTCGGATGGCGGTTCAACTCGGGCGAGGTGGATCACGAGACGATCCTGTCCGAGGCGAACGCGCGCGGAATGGGTTACCTCGGCTGGTCGTGGAGCGGCAACACCGACCCGATCCTCGACATGGCGCTGAACTTCGACCCCAACCAGCTCACCACCTGGGGTCAGCGCATCTTCAACGGCGCCAACGGCATCAAGGCGACCGCCAAGGAAGCGACCATCTACAATGGAGTAACGCCGACGACGCCCGCCACCACGATGCCGACCACTCCCCCGACGAGCCCGCCTCCCGGGGGCAAGGCGTGCACCGCCACCTACTCGATCCTTGGCCAGTGGCCGGGCGGCTTCCAGGGTGACGTGCGGGTCACGGCGGGCAGCAGCGCCATCACCGGCTGGACGGTCACCTGGACGTTCGGCAACGGGCAGACCGTCAGCCAGGCGTGGAACGCCACCGTGACGAGCAGTGGGTCCAGCGTCACCGCGCGCAACGTGGGCTACAACGGCAGTCTCGGCGCCGGTGGCAGCGCCAACTTCGGGTTCATCGGGGCGTGGAACGGTACCAACTCCGCGCCCACCCTCTCCTGCACCGCAACCTGACAGATCTCTCCCGTGCGGGCCGGGCGCGCCGCGCCCGGCCCGCCTTACGGGGTGTTTCCCGGGTCGTCCCTGGTGCCTGCCGCGCAGCGGTTGTCGATCATCGACCGGGTGATCATCAAATCCCTAGTCACCGCCGTCGTCACGTTGGGCGGGGTCGGCCTCGCGGCCGCCCCCGCCTCCTCGGCGACCACGGGCATCGCGTGGGCACCCTGCGCGCAGAACGCCGCCGTCCAGTGCGGCACGTTGGCTGTACCGGTCGACTGGCGCGACCCGGACGGCCCGAGGTTCGATCTGGCGGTGGCCCGCCGCCCCGCCACCGACCCGGGTGCCCGCGTCGGCACGCTGGTGTTCGGCCCGGGTGGCCCCGGCGACTCCGGCGTCGACCGCGTGATAGCCGGCAACCGGTTCAGCGCCGAGCAGCGCCGCCGGTTCGACATCGTCAGCTTCGACCCCCGCGGCGTCGGGCGCAGCAACCCCGTCGTCTGCTCACCCGACCTGCTGGCGCAGCGGCCGTCTCCGGTGCTGGCAAACCAGGCCGAGTTCGATGCGCTGCTGGCGTACAACCAGCGGCTCCGCGACGACTGCCGCGCCCGCACCGGACCCGTCTACGACCACGCCGACACGCTCAGCATGGTCAGGGATCTCGACGCGATCCGCGCCGCGCTGGACGAGGCGAAGCTGACCTACCACGGCAGTTCCTACGGCACCCTGCTCGGCGAGCAGTACGCGGAGACGTTCCCGCACCGCGTACGGGCCATGGTGCTGGAGAGCGTCGTCGACCACAGTGTCCGGACGCGCGACTTCCTCGACACGCAAGCGGTCGCCCTCCAGGACTCGTTCGACGAGTTCGTCGCGTGGTGCGGCGGCACCGCCGCGTGCGCCCTGTACGGCCAGGACGTGCGCGCCGTCTGGGCAGACCTGCGGGCTCTCGCCGACCGGGGCGAGCTGCGCGACGCGTCGGGCAAGGCGGTGACCGCGTTCGACCTGGTCGCCACCGCGCACCGGCACTTCTACGGCCCCGACTGGCCGGGCTTCGCCACCAAACTCGCCGCCATGCACGCGGGTGGACCGGCCACCGTCGTCGGCGTGCCACCGCTGGTCACCGCCGTGTTCTGCGCCGACTGGAGCCTGCCGGTGCGCGACTACGAGCAGTACGCCAGCTATCTTCGCCGCACCGCGAAGAGCGCGCCCGACCTGCGCTATCCGGCCTCCCTGTACGCGATGGCCGCCTGCATGGGGTGGCCACAGCCGGTCGCCAACCCGCAGCACAAGCTCAAAGTGCGCGGAACTCCGCCGCTCCTGCTTCTCAACACCCGCCACGACCCGGCGAGCGGCTACAACTGGGCGACGAACGTGGCGCACCAGCTCGGCGACCGGGCAGTCCTGCTCACGTACGAAGGCTGGGGCCACGGCGCCTACACCCGCACCCCGTGCGTAACCACGGCGGTGGACGCGTACCTGATCACCCCCACTCCCCCGACCACAACCACCTGCCCCGCCCCCTAACCCCTCCGCCCCCTAACCCCTCCGCGCCCTCCCCGGCCGCGGCCTCCCGCGGCCTCTCTCCCGCCGATCAAGGACGAACGCACGTGGTTCGATCTCAAAACCGCGTGCGTTTGCCCTTGATCGATGCGAATGGCCTTGATCGCGGCCCGTTCGACCCTCGTGCGGGGCCGCGTCGGCCGGCTCTGCCCACAGCCGGAGGGTGCGCCGTGCCGTGCCATGGCGCGGTGCCCGCGCCGCTCCGTCCACATAGGTCCGGCGAGATCTTGGCGGGCTGTGGCGCTATTTCAGCCACAACTCGCCAAGTTCATGGATTTCGAGCTACCGCGACGGCCGTCGCGGTCAATGTCCGTGGCTCCTGCGGCCTCACCCTCCGCGTCCCCACGAACCGCCACCCCACCCGCCCTCACACAGCGGCCGAACCCCGATGCGCCGACGACGGGCGCACGGTAACCGACGCCGCGCTGGCCGGGCCGGCGCCGTCTTGGAAGCGCGGCGTCGCGCTTGAGATGGCCGTCTACTACGCTTCGGCGATGGCGGTGCTGGAGACGGTTCTCACCACTGCGGGTGGTGCGCTGTCCGCGACGCTTGGTGTCGTGGTGGGCACCGCCCTCAGCCGCCGGGCGCAGGACCGGCACTGGCTGCGCGACCGCCAACTCGACGCGTACCGGGAGCTGATGCGCCAGTACGCGACATTCACCATGACGCTTCGCCGCGCCCATGTGGACCGGACCGGCTGGGACTACGACTGGGCGGTGTGGAGCGCGGCGTTGACGTCCGCCAGTCTGGTCGCGCCCGCCCACGTAGCGGAGGAGATCGACAGTTTCGCGGCCGCGATCGGGCGGTTTCTGCGGGAGGCGGCCGTCGACACGAGGACCGGCGCGCTCAGCGCGGAGGAGTTCGCGCAGGCGATGCATCCACCGGCGGTGGCGCAGGTGTCACTGGTCAACGCGATCCGGCGGTCGCTGGACAGGGACCTGGGCACGTTGTCGGTCTGGATCGGCGGTTCGCTGACCACCAACCCGCGCTTGGACGAGTGAGGGCCTACATGGTCGCCAGGAGACCACCAGCGATGACGAGCGGTAGCGAGACGAACAGGAATATCCCGACACCGGTCAGCACGCGGCCACCGTCGTCGCCGGACGCCCGCTCCGGGCCGTGTCCCAACCAGGCGAACGCGTCAGCGCTGCCCATCCGGCTGAGGCCGAGCCCACCGGTGATCGCCACCAGCGCGCCGATGACGACCAGGCAGATCCCGAACCGTGTGACGAACGCGCCGTCACCGAAAGCGACCCACAGAACCGCGATCACCGACGCGACCGCGGCGGAGATGACCACCAGAACCAGTGCTTCGAGGAGCCCCTTCAAGGCCGTCATATACCCACGGTAGAGGTCGGTGTCTACCCGTTTAGGGTGAGATCATGTCGCATGCCGTCCGCCCGCTGCCAGTGGGCATTCTCGTGTTGACCGCCGTGCTCGCGGGCTGCGGAGGCAGTCCCGAAGCGTCCGCGCCATCGCCGACGCCGCCGGCCACGACCGCCGTCGTGGACGCGGCCACCACCGAGCCGGCCAGGCAGCCGCACAAGCTGGTGCTGACCGCGACCGGGAAGGCGACCATCGAGTCGTTCACGTACACGCTCGATGGCAAGGCCACCAAGGGCGGCACGGCGAAGCTGCCCTGGCGGGTTTCGGTGGACGTACCCGCAGACGGCAAGCGCCACGAGTGGAGCCTCCAGATCACGTACCGCAAGGGCAACGTCGACCTCATGGCCATGTTCAACGGCAAGGTTCAGACCACCAGCCGGGGCATGAGCAGCGGCGAGGGTACCGGCGGCATCAGCGGCTCCGTGCTCGGCTGACCCGCCGGTCAGGTGGGCCCGGCGTCGTGGCGCCACCAGTCGATCATCGCGGTGGGGTCGCCGCCACGAAACGCGAACGCCTGTATCGCCGACTGGTCGCTGGTCCACACCAGCCACCGGTTACCGTTCTCTCCCGTCGCGCAGCGCAGCCGTCCGCTGACGCCGCCGCGCTGGTACGGCGACTCGCCCTCGAAGTTTTCGGGCAGCTTGGTGCAGTCGTCGTCGCCCAGGTTGGTGGTGCCATAGCTGCGCCGCATGGCCGCCTGGCTCTGGAACTGGTAGTAGAAGACGATCTGTGCTCCGCTGGTCGGACCGCAGACCACGGCGACGACCGGCTCGGTGCCGACGTTCGAGCGGACCTGCTCCCGGGACGGGCGCAGGCAGTCCACTTGCGACCGCTTCGGCACGCGTGCGAGCAGCGCCTTCTCCTCCACTGTCGGGAATGCCGGTGTGGCCCGCGCGTTCACGGCCTCGACGACCTTCGTCACGGGCGGCCCGGAGTCGAGACGCCACCACGCGGCCAGGCTCTCGGCGTCGGTGCCGGTGACGCGGCCGACCAGGAGAAGCGGCTCGACGCTCCACTGCATCACCAGCGTGCTGCGCGGGCCCGGATGGCACATGAGCGCGCCCAGTTCGACGCTGCGCAGGTCGTAGCGGCGGGAACCGAGAAATCCGGCGGCGTCGCCGTCCTCGCAGGCAACGCCGGTCGGCGCCTTGGCCGCAGCCGCATGTGCGTCCATGGTGGACTGTAGTGCGGTCAGTTCGCCGAAGCGGAAGTACAAAACGTTGGTCGCCCCGGTGCCTTGCGGGTCGCACCGCACGCCCGCCGTGGCGCCGGGGAAGTCGTCCAGGTCCGCGACGTTCGCTCGCGCGCAGCCGCTCGCGGCCAGCACGTCGACGAGCTCCCGCTCCTCGGTCGTGGGAAACGCGGGCGCGCCGGTCCAGGACAGCCAGGCCGCGCGAAGCGCAGCGGCGTCCGCGGCATCGGCTTTGGTACTGGACACGATGCGCGCCCGCTCGTCCGTCCATACCAGACTGGCGTCACCGTCGACACCGGTGCCGCACACCACGCGCCCGGCCGCCGGTCCCGTGGCAGGGTACCGGTGCTCCCCCGACGACGCCGTGCCGCAGTCACCCTCGCTCGCGGTGGCGCCCGCCTCGCGTACCGCCCGCTGGTAGGCGTCGTCGACGGCGGCCTGGTCGGCGAACAGCCCGACCGTGACCTCCGGTCCCTTCTCACCCTTGCAGGTCAGCGTGCGGGTCGCGCCCGCCAGCGCGCCGCCGTCCCGGCAGCCGTCGCGCAGCGCTGGCGGTACCCGGGAAAGACCATCCGATGTGGAGCCTGGAAGCTGGCTGGCGACCACGGCGGCCGCTGCCCCGGCGACGACGGCGAGCGCCAGCGCGGCGGCGGCCAGCCGGCGGCGTGACCGCCGCTGACCTGACTCGCCGATCAGGTCCGAGGCGGGCGGCGGCCAGCTCTGCGACGGGTCCGGCAGCACCGGCGGCCCCTCCACCGCCGGCCGCACGCGCAGGCTGCCCTCGGCGACCACCAGTTCCGGCTGCTCGACCACGGTAGGCGCGACGCCGAGCCGCTGGTGCAGCAGGGCGGCGGCCAGCGACAGCCGGCTCGCCCCGCCCACGAGAAACAGCCCCGCGAGGTCTGCGGGTGCCACGCCGGCTTCGTCGAGCACCGCCTGGCTGGCCGCGACCGTCCGTTCCAGGACCGGGCCCGCCAGCCGGTCGAGCTGCTCCCGGCCCAGCGGCGCCTCGTCGTCGAACAGTGGCACGTGTACGGTCGTGTGCGCCGCCCGGGACAGCAGTTCCTTACCGGCGCGCACGTCGTCCCACAGTGTCCTCGATGCGCGCCGGTCGGCCGGTTCCCCTGGCTCGACGAGGCGCTTCCAGGTGTCGCCGTCCCGCGCGCCATACGTGTCGCCGAACGCCTCGACGATCGCCGCGTCGACGTCGAGCCCGCCGGCGTCGGGCAGGCCCCGCGTGGCGAGCACCTCGAAGCCGTCCGGCCCGTTTCGCACCACCGACGCGTCGAACGTGCCGGCCCCCAGGTCGTACACCATCAGGCAGGAACCGGCGGGAACCCGCCGGCCGGCGACGGGGGCGGACCAGGGCGCGGGCGCCACCCGGTCGGGCCCCAGCGCGACCTCGCCCGACACCCGCGGGGCGGGCGAACGCAGCACCTCCTGCCGTTGCGGCCCCCACGCCACCGGGCAGGTCAACACGGCCTCGGACACCGGGCCGCCGGCCACCCGCTCGGCCTCGGCGGCGACCCGCTTCAGCACCGCGGCGATCAGGTCACCGACAGCGACGGACGCGCCGCCCAGCAGTACCGTGCCGTCGTCTACGCAGCGCTTGGGGTGCGGTTCGAAGCAGTCCGGCCGGGTGCGCGCGGCGTGGGTGGCGTCCCGCCCCACCAGTAGTCCAGCCTCCGGGTCGGCGTGCACGGCCGACGGCAGCAGCGGTGAGCCGTCGAACAGCAGCGGCCGCACCCGGCCATCCGGGAAGGCGAGCACCGCGGCCGTGTTGGAAGTCCCGAAGTCCACTCCGACCCGATATGCGTCGCCCCCCACAGGTGACACCCTACGTTGCGGACGTAAGGATCGGCGTTGTGCCGGACAGTACGTGATGTGAGACGACAACAAGAGGCACCCGCGCAGGAGCGTCTAGTGACGCTCTGGAGGTCGCATGCCCACCGGGTGATGGCCTACGCGCTGCGCCACGTCGACAGAGACACCGCGCAGGACGTGGTCTCCGAGACGTTCCTGGTGGCGTGGCGCCGGCTGGCATCGGTACCGGACGACCCGCTGCCCTGGCTGCTGGTCGTGGCGAGAAACACCATCGCGAACCAGCGGCGCTCCGGCCACCGGCAGGAGCGACTGGCCGCGGAGCTCGAACGGTTCCGCCAGATCGCGGCCCCGGCGGCCGCGGCCGAGGTGCTCGTCACCGAACGCGCGGCGGTACTGGCCGAACTCGCCGCCCTGACCGGAAAGGAGCGCGAAGCGCTGCTGCTGGTCGCCTGGGACGGCCTGTCGCCCAAGCACGCGGCGAAGGTGGCTGGCTGCTCGCTGCCCGCGTTCCACGTGCGCCTCACCCGGGCCCGCCGGCGGCTGCGTGCCAGCCTCGAGCCCGACCCGCGCCCGCACCCCGAGCCCGTACCGTCCATAGGAGGCACAGCGTGAACACCGACGACCGCGCGATGGCGATTCTCGAAAACCTGCGCCCGACATCCACAGTGGACGAGGCATGGCCGCCGTCCGACCGCGACGCCGCCTTGGAGCGGGTGCTGGCGTCGAGCGTGCCCGCGTCGACGGCACCGTCCCGCCGCCGGCGCGTGCTGCTGACGACCGCGGTGACCGCCGCGCTGCTCGCCACGGGGGCGGGCGTCGCGACGGCGAGCGGTGTACTGCCGGAGTCGTTCACCAAGGAGCTGTCGTTCTGGGCCAGCGAGACCGGCGGCGGCGTCGACGTCGACACGGCACGCCGGATCGCCCAGGCTCCGGGACCAGACGGCACCGTGCTGTCCGTCTGGGCCGGGACCGGCGCGAACGGCACCACGTGCGTGTCACCCATGTTCGAGGCGCCTGGTGACCTGGACCGGCCGGCACCGGCGAGCGTCCGCGCGGCCGGTGGTCAGTGCACCCCGGCCGACAGCCCGGGGACCTTCGGCGACCTCGGCGGATCCGCCGACGAACGCGGGATACACACCATGTGGGGTCCGGCCGGCGAGGCCGCGCGCGCGGAGCTGCGGCTGCCCGACGGGACGGTCCGGGCGGCGTTGGCCGCGGCAGGGATGTACTTCTACTGGTACCTCGCCAACGAGACCGTGGAAGCACCATTCCTCGTCGGGTACGACGCCTCCGGCAAGGTCGTCTTGGAGAGGCAACTGCCCAACCTGGTCACAAACGCCGGACGGTGAAGCGGAAGGCGGAGCCCTCGCCCGACGGTCCCGGCGACCGCAGGGTGAGGGCTCCGCCGTGCGCCTGCGCGACCTGGCGGGCGATGGCGAGGCCAAGACCGGTGCCGGACACGTCCGACCGGCCGCGCCAGAAACGCTGGAAGACGCGGTCGCGTTCGCTGGCGGCGATGCCCGGACCACGGTCGGTCACCACGACGGCGACATCGTCTGCGGTGAGCTCGACGGCGACGTGAACGGGAGTGCCCGGCGGGCTGTATCTGATGGCGTTGTCGACGAGGTTGTGGACGGCACGGCGAACGGTGGCTTCGTCGATCGGGCAGATGGCGGTTTCGGGGCCGTTGAGTGACAGGTTCACCCCGGGCACGCTGGCTTCGTCGACAGCGGCGCGAACGATGCCCATCAGGTCGGCTGGCCGCCGGTCGAGGGTACGGGCACGGCCGCGGGCGTCGACGAGCAGCTCGTCGAGCACGGCCTGGAGCCGCACGGCCGCCGCCCGCGACCGTTCCAGCCCGCGCCGGTACGCGTCGATGGTGGGTTTCGGGTGCGCCAGCAGCACCTCGGCGTTGGTCACCAGCACAGCCAGCGGTATCCGCAGCTCGTGGCTCGCCTCCTCGATGAGCCGCCGTTGCGTTTCGGCCGCCTCTTGCAGCCGGTCCAGCATGGCGTCGAAGCTGGCCGCGAGCGCCGCCACCTCGACCGGACCCTCCGACAGAGCTATGCGGCGGCTCAGGTCGACGGCCTGGATGTCGTCGGCTACGCCGCGCACCCGGTCGATCGGGTGCACCGCCCGGCCCGCCCACCACCAGGCGAGCGCGGCCGCGGCTGGGCTGAGTGCCAGCACAGTCACCGTCACCCAGATCGAGCCCCGCATGGTGGTGTCCTGCACGGTCTCGACGCCGTCGACGCTGTCTGTCTCAGTCTCCGTTTCGGTGGCGAGGACCACGCCGAACACCAGCAGCGCCGGCGCGTAGATGGCGAGGAACCCGAACAGCGCCAGCCGTACCCGCAGCGACCGCCAACGACCCCTCACCGCGGGGCCTCTAGCCGGTACCCGGCACTGGTGATCGTCGCGATGAGCGGAGGGTCGCCGAGCTTGCGGCGCAACCGGCTCAGTATCACCCGCACCGACGCGGTGAACGGGTTGGCGTTCGCGTCCCACACGTGCTCCAGCAGGTCTTCCGCCGAGAGCACGTCGCCGGGATGGTGCATGAAGTACCGCAGCAGCGAGTACTCCCGCGCGGTCAGGTCGAGCTCGCGGCCGGCCCGCCAGGCCCGGCGCGCGGCAAGGTCCAGCGCCAGCTCGCCGACCCGCAGCGTCGAGCCGTGGCCGTGGCCGTCGCCGCGCCGGCCGAGCGCGCGCAGCCTGGCCACCAACTCCGCGAAGTGGAACGGCTTGACCAGGTAGTCGTCGGCTCCGGCGTCCAGGCCCGCTACCCGGTCGGTGACGGCGTCGCGGGCGGTCAGGACGAGCGAACGGCGCGGCCGGTGCAGGTCGGGATCGCGGCCCAGCCGCCGGACGAGGTCGAGGCCGTCGCCGTCGGGCAGACCCAGATCGAAGCACGCCACGTCGTACGCGGTCAGGCGGAGCAGCTCCTCCGCGCCGGCGTAGGTGGCGGTCACGTCGACCGCGTACGACTCGTTGCGCAGCCCGAGGGCGACGACCTCGGCGAGGTCGGGATCGTCTTCGATCAGCAGAATCCGCATGGCGCCGGCTCGTCACCCGGCCAGCTTCGCGACGGCCGTGCCGGCCGGTCCGGAAATCGTCATGCGGCCTTCGCCGAACGTGACGGCCACGTCGGGGCCGGCGCCCGTGGGATCATCCGGACGGTACTGGTCACCGCCCGCCGGTGCCAGCCGCAGCGCGGGCGGGTCCGCCGGTACCTCAGCCGCCTCGATGCCGCCTTCCGCGCCGACCGCGTACCAGCCGATGACGTCCTTGCCCGCGATGGTAATGGTGACGTAGGTGCGGATATCGCCGTCCTGCGCGAGGGTTCCGGCGAGCGTGACGCCGCGAATCTCTCCGCCGAACGTGTCTTCCAGATTTTCGCGCTCCTCGCGCCCCTCCTGGGTGCCCCCGTCGAGCAACGCCACCACCCGCTCCTCGTTGGCCCGGAAGTCACCGGCAGTGACGCTGCCAGCCGGTGGAAACAGCGCCGCGATGGCGTCTGCACCGGTCGCGGCGACCGTGACCCGGCTGCCAGCGGCGGTCACGTCGAAGGTACCTCCCGTTTCCAGCTCGTACCTGCCGACCGTAGCCGCCGGACCGGACCCGGCAGGCGGTGGGCTCGGCGTCGGCAACGGCTCGCCGGCCAGCAACGCCGGTACCATCTTCGCCAGCAGGTCCTCGGCGGACACATCCGGCTTGTTGGACGCCATCGCGACGACCCGCTGCCGCTCCGGAATCCACGCGACGACCGCATTGTGCCCGACGTCGCCGCCACCGCCGGCGGTGGCGAGCAGCCGCGTGCCGTACACCGACGGGTCGAACGCCACCCAGCCGAGCGCCTCGGACCTGCCCTTGCCCAGGTCGTGCCCCGGTGCGGCGATGGCCTTGGCCGACTCCGGCGACACCAGTTCGCCGGTGAACAGCGCGCGTGCCCAGGTCGCCAGGTCCCGCACGGTCATCGCCACCCCACCGTTCCCGTCGAGCACCCAATGTGGACCGGCGAAGTCACCCGCCTCCCCCGTTCTCCCACCGTCCAGGTACCCGACGGCGCGCGGCCCAGGCGCGGCCGGCTCCCCGTCCCAGAAACCACCCGCGGTCCGCCCGTCCGGCAGCCGCAGCGTCGTCGACGCCGTGTACTCCCGGTAGCTCTTGCCCGACACCTTCTCGATGACGAGCGCGAGCAGGGTGTAACCGGCGTTCGAGTACGCGTAGCCGGAGCCGGGCTTGAACGCGAGCTCGATGCGGCCGATGGCCTTGACCGCGGCGTCGCGGTCGAGCGGTTCGTGGTCTGTGCCGTGCGAACCGGTCAGCCCGCTCGTGTGCCGCAGCAACTGCTCGATGGTCGCCGCGGCCACCGGTCCCTTCAGCTCCGGCAGCAGCCGCCCCACCGGGTCGGTGAGCGCGAGCTTGCCGTCCTCGGCGAGGTCGACCACGCTGGCGGCGGTGACCGCCTTCGTGACCGACCCGATCTCGAAGACCGTGTCCACTGTGTTCGGTGTATTCGTGGCGTCGTTTGCCGCTCCGTAGGCCGCGAGACAGTCGAAGTCGCCGCCCGTCGAGACCGCGACCGTGCCGCTGAACCCGACCCGCGCCCACGCGCGAAACGCCGCGTCGAGCGACGGGTCGCACCGGGCGGCCGTGCTGGCCGTGGGCGCCGGGTCGTCACCATCGTCGGTGCAGCCGGCCAGCGCCATCACGCCCGCGGTCAGCACCACAAGAGACCTGTACATGCGCCGCAACCTACGAACGCGGCTGCGAACGTGGTGTAAACGAGAGTCAGAACCGGTGGCGGGTGTGGCTGAAGCCGCCCTTGCCGAAGGCGAGCACCTTGGCCGGCTTCACCGCGAAGACGAGCGCGATGCCGTCCTCCTCGTCGTGGTGGAAGGCGCCGTCCTGGGCCCGGAACCGCCACCGCCCGTCCCACTTGCCCGCCCACGCCTCGGCCAGCCGGGCGAGCACGGCGTCGTCGGTGACCCGGCGCGCCTCGCCCTCGACGACGACGTCCAGACCCTGGTCCCACTCATTGCACCCGGTGGTCAGGGCGACGTGCGGGTTTTCGCGGATGTTGACGGCCTTCTGCTCCGCCGCGCCGGTGCAGAAGTACAGCGCGTCGTCGAGCCACACCGCGACGAGCGGCGTGACGTGCGGCCGGCCGTCCGACCGGACCGTAGAGATCCAGAACAGCTCGGCGCTCTCCAGCGCCCCGACCGTCTGCTGCCAGGTAGTGGGTGCCGCGTCGGGGTCGCTGAAGCGCGGGTCGAGCGCAGTCGTTGGTTCGTTCACCAGCCGCTCCCTCCGGTCGTCTCCGTTCCACCTTCGCAGAGATCAGCCCTCGACGCCGCCTCATCGACACCCCAGCCCTCCCCTCACCGCCCTCACCGCCGTCACCGCCCGCCCCTTCGCCGTCGATCAAGGCCAAATGCACGTGGTTGGATCTCTTTTTCGCGTGCATTTGCCCTTGATCCATGCACATCTCCTTGATCGACGCCGTTGGGCTGAGCGATCCGGCGCCAGGTCAAGTCCGTGATCACCGTGCTTGGCGGCGCCGCCAAGCGCCGCCGCCTCCGACCGGATTGCCCCGTTCCGCACCGCATGCCACGCGAGCTGTGAACGGCACGACGCCGCGCGAACCGCGGCCCACCCGCCGCGATGCACGATCACCCCCCGGCCGGGTGGGTCGTGGGAACGCGGAGGGCGAGGCCGCGGGAGCGACGGCATCGACCGCGACGGCCATCGCGGTAGCTCTAAGTCTTGGCGGTTGTGGTTAAAGAGGCTTCAGCATGACGCGCTGGCCGGCGCGCGGCCCGGCGGCGACGAAGCCGGGCCGCCCCGACAGGGAGATGGCTGGCTCGGTGCCGTCGATCACCGCGAGCCGCTGCGGCGTGGGCCCCGAACCGCGCGCCCACCCCTCGACCGCACCGATCAACCGGTTGCCCAGCCCTTGCCCCCGGGCCTCGGGGCTGACCCACACCGACCGCAGTTCGGGCACGCCGTCATCGCCGGGGACACCGCTCGCCATCCCCACGGGCAGGCCGCTCAGCACCGCGACGAGGTTGTAGCTACCTGGCAGTTCCAGGCGCGCACGCCATCGCCGCTCGCCGCCCGCGTGCCAGTCGTCGAGGCGGGACGTGAACGCGTGCGGCGCGTCGGTGAGCGCTGCCAGCCGCGCGTCGCGCCACAGCGGCCAGTCGTCGACGGTCAGTGTACGAAGAACCAGCACCTGATCATTCTTACCGGAGTGACCGGGTCATCATGATCACGAGGTCGTTGTCGACGCGTACGGGGTCGCCCGGCGGGCGCCGCTTCCGGTTTGTCACCCCGGTGATATGCCCTGTCGGGGATGTTATGTCGCCCGGCCAAAGATGCCCCGCGTCCCGCGACCTACCGTGGCCGGCGAGGTTCCCATCGGACCAGCGAGGAGGACTCCTTGGCCCCGACCAGGAAGCGGGCAACAGTCATCGCGAGCGCCGCTTCGGCGGCCGTCGTGACGATGGCGCTGGTTTACGCGGTCGCGCCCAGCAAGCCGGCCGCCAAGCCGGTGGCGGAGACCGCGCCCGCCGCAGCGGATGCCCATGCCTTTCACACACCTTCCACGTCCGAGGCGGCGGAGCCGCAACCGCCGCCGGTCACCACCGCGCCAGCGCCCGCCACGAAAGGGCCTGAGAAGCCGAAAGAGCCGGCGCCCGAGCCCACCAACCCCGGCACGCTCACCAGGACGATCCTCCACGGCCCGTACGAGGTGCCCGCCGCCGTGGGTGACAAGGACGGACGCAGCCGAGACATCATCGAACTCGGTGTCGAGACACCGTGCGGCGACTGCTACATCACGAGCATCAAACCCGACATGGTGTACGCGGACGGCTCGGAGGCCAATGTGGACACCGGACCGGGATTACACCATTTCCTGCTGACGAGCCAGTTCCGCTCCGATCCGACCTGCGGTACGAGCCTGCCCAATCCTTCGGTGTTTCTCGGCGAGCGCTTCGCGGCTGCCGGAAACGAACGCACCGAGATCAGGATGCCGCTCGGGTACGGCCTCTACAACGCCGGACTGCACCGGTGGAACATGGCCTCGGATTTCATGAACCACGCCGAGGAGCCGAAGTCCGTCTTCATCAAAATCACGTACGAGTACGTGCCGGCGTCGGCCGGAGAGTTGAAGAGGGTGCGTCCGGTGTGGCTCGACGTGGCGCCCTGCCGCAGCGTCCGCGACACCTACAAAGTGCCGGCCGGCGGGTCCACCGAGACCCTGGACTGGGAGGTCAATGTCCCCGGTCGGGTGATCGGGCTCGGCGGCCACAGCCACAACCGCGGTGTCAACGTCAAGGCCACGAACCTGAGCACCGGCGAGGTCATCTGCGACTCGGTCGTGAGGTACGGGGAGAGCAGGCGGTTCGTGAACATCCACGGTGAGAAGGAGGTGTCTTCGCTGAGCAAGTGCACAGGGACGCCACTGACCACTTTGGAGGAGGGGCAGACCGTCCGCCTGGAGTCGACGTACAGGACCAAGGAAGCCATCCCCGACGCTATGGGCATCATGGTCATGTACGTCGAGGAGGCCGAGTAGGCGGGCACCGCCCGCCGCGTCGCGGTACCGGATCGGTGATCTTCCCTAGGGCACGCCGCAAGGCCGATCAGAGTCGCGCAATACTTGAGCGGACTCGCGCGCTGCGGTGAGCGAGTATGACTGCTAAGATCCCTGCCATGCTTGCGCAGCAGCGGCACGACCTGATCCTCCGGAGCCTACGAGCCGAGGGCCCCTCAGCGGTCCGGGCACTCGCCGAGCGGCTCGGGGTGAGCCAGGCGACCATCCGCCGCGATCTCGTCGCTCTCGACCGCGCCGGCCGGCTGACCAGGGTGTACGGCGGCGCGGTCTCCGTCGCCGACGCCGACGAGCCGTTCGCCGAGGTCGCGACCGTGCGGGTGGAGGAGAAGGACGCGATCGTCAACCGGTGCGCCGAGCTGATCAAGGACGGCGACACCATCCTGCTCGACATCGGCACCACCGCGCACCGCCTCGCCTACACGCTGCGCGGCCGTGCCCTGACCGTCATCACCAGCAACCTCGCCGTCTACGAGGTCCTCGCCGAAGACCCCGACATCCAGCTCATCCTGCTCGGCGGCGTCGTGCGCCGCAGCTACCGCTCGCTGGTCGGGTTCCTCACCGAAGACGCGCTGCGCCAGGTCCGCGCCGACAAGCTCTTCCTTGGTACCAGTGGCGTGCGCGCCGACGCCCAGGTGATGGACACGACGGTGGTCGAGGTCTCGATCAAGCGCGCGATGATCGCCGCCTCCGAGCAGATCATCCTGCTGGCCGACTCCACCAAGTTCCCCGGCACCGGAGTCGCGCGCGTCTGCGGCCCGGAAGACCTCCACGTCGTGGTCACCAACGCCGGCGCCGACCGGGCGACCTGCGACACCCTGCGCGACGCCGGCGTCGAGGTGATCGAGGCGTGAATGAGGCTCGCGCGGCCGTCGGCGCGATGATGGGCTTCTACGACCGGACCACCGGCCGGTGGGAGCCCGAGCGACCGTGGTGGCAGTCGGGCAACGCGTTGCAGGCGCTGCTGGACTACATGGGGCGCAGCGGCGACACCGAATACCTGTGGGTGCTCGACCACACCGTCGAGATCCAGCGGAAGGTGTACATGGGCGGCGAGTTCCGCTCGGACTCCACAGACGACACCGCGTGGTGGGCGCTGGCCATGGTGCGCGCGTACGACCTGACCGGGCAGGGCCGGTACCTCGACATCGCGCGCACCGGCTGCGAGTGGATCGGCCAGTACTGGGACGCCACC
This sequence comes from Micromonospora sp. CPCC 205371, assembly GCF_026130045.1. GTDB lineage: Bacteria > Actinomycetota > Actinomycetes > Mycobacteriales > Micromonosporaceae > Phytohabitans. The sequence continues at coordinate 17,474 of NZ_JAIBNX010000137.1, forward strand.
TGTGGGGGCGGCGTCTGGTGGGACGTGCCGCAGCGGACGTACAAGAACGCGATCAGCAACGAGCTGTACCTCAAGCTGCTCGCCAGCCTGCACAACCGGATTCCCGGCGACACCACCCACCTCGAACTCGCGCTGGAGACGTGGCGCTGGTTCGACGCCAGCGGCATGGTCAACGCGGACGGGCTCGTCAACGACGGGCTGCGTGACTGCGTCAACAACGGCGGCGAGACCTGGACGTACAACCAGGGCGTCATTCTCGGCGCGCTTGTCGAGCTGCACCGCGCCACCGGCGACGACACCCTCCTGGCGGTGGCTCGCCGGATAGCGACCGCGACCACGACGAGCGACCACCTCTCCCCCGCCGGCATCCTGACCGAGCCCAGCGAGAAGGCGGGAGCCGACGACGATGCCCCGTCGTTCAAGGGGATCTTCGTCCGCAACCTCGACGAGCTGGACCGCTACCTACCCGACCGCCCCTACCGCGGATACCTGGCGCGCCAGGCTGAGTCTTTGCTGGCGTACGCGGGCGACGGCAGCCACCGCTACGGTATCCACTGGGCGGGCCCGTTCGACAAGGCCGACACCGCCCGCCAGGCATCGGCCGTAGACCTCCTCACCACTGCCTCTAGCTCTAGCTAGGCCGTGTTGGCCGATGCGCCCGATGGCGTAGCGCTCCGGACGGTCCGCTCCTCGATCTGAATCGGGTCCAAGAGTGAGTAGACAGCGTCGGCGACCATGCTGGACAGGCGTGGAGCCAGTCGACCACGAGCAAGGCGGCGGCACGCGCGGAGCACGGCGGCGAGGACTTGACGCCGCACCGGAGCCGCCTTGGACGAGAGCCGACCACGCAGCGAGTCCGTGGCATCCACGATCTCCGCGAACTCACGGGCCGCGTCGGTCAGGTCGGCACCCGGGCTCGTTGCGCGGAGCCAGGCGAGCCACGCTCGCATAGCCGACGGCGCCGCATAGCCAACGTCCGCCGCGATCTCCACAAACCATGCCCTAAGGTGCGTAGCCGCCTCTTCATACCGCCCTTCGGCGAACGCCAGGTGACCTAATACCCGCTCACGCACGGCGACGCTCTCGCCCGGAGAGTCATCGCTCGAATGGCCGCCTTCACACTTTTCGATGATTTTGCCGGCCTCCACGAACTGCCCGTGGGTTACCAGGACATCCGCGATCCCGTATGCGGTCGGCCGCCGTAGATTGCCGAACCACTTGACCTCGAAGGCGATCAACTCCTCGACGATCGGCAACAACTCCCGTCCGCCCCGCTGCCCGCCTACGACACCAGCCAGCGCCAGATAAATCTCCGGTACGTCTTCCGCTTCGTCGCCACCACGCTCAATGGCCATCTCAAGCCGGGTGTGTAAGGCCACTTCGGCCCGTTCGAATTGATTAGCGGCAAGCAGTGCATCCGTGAGTGAGCACATCGCTACGTAGGTGTCCGGGTGCTTTAGCCCAAGTCGGTCGATCCGGGTCGAGACAACCCTTTGGAGGTCCGCAATCGCCTCGGCGGTGAAACCCACCTCAAGCAGCAGTTCCGCGATTACGTGCTGCGGATCAGTGGTAGCGAGTGCCTCCTCCATACGGACCGCCAACCGGTCCTGCAGTTTGGCGTGGCGGAACTGGTACACCCCACCGACCTGGCGGAGCAGCAACAGGTCGCGGTGGCAATACACCAGGAAGCGTCCTATCCGGAGCGGGAGCCGCCGTGTAAGGGCGAGGTGGATACGGACGACCAGGAGCGTCGGCCACGGTCGATGGGCGTTAGAGACTGCCCAGACGAGAAGTCCGAGCCCCACGATCGCCGTGGCCTGCTCGGATGGTGTAGGGCTTTCCTGATCGGCGACGGTAAGAGCCGCCGAACCCACGACGATCAACGCGGCCACGGTCGCCATGTTTGGCAGGAGAGCGAGAAGGAAGGCCGTTCTATCCGTGCGCACGAGAGAGAACGGGCTGACCGCTCGGGCCGTGTCCGTCCGAGCGCTGAAGTCGACCCGGAGGCCCGACTTGGCCGACTGGTAGAGAACAGCGGCAACGGCGACTGTCATGCCCGCCTTGAGATAGGAATAGCTTGAATCCGTGTGTACGCCGAGGCGCCCGACTGCATCGAGAATGGATGCGGGAATCGCCAGATGAAATATGTAGAACACGACGCCGACGACACCACCCAGGGCGAGACCGATCTGGAGTGCTGCCGGCAGGTCCCGTCGCACCGCCCGCAGGCCGCCCCGGAACGTCACCCGCGATGGCGCCCGCTTCGCCTGTTCACCCTTGTAGTTGAGCGCATAGGCGATCGTGGCGCCCAGGACCGCGACGAACACCGTCACGCCTGGCCAGGCGGCACGAAGCCAGTCGACGATTGTGTCAACGTTGTACTCGGCGAGGACCGCGTCGCGAACCAGCCGATCGGCCATCGGACGGAGCAAGATCCCAGCCAGGGCCATCACACCGACCGCACCCACTGTTGCGGCGAGCGCCCACACCTGGGGTGGTACAGCCCGGCGCAGGTCCCACCAGCTGAGGTCGCGTCTCTTCGCGTTGCTGAGGTGCCACGCCAGAAAGGCCAGCCACTTCTCCCCTCGAGCGAGATCGGTGCCTCCGAAAGGCCACCGGCCCCTCCGCCGGGACTCGGCGAAGGCGGTGGACACGAAACGATCGAGAACGAGGCTCTCGACCGCCTCTACCCCGTCTTCTCGATGCACATCCAGCAGCTCGCTTGGGTCGGTGGCTGGATCCAGGTACGCATCACGGACCACTGCGACCATGAGGGGCGTACGGAAAACATCGGCAAGATGCGCATCGGGGTGTGCGCGCAGCTCAGCAATTACGTCTGCCCATTTGTCCTGGCGACCGGCCGGAGCCTGCTTCTTCAGGTAGTTGGCCACCTCCACACCGGTCAGCGGATTCAGGACGATCGACGCCGCCCGGCGAAGCCCCTTCTCGTTCGATACGAGATGCGCATAATCGCTGGCCCGCGCGGTCAGCAGGAAGGGAGAATTCGGTTGCCTGTTCAGGGCCGTCACCAATTCCGACTGCAAGTCTTCCGGCAGTTCGTCAAGGCCGTCCAGCACCGGAAGTATCAGGTGCCGGGCAAGAAGCTCCTGAGTGACCACTTTGTCGACGTACTTTGAGCTCGCATACCTCGGATAGCCCGCTAGAATCTCGTCGACAATCCAGGCTGTCAGAGTTTCGTGAGGTGCACCAAATGTGTCTGGCGCGGGTGGACGCCAGCCGGCAATATTCAGAAACACCGGTATCCGGGGCGGCTCCGCTTCCGCATCCGACAACAGCCTTAACGCGAACCACAGGGCCAACACTGTCTTGCCGGCCCCAGGCTCACCGAGGACGATTAACTGACCAGATGTTACGCGGCGATATACGTCGACGATCTCGTTCCACGACCCGGACAGACTGACTGGCACGGGATGATCGCTACGCTGAATCGCTCCCCAGTCCGCCGCCAGGATTCCTTCACCGTCGGACCACGTCACTGGCAGGTAACTCGCGTCGTGGACGCGGTACAGATGATCCAGCTCACCACCCCACTGCACCGCTACCGCGTTCGCCAACTCGGCCAACGCCTCCTTGCGGCGCCGTTCCATTTCCTCCGTGCTGGGTTCGTGCCGCTTGGTGACCTGCTCTATGAGTACGACAATTCCGGTCATTCCGGCTAAAGGGGCCCAGATCCAGCTCAGGTGCTCAAGGCCGTATTTCCGCCACACCACGACGGAGGCCACGCTAGCGGCGACGACGACCAGGACGAATAGGGACGATCGAGGGGTGAGCCGGGGCATAGCGTCATTATCGCTCCACCGTCAATATGCAAGATCGGCGTCGATTAAGGACATCTATGTCGATCAAGGGTAAACGCACGTGGAAAAGAGATCGAATCACGTGTGTTTGCCCTTGATCACAAAGGGACTGGGGATTTAAGGACCCGGTTGTGATCTGCGTTCTGTTCGGGTGGGGTCTACATAGGAGCGG
>NZ_JAIBNX010000138.1 GCF_026130045.1 Micromonospora sp. CPCC 205371
CGCATCGATCAAGGGCAAACGCACGCGGAAAAGAGATCGAACCACGTGCGTTTGCCCTTGATCGGCGGAAAGGGGCGCGCGGCGCGGGGGCGCGGGGCGGGGTGGGGGTGCTAGTGCGGTGGCTGGGCGAGGTGGCCGACCTTGACGACGGTCATCTCGTCCAGTAACTCGGGGCCGTACCCGAAGCCCTGGCCGCTGCCGCGCCGCGGGTGGGCCGCACCGCCGGGTGCGCCGCCGAACACGGCGTTCACCTTCACCGTGCCGACCGGCAGCTCGCGCCAGGCCCGCTGGGCGTGCTCCCAGTCGGCGGTGAGCACGGTCGCGGCCAGCCCGTAGGGCGAGTCGGCGGCGCGGGACAGGGCCTCGTCGAACGAGTTCACCACCATTACTGGGGCGACCGGGCCGAATGTCTCCTCGCGCATGACGGCCATCTCGTCGGTGCAATCGGCGAGGACGGTCGGTGCATAGTACGCGCCGGGGCCTTCGGGGACGGTGCCTCCGCACAAGAGGCGTGCGCCCTCGGACACCGCCTCGGTGACCTGCGCGTGCACGTGGTCGCGGTGCCTCCGGTCAACCAGCGGGCCAAGGTCGGTGCGCGGGTCGCGTCCCGGTCCGACACGTAGCTCGTGGCATTCCTGGACAAGTGCGGCGAGAAACTGCGGTGCGGTTGCTCGGTGCGCGTACACCCGCTCGACAGCGACGCAGATCTGCCCCGAGTTCGCGAACGCACCCAGCGCCACTTGCTCCGCCGCCCACTGCGGGTCCACGTTCTCGTCGACGATCAGCGGGTCGCTTCCGCCGTTCTCGAGCAGCGCCTTGGCACCGGTGCGCGCGCACGCGGCCGCGATCGAGCGCCCCGCCGCCGTGGAGCCCACGTGCGCGACCACGTCCACCTCGTGCCCGGCCAGCGCGGCGCCCACCTCGCCGCCGCCCGTCAGCAGCGACAGCACCCGCGCCGGCAGGTACTCGTTGAGGAGCCTGGCGAGCAGCCAGCCGGTCGCGGGCGTGCGCTCGCTCGGCTTGTACACGACCGTGTTGCCGGTCACCAGCGCCGCGCCGAGCAGGCCGCAGGAGACCGCGACCGGGTCGTTCCACGGCGTGATGACCGCGACGACGCCGCGGGGCTCATGCGCCATCAGGTCGACCGTGTCCGCGCCGCCGGCCAGCGCCGCGCCGCGGTGGAGCGGGCCCAGCTCTGCGTACTGGCGCAGCGTCCCCACACCGGCATCGACGGACGCCCGCGCTCCCTCCAAGGGCTTGCCCATCTCGGCGGTGATCGCCTCGGCCAGCCGGTCGGCCGCGGACTCGACCGCGTCGGCGGCCCGGCGCAGGGCGGCGCCGCGGTCGGCGGGTGCCATCCGGGCCCAGGCCGGCGCGGCCTCCCGGGCGCCCTTCACCGCCGCGTCCACGTCGGCGGGCGACGCTACGGGTACCCGGCTCACCGGCTGGCCGTCCGCCGGGTCGCGCACCGTGAGGTCACCGCCGCCGGGCGACCACGCACCGTCAATGAGTTGCTCCACCTCGTACATGAGGTGGTGATCCCCCGGGCGGGGCGGCGCGAAACGCGCGACAATGGGGCCGATGGTCGACGCTGTCGTGATCGGGGCGGGGCACAACGGCCTCGTCGCCGCCAACCTGCTCGCCGACGCTGGCTGGGACGTGCTGGTGCTCGAGGCCACCGGCTCGCCGGGCGGCGCCGTGCGGTCGGGTGAGGTCACCGCGCCCGGATACCTGAGTGACCTCTTCAGCTCGTTCTACCCGCTCGGATACGCCTCACCGGTGATGCGCGGGCTACGCCTGACTGAGCACGGGCTCAGCTGGCGGCACGCGCCCGAGGTGCTCACGCACCTGCTGCCCGACGGGCGGGCGGCCACGCTGAGCCGCCGGCCGGAGGCCACGGCGGCGTCCGTCGAGGAGTTCGCCCGGGGTGACGGGCAGCGCTGGCTCGACGCGTATGCCGAGTGGTCCGACCTTTCCAAGCCACTGCTCGACGCGCTGTTCACGCCGTTCCCGCCGGTGGCCGGCACGCTGGCGGCGCTGCGGCGACTGCGGACGGCCGGGGCGCTGCGGATCGCGCGCCGGCTCGTGCTGCCCAGCCGCCAGCTCGGCGGCGAGATGTTCGAGGGCGAGGGCGCCCAGCTGCTGATGGCCGGCTGCGCGCTCCACACCGATCTGTCCCCTGAGGACGCCGGCAGTGGCGTCTACGGGTGGCTGCTCGCCATGCTGGGGCAGGAGTTCGGCTGGCCGGTTCCCGCCGGGGGCGCGCAGCAGATCACGGGCGCGCTCGTGCGCCGGCTGCGGGCACGCGGTGGACGCATCGAGTACGGCGTGCGTGTCGACCGGGTGCTGACCGCGCGTGGCCGGGCGATGGGAGTGTCCAGTGTGGGCGGTCGCCGCTGGCGTGCCCGCCGCGCGGTGGTGGCCGACGTGCCGGCCCCTTCGTTGTACCTGAACCTGGTCGGCGGGGCGCTGCTGCCACCGCGGTTGGTGGCCGACCTGGAGCACTTCAAGTGGGATGGCTCGACGGTCAAGGTGGACTGGGCGCTGGCCGCCCCGATGCCGTGGAAGCACAGCGCGGCGGCTGGCGCGGGCACCGTACACGTGGGGGCCGACCTGGACGGGCTGACGAAGTACGCGGCCGCGCTGGCGTGCGGTGAGGTGCCGCGGCACCCGTTCCTGCTCGTCGGGCAGATGACTACGGCCGACCCGGCGCACTCGCCGCCTGGCACCGAGTCGCTGTGGGCGTACACCCACCTGCCTTTCCGTCCGAACTGGACAGTCGACGACGTGGCCGGGCACGTGGCGCGCATGGAGGCGGTGCTGGAGGAGCACGCGCCGGGGTTCGGGAGCCTGGTGGTGGGGCGGCACGTGGCCGGCCCCGCCGACTTGGAGCGGGAAAACCCCAGCCTTGTGGGCGGTGCGGTGGGCGGTGGCACCGCGGCGGCGTACCAGCAGCTGTTCCTGCGCCCGATTCCCGGGCTGGGCCGGGCGGACACGCCGATCGACCGGCTGTACCTGGCGAGTTCGTCGGCGCATCCGGGCGGCGGCGTGCACGGTGGCCCTGGCGCCAACGCGGCTCGTGCGGCATTGGCTCGCGACCGTGTCCTGACCGGTGCCGCCTATCACGCGATGATCGCCGCCGCGCACCGCGCCATCTACCGCTGACGCCCCGCCACCTGCCCGTGATCAGGGCGTCCTTCACGTTGCCCTAACGACTTGAAGGACGCCCTGATCACGGGAAGATGCGGTCGGCGGTGGTGGGGCGGCCGAGCAGCCAGCCCTGACCGAGGTCGCAGCCGATGGCGCGGAGGGCTTCCAGCTGAGCGACGCTCTCGATACCTTCGGCGGTGACCGTGAGGTCCAATGTGTGTCCCAAGTGGACAAGTGTGGTGAGCACCGCCTCGTCTGTGCGACCCGCGAGGCCGGGGCGGCCGAGGCCAGCGATGAACGCACCGGCGAGCTTGATGCCGTGCACGGGCAGCCGCCGCAGGTACGCCAGGCTGCAGTACCCGGTGCCGAAGTCGTCGAGCGCGACCCGTACGCCCAGACCGGCGAGCGCGTGCAGGGTGCCCACCGCGTCGGCCTCGGCGGTCATCACGTCGCTCTCGGTGATCTCCAGCTGGAGCAGCTCGGCGGGGAGGCCGGTGCGGTCGAGCACGGTGGCGACGTCGGCGGCGAGGCTTGGATGGCAGAGCTGCCGTGCGGCGAGGTTGACGCTCACCACCGGCGGCTCGGGCCGGGTGGCACGCCACCGCATGGCCTGCTGGCACGCCCGCTCCAGCAGGTGGATGCCCAGCGGGACGATGAAGCCCGAGTCTTCTGCCAGGTGGATGAAGCGTGCCGGCGGCAACTCGCCGAGCTCCGGATGGTGCCAGCGGGCCAGGCCCTCGATGCCGGCCACTGTGCCGTCGGACAGGCTCACCAGCGGCTGGTACGCCAGGCCGAACTCGCCGCGGGCCAGCGCGCCCGGCATCTCCGCCGACAGCTTGTACCGGGCGACCTCGCGGGCGCTGCGCACCTCGTCGAAGAGCTCGAAGCGGTCGCGCCCCTCGGCCTTTGCCCAGTGCAGGCTCATCGCGGCGGCGCGCAGCGCGTCGACCGGGTCGCCGGCGTCGACCGCGCGCTCGACGACGCCGGCGCTGGCGGTCATCGGCAGCTCATGCCCGTCGATGTGGAACGGTGCCCGGAGCGCCGCGAGGGCGCGGTCGGCCGGTTTGACCGCGTCTTCCGGCCCTCCCGTGTCGCGTATCAGCAGCGCGAACTGATCACCGCCCAAATGGCCCACCTCGTCGCAGAACAGCGACAGGCGCTCGGCCACCGCGACCAGCAGCCGGTCGCCCACGGGGTACCCGAGGCTGTTGTTGACCGCGGTGAAGCGGTCGATGCCGATCACGCAGACGCCGAAGCGCTCCGGCGCGTCAGGTGCGGTGCGCAGCGACGCGAGCCAGTGCGTGACGAGCGCCCGGTTGGGCAGGTTGGTCAGTGCGTCGTGGAGCGCGGCGTGGCGCAGCCGCTCTTCGCTCCGACGCAATGCTTGCTCGGCTTCGGTGCGCGCGGTGATGTCGGCTCGGCGCAATGAGTCTTGCTTGTCGAGCGTGCGGTCCTGCAGCGCGGCGGTGTATCCCATACACAGCGCCTCGACCAGCGTGGTCAGCCGGTCGCGGCCGACCAGACCGTGCAGTTCGAGATCGGTGAGCATGCGGGTGCTGAGCAGCGTGACGGTGCGGCCAAGGGCCTCGGGCGCGATCGCGTCGGTCTCGGCCAGGTGGGCGCCGACCTGATAGCCGCCGTACGCGTCGAACGGGTCGGCGGTCAGCGCGGCCGCAAGCCGTTCGGTGAGGTCGAGGAAGTACGCCTCGCGTTCGGACCGGGTCATCAGCACGTAGCTGGCCTCGTGCACCGCCTGGGCCCAGGCGCGCGCGAACCGCTGGGCGGCGGTCACGGCTTGCGCCCCACGCCGCCGTAGTTCACCGACATCTCTGGGCGCTCGGGCACGTCATCCGGCGACTCCGGCCGCCACATCGGCACCCAGACCAGACCCGGCTCGACCAGCTCGAACCCGTCGAAGAAGCGCAGGATCTCGCCGTGCGCCCGCATGGCCAGCGGGGTGGTCGTGTTCTTGGTCATCTCCATGAGCTGGTGGTACTCGTCGGGGCGGCTCTCGTACGTCGCGTGACCGATGGCCAGGTAGCTGCCCGGCGCCAGGGCGTCCTTGAGCGTGGCCACCGCGCCGTATGGGTCGCGCTCGTCGCGCACCGCGTGCAAGACCGCCACCATGAGCAGTGCGATCGGCTGGTCGAGGTCGAGCAGCCCGCGCACGTCCGGGTGATCGAGGATGGCCCGCGGCTCGCAGAGGTCTTCGCGGATCACGGTGGCGTTGGCGTTGCCCGCCAGGATCTGGCGGCTGTGTGCCACCGCGACCGGGTCGATGTCGACGTACGCCACCCGCGCGGCGGGGTCGACCTTCTGGGCGATCTCGTGCACGTTGCCCACGGTGGGGATGCCGGACCCGATGTCGAGGAACTGGCGGATGCCCGCGTCGAGCGCGAACCGGACAGCACGGTGCAGGAAGGCACGGTTGACCCGGGCCTGCTGCTTCGCGTCGGGCATCAGCATGACTATGCGTTTGGCCAGCTCACGGTCGGCGGCGAAGTTGTGCGACCCACCGAGCAGGTAGTCGTACGCCCGGGCGAGGGTGGCCGTGCCCATATCGACGTCCTCAGGGTTCGTCACGGTCTGAGTATCCTGTGTCCGGCGTCACACCTCAAACATCCCTGAGCCCGTAAGGGGTGAAATCCGGGCGGCACCTGATCCGTGGCGACGCGTCCCACGCCACCATCTCTGCATGCTTCGAACACTGTCCACACTGGGCCTCGCCGGCGTCACGCTCTTCGCCGCGGCGGCCTGCGGCGTCGCCGACCTCGACACCTCCGAAGAGGAGGATCGGTACGGCGTGCCGGGCACGGTCACCGCGCTCGATGTGCGGGCCGACGCCGGCTCGGTGACGATCGTCGCCACCGACGGGCCGGTGCAGGTACGGGAGACGCGCCGGTACTCCGACAAGCCGCCGCGCACCAGCCACCGCACCGAGGACGGCACGCTCTTCCTCGCCGACGACGGCTGCGAGGGCAAGCGGCGGTTCAACTTCACGTGCGAGACCGACTACCGCATCGAGGTGCCGGCGGGCGTGACGGTGACCCTGGAGGCGGACGCCGCCGAGGTCACACTCACCGGCATCACCGGCGCGCTCGACATCAAGACCGACGTCGGCGCGATCAAGGGCACCGGGCTCGCCGGCGCGACCAAGGCACACACCAACGTCGGCGACGTCGATCTGCGGTTCGCTACCGTACCGGCCAGCGTCGACACCTCCAACGACGTGGGCAGCACGGCGGTGTACCTGCCGCCGACCGGGACGTACCGGTTCGACGTGGACGTGGAGCTGGGCGACCAGACCATCGACCTGCCCACCAGTCCCGGCGCCAAGACGCTCGTGACGATGCGGGGCAATGTCGGAGACGTCTCGGTGCACGCCGCCTAGATGTACCTGGATGTACCGGCCTAGGTGTACCGAGTGCAGATCGCCTCGATCGTGACGAGTACCGCGAGGGTCTCCACCGCGAGCAGTCCGATGAGCACGAGGAGTTGGATGGCGCCGGCCTGTACCGGGCTGGCGCCGCCGAGCAGCACACCGACGAACGCCCCGGGCAGCGTCACCAGGCCTACGGTCCGGGTCTGGTCGAGCGCCGGCACGAGCGCGGTCGCGGCTTTCGATCGGGCGATCTCGAGCGCGGCGTCGCGGCGCATCAGCCCGATCGCGAGGCCCGCCTCGTACTCGCCGTGCCGGGTGCGCAACTCGTCCAGCGCCCGCCGGCCGGCCAGCGAGGTGGCCGTCATCGCGCCGCCGATGAGGATGCCGGCGATGGGCACGACGGCGATGCCCTTGAGCGGCACCAGGCCGGAGGCGAGCAGCAGCGTGAGTACCGGCGCGACGCCGGCCGCGATGGCCGCCGCGGCGATCCACCACGCGGACCAGCCGTCGCCGACGCGCCGGGCCGCGGTGAGGGTCGCGACGGCGTACATCAGACCGATGAACGCGGCCGTGAGCAGCCCGTGTCGCAGGACCACGACGATGATCGCCGACACGGCGGCCAACTGCACCGCGGCGCGCACCGAGGCTGTGAGCACCTGGCGCCCGACCCCGAGCCTCCCCGCGTAGGCCACCCCTGCTCCAGCGAGGGCGAGCACCCCGAGGACCACTCCGAGCAGCGCCCCAATGGGCACATCAGTCTCAGTCACGCCGTTGATGATCTCGCGGCGATCTTGAAGTTGTCAGTATGAGATCGCCGATCAGGACCTTTGGCGCGTCGCCACATCGGACAGGCGGCGGAGAGACTCGACGTTGCGTCGATGCAGGATCAGGTCATTCAGCTTGGTCCGGACCCAGCGGGCCGGCCCCGCGGTGAAATCCTCGCCGATCGTGACCTTGGTGCGGTCGGCGGAGACCTCGGTGAGCTTCATGGTCACGACGGCCTCGCCGAGGGGCCACAGATGTGGCCGCACCACAAGCTCGCGAGGCGGGTCGGAGCTCACCACGACGGTCTTGTCGCGCAGGGAGAGCGGCCAGGGCCCGGCCTTGTGGTGGAGCTGCGCGCCGGGCGCGGGCCACGAGTCGTCGACGTCGCGGATGTGCGCCGTGCCGACCACCCAGTCGCTGTACGTCCAACCGTCGGCCAGCACCGCCCACACCCGTTCGGGTGACGCATCGATGACCCGCTCCACAACCGCCATATCAGTGCAGGTACCCGCGATGGCGGCATGTGTAACCGAGAAGTGCACGGGTACCCCTCGGGGCATGCGCGTACTCGGTATCAACGCGATTTTCCACGACCCCGCGGCGGCACTGGTCGTCGACGGCCAGGTGGTGGCGGCCGCGGAGGAGGAGCGGTTCAGCCGGCGCAAGCACGGCAAGCGCCCGGTGCCGTTCTCCGCCTGGGAGCTGCCGGAACTGTCCGCCGCCTGGTGCCTCGCCAGCGCGGGCCTGGAGCCCGGTGACCTGGACGCGGTGGCGTACTCGTTCGACCCGGCTCTCTGTGTACCTGAGCGCGACGGCGACCCCTGGGACTGGCTGCGCCAGCGGTACGCCGAGCGCGCACCGCACTTTCTCGCCACGGCGTTGCCTGGGCTCGACCCGGGCTCGGTGCGCTTCGTGCCGCATCACGTGGCGCACGCCGCGTCGGCGGGGCTCGCCATGCCGTACCAGGACGGGGCGAGCGCCGTGCTGGTGCTGGACGGGCGCGGCGAGTCGGCCAGCCACCTGGCCGGGGCCTACCGCGACGGCGTGCTGGAGCCGCTGTACAGCCAGGCGCTCCCGCACTCGCTCGGACTGCTGTACGAGGACCTGACGCGGCATCTGGGGTTCATGCACTCCAGCGACGAATACAAGGTGATGGCGCTTGCCTCGTACGGTGCACCGAAGCATCTCGGTGTACTGCGCGAGCTGGTCCGGAGCACCGGCGAGGGCGGCTTCATCGTCGAGCGGATCGACTGGGGTGCACTCGCTAAGGCCCGACCCGCGCACGCGGAGCTCACCGAGGAGCATGCCGACCTTGCCGCGAGCGTGCAGGTGCGGCTCGAAGAGGTGCTGCTCGACCTTGCCCGGTGGGTGTACGAGGCGGCCGGCGGGCCGCGCACGCTCGCGATGGCCGGCGGGGTGGCGCTCAACTGCGTCGCGAACGCCCGGATCGCCGCCGAAGGGCCGTTCGACCGGCTGTGGGTGCAGCCGGCGGCCGGTGACGCGGGCACCGCGCTGGGCGCGGCGCTGCACGTCGCGCGCGAGCTGGGGGAGCGCACCGCGCCGATGCCGGGCGCCGACCTGGGGCGCGGCTGGTCCGACGAGGAGATCGAGGCCGAGCTCCGCCGGGCGGCGCTGCCCTACACGCGGCCGCCGTCGATCGCGGCCGAGGCGGCTCGGGTACTGGCCGGCAACGGCATCGTCGCGTGGTACCAGGGGCGCAGCGAGTACGGGCCGCGGGCGCTCGGGCACCGATCGCTGCTCGCCCATCCGGGTGACCGCGACACCACCGCGCGCATGAATGACGTGAAGGGGCGCGAGCAATTTCGCCCGATCGCACCGATGGTGCGCGCCGAGCGGGCGGCCGAGGTCTTCGAGGGCAATCTTCCGAGCCCGTACATGCTCTTCGCGCACCGGGTGAAACCCGCGTGGCGGGAGCGGATTCCCGCCGTCGTGCACGTCGACGGTACGGCTCGCGTGCAGACGGTGGACCGGGAGAGCGAGCCGCTGGTCGCCGAGATGCTGGCCGAGTTCGATCGGTTGACCGGGCTGCCGGTGGTGGTCAACACGTCCCTTAACACCGCGGGGCGCCCCATGGTCGACACGCCGCGCGAGGCGATGGAACTGTTCGGCTCCGCTCCCGTGGACCTGCTGGCGATGGGGCCGTTCGCGGTGCATCGGGTCGGAGCATTTCGATGAGCGTCTCGATCGTCGTCCCGACGGTGGGGCGGCCGAGCCTGGAGGTGCTGCTGGAGGCGCTCGCGCCGGGTGTGGACGACGGGGTGGAGATCCTGCTCGTCGACGACCGCGGGACGGCGGATCGCGCCGAGCCACTCGTGGTCCCGGTGACGCTGTCCGCGTACACGAAGGTGCTGACTGGCGCCGGCGCGGGACCGGCGGCGGCGCGCAACCTGGGTTGGCGGGCCGCCCGGTCCGAATGGGTGGCTTTCCTGGATGACGACGTGGTGCCCGACCCGGGCTGGTTCGCGCGCCTGGCGCGCGATCTTGACGTGCCGCCCGACGTGGGCGGCGTGCAGGGCAGGGTGCGGGTGCCGCTGCCCGCGCACCGGCGGCCGACCGACTGGGAACGTTCGACGGCCGGCCTGGCCAGCGCTCGCTGGATCACCGCTGACATGGCGTACCGGCGGGCCGCGCTGGCGGCGGTCGGCGGGTTCGACGAGCGCTTTCCCCGGGCGTACCGAGAGGACACCGAGCTGGCGCACCGAGTGCAACGGGCCGGATGGCGGTTGATGCTCGGTGCAAGGTCGGTGAGCCATCCGGTGCGCCCCGAAGGGCCGTGGGCGAGCCTGCGCGTCCAGCGCGGGAACGCGGACGACGCCCTGCTGCGCAGGATGTACGGCCCCCGGTGGCGGACGCTGCTGGAGATCCCGCCCGGACGGCGACGCCAGCACCTCGCGGTGACAGCCGCGCTGGTCACGGCCTTGATCGCGCCGCGCGGGCCGGTGGCGAGGCTGGGTGCGGCCGGCTGGCTGGCCGGCACCGCGGAGTTCGCGCTGTCACGGATCGGTCCCGGACCCCGGACACCGAGCGAGGTGGCGACCATGGCGGTGACCAGCGTCGCAATCCCGCCGCTCGCCACCGCCCACTGGCTGCGTGGCTGGTGGGCGGGGCGCGGCGCGCGTCCGTTGGACGAGGCAAGTTGATGTTTACTTCTACTGCCCCCGGGCACTCGGCCCTCGTGCTTTTCGACGCGGTTCTGTTCGATCGCGACGGCACCCTTGTCGTGGACGTCCCGTACAACGGGAATCCAGATCAGGTGCGTCCGGTGGCCGGGGCGCGTGCCGCGCTCGACCGCCTTCGGGCCGCCGGGCTGAAGCTCGGCGTGGTGACCAACCAGTCCGGCCTGGCGCGCGGGCTGTTCACCACTACAGACCTGGACCGGGTGAACGCGCGGATCGAGGAATTGCTCGGACCGTTCGACACCTGGCAGATGTGCCCGCACGCGCCCGGCGAAGGGTGCAGGTGCCGCAAGCCCGCGCCCGGGATGATCCACGACGCGGTGCGCGCGCTCGGTACGACCTCGGAGCGCTGTGTGGTCGTCGGTGACATTGGCAGCGACATGGTCGCGGCCGGCGCCGCCGGTGCCGCGGGCATCCTGGTGCCGACTGAGGTCACGAGGATGGAGGAGGTGGCCGCCGCCCCCGCTGTGGCGGGTGACCTGAGTGGGGCGGTCGACCTGATCCTGCGCCGGCAGCGGATTGTGACCGGGCCGGCGGGACGGCGCAGGCGCGCTGTCCTCGTCGCCCGCCCCGACTCGGCGGGCGATGTGCTCCTTACTGGGCCAGCGATCCGCGCGGTGGCGGCGGGTGCCGAGCGCGTCGTGATGCTGTGCGGGCCGCGCGGGCGCGCCGCTGCCGAGCTGCTTCCCGGCGTCGACGAGCTTATCGAGTGGCGGGTGCCGTGGATCGATCCGGCGCCACCGGCCGTCGACCGGTGCACGGTGGATTCGTTGGTGGCTCGGATCGCGGCGGCCGGCGTCGATGAGGCGGTCATCTTCACCTCCTTCCATCAGTCGCCGCTGCCCCTGGCCCTGGTGCTGCGGATGGCCGGCGTCGGCAGGATCTCCGCGATCAGCGACGACTATCCGGGCTCCCTTGTGGACGTACGGCACCGGGTGCCGCTCGGCCTGCCCGAAGCGGAAAGAGCGCTGTCACTGGCCGCCGCGGCCGGCTTCCCGCTCCCGCCGGACGACCAGCCAGCGCTGCGGCTGCGCGAGTTGCCTCCCACCGGACTGACTCCGGGGTACGTGGTGGTGCACCCGGGCTCCTCGGTGCCGGCTCGGGCCTGCCCGCCGGATCGGTGCGCCGAGATCGTCGCCGCGCTGGCCGGCGCGGGGCATCGCGTGGTCGTGACCGGTGGTCCGGACGAGCGAGCGCTCAGCCGCCGCGTCGCCGGTACCGCCGGGGTGGACCTGGGCGGGCAGACGTCGCTCGGCGGGCTCGCCGCGGTCATCGCGGGCGCCGGCTGTGTCGTCGTGGGCAACACCGGACCGGCGCACTTGGCGGCTGCTGTCGGCACGCCCGTCGTCAGCCTTTTCGCGCCGACCGTCCCCTTCGGGCAGTGGGGCCCGTACCGGGTGCCGTGGGTGCGGCTGGGTGAGCCGGCCGCACCGTGCCGGCACACCAGGGCGTCCGTGTGCCCGGTGCCCGACCATCCATGCCTGTCTACTGTGGACCCACAGGCCGTCGTCGAGGCCGTGCGCCTGGTAGGTGAGTGATGAACCTGTTGCTGTGGCACGTGCACGGGTCGTGGACGACGGCGTTCGTGCACGGCAAGCACCGGTACCTCGTACCGGTGACGCCCGACCGCGGGCCGTGGGGCCTGGGCCGGGCGCGCACGTACGCGTGGCCGGACACCGTGGTCGAGGTGCCGTTGCACCAGCTTGTCTCCGAGGACGTCGACGCCGTCATCCTCCAGCGGCCGTCCGAAGTGGACCTGGTAGACGCCTTGTTCGGCCGCCGCGTGCCTCGGATATACGTCGAGCACAACACCCCCAAGGGCGACGTGCCGGACAGCCGGCACCCGATGGCCGACCGGGACGACCTGCTCGTCGTGCACGTCACCCACTTCAACGACCTGTTCTGGGACACCGGTGGCACGCGCAGCACCGTCATCGAGCACGGCATAGTCCCGCCCACCGCCGCGTACACGGGCGAGCTGGACCGGTTCGTGGTGGTGACCAACGAGCCGGTCCGCCGTGGCCGGGTCACCGGCACCGACCTGATGCCGCGGTTCGCGGCCGTAGCGCCGCTCGACGTGTACGGAATGGGCGTCGCCGGTCTCGCCCTGCCGGACGTGACCCCTCACGAAGACATACCGCAGGCGCGGATGCACGCCGACGTAGCTCGCCGCCGCGCCTACCTGCACCTGTGCCGCTGGACGTCGCTCGGGCTCAGCCTCATCGAGTCGATGGCCATGGGCATGCCCGTCGTGGCGCTCGCCACCACCGAAGCCGTGGCTGCCGTCCCGCCGGACGCCGGCGCCCTCACTACCCCGGGCGACACGCTTGTGGGCGCCGCCGACTGGCTGATGGACGAGCCTCAGGCGGGGCGCCCCCCCTCGGTAAGGGCACGCGAGGTCGCCGGCACCCGTTACGGACTTGATCGGTTCCTTGCCGATTGGGACCGGCTGCTGGAGGAGGAAGTATGCGCATCGCGATGATCTCCGAGCACGCGAGCCCGCTGGCCGCGCTGGGCGGCGAGGACGCGGGCGGGCAGAACACGCACGTCGCCGAGTTGGCCGCCGCGCTCATCGAGCAGGGCCACCACGTGCGGGTGTACACCCGCCGCGACGCACCCGAGCCACCCGAACTGGTGCGGATGGACGGTGTCGAGGTCGTGCACGTGCCCGTCGGGCCGCCCGAGCCGCTGCCGAAGGACTCCCTCCTGCCCTACATGAAGGACTTCGGGCGCTGGCTGGTCGAGCAGTGGCGCGCTGACTGGACACCGGATGTGGCGCACGCGCACTTCTGGATGAGCGGGCTCGCGACGCTCACCGCCGCCAAGCAGACCGGGGTGCCGGTGGTGCAGACCTATCACGCGCTCGGCACCGTCAAGCGGCGGTACCAGGGAGCGGCGGACACCAGCCCTCCCAAGCGGATCGGGTACGAGCGGGCGCTCGGCCGAGCCGTCGACCGCGTGATCGCGCAATGCCAGGACGAGGTTCGGGAACTGGTGCGCATGGGCGTGCCGCGGTCGCGGCTGGCGGTCATCCCGTCCGGCGTCAACAGCGAGAAGTTCACGCCCGATGGGCCTGCCGCGCCCCGCGAGTCGGAACGGCAGCGCATCCTCACCGTCGGCCGGCTCGTGGAGCGCAAGGGCTTCGCCGACGTGATCCGGGCAATGCGCGCGGTGCCGGACGCCGAATGCGTCGTCGTCGGTGGACCACCGGGCTCCAGTGTGGACGACGACCCGCTCGCCCGGAGGCTGCGCGCCGAGGCCGAGGCGGCCAGCGTCGCCG
The DNA here is from genome assembly GCF_026130045.1 of Micromonospora sp. CPCC 205371. Taxonomy (GTDB): domain Bacteria; phylum Actinomycetota; class Actinomycetes; order Mycobacteriales; family Micromonosporaceae; genus Phytohabitans. Next base: position 13,775 of record NZ_JAIBNX010000138.1, read on the forward strand.
ACCGGGTCCGGCTGGTCGGCGCGGTGCCGGCGAGCGAGATGCCCACCTGGTACCGGTCAGCCGACGTCCTCGCCGCGGCGCCCTGGTATGAGCCGTTCGGCCTGGCGCCCCTGGAAGCCATGGCCTGCGGGGTACCGGTCGTGGCGGCCGCCGTCGGTGGACTCACCGACACCGTCGTGGATGGACTGACCGGCGACCTCGTGCCGGCCCGCGACCCGCGCGCGCTCGGCGTCGCGCTGCGCAGGCTGCTCGCCGATCCCGTTCGGCGATTCGCCTACGCCAGCGCGGCCGTCGACCGGGCACGGCAGTGCTACTCGTGGAAGCGGGCCGCCGAACAGCTCATCGCCGTGTACGAGGCGGTGAGCGGCCTGCGCCGGCCGAGCGGGGTGATGGCCTGATGTCGTCGGCGCTCGACAGCCACCTGGCCGGCCTCGCCTCCGCGCTGGTGCCGTACCGGCAGGTCGCCGGTGACAAGCTCGCCCGCTGGGGCACGGAACTGGCGGTGCTGCTCGCCGACGGCGGGCGGCTGCTGGTCGCCGGAAACGGCGGAAGCGCCGCCGAGGCCCAGCATCTCGCCGCCGAACTCGTCGGCAAGCTGCGCGACGATCGGCAGCCGCTGTCCGCCATCGCGCTGACCGCAGAGACGTCGTCGCTGACCGCCATCGGCAACGACTACGGCTTCGACGAGGTCTTCGCGCGACAGGTGCGTGCGCACGGACGGCCCGGAGACGTGCTGCTGCTGATGTCGACCAGCGGGCGCAGCACGAACCTGCTCGCTGCCGCCGAGGCGGGGGCGGAGGCCGGACTGCGGGTACTGGCGTTCACGGGCCAGTCCCCGAACCCGTTGGCGGAGCTGTGCTCCGACGTGCTGGCCGTGCCGTCGCCCGACCCGCAGGTCGTGCAGGAGCTGCACCTGGTCTCGGTACACGTGCTGTGCGAGCACGTAGACCTGGCGCTGCCGCTGCTGTCAGCGCGCCGTCCCGCACTGTCGTCGATGGGGAGGTCGTCGTGATCGTCGTCGTGGGAGACACCCTGCTGGACCGTGACGTGGACGGCGCGATCGACCGGTTGTGCCCGGACGCTCCCGCGCCGGTCCTCGATGAACAGTCCACATCGGATCGTCCTGGCGGGGCGGGACTAGCGGCGGTGCTCGCCGCGCGGTACGGAGACGACGTCGTCCTGGTGACCGCGCTCGCCGACGACGCGGGCGGGGCCCGGTTGAGCGAGTTGCTGTCGGCGGCCGGCGTCACCGTGTACGCCCTGCCGATGCGCGGCGCGACACCGGAGAAGGTGCGGCTGCGCGCCCACGACCGCGTGATGCTGCGCCTGGACCGCGGCGGCGCGCCCGGCGCGGTGGCCGAACCGCCCGACGCCGCGCTCGCCGCGCTGCGCGACGCTACCGCGATTCTGGTCAGCGACTACGGTCGCGGGCTGGCCCGGCAACCCGACCTGCGGGCGGCGCTGGGGAGGGCGTCCGCGCCGATCGTGTGGGACCCGCACCCGCGCGGCCCGGCACCGGTACCCGGCGTGCGGCTCGCCACGCCGAACGAGTCGGAGGTGGGCAGGCTCGCCGGGTCTGACGGCGGCAGCAGGATCGCCGCGGCGACGCGTGGCGCGCAGGAGTTGCGGCGGCGGTGGCGTGCCGGCGCGGTCGCGGTCACGATGAGCGCGGACGGCGCGCTGCTCTGCCACGGCGGCTCCACCCCGCTTGTCATACCGGCGCCCGCCGTCGACGGTGGCGACCCGTGCGGCGCGGGTGACTGCTTCGCGGCTTCGGCGACGGTGGCGCTCGCGGGCGGCGCGCTCATGTCGCAGGCCGTCGAGAAGGCGGTGCGGGAGGCGACCGCGTACGTCGCAGCACCGTCCACAGCGGAACCCGCCGCGCCCGGCGAGGTTGGCCGGGATGCCGCCGGCAAGGTGGTGTCGCGGGTGCGGGCCGAGGGTGGGCGGGTGGTCGCCACCGGCGGCTGCTTCGATCTGCTGCACGCCGGCCACGTCGCGACGCTGGAAGCCGCCCGCAAGCTCGGTGACTGCCTCGTCGTCTGCCTCAACTCCGACGACAGCGTCCGCGGGCTCAAAGGCCCCGATCGGCCGGTCGTGGGCCAGACCGACCGGGCCCGGCTGCTCGCGGCGCTCGGCTGCGTCGACGCCGTCGTGGTCTTCGACGAGCCCACACCCGAGGCAGTGCTGTCCTGGCTACGCCCCGACGTATGGGTCAAGGGCGGTGACTACGGCTCCGACGTGGCCGAACTGCCCGAGGCCGACCTGGTGCGGCGCTGGGGCGGCCAGGCCGTGCTCGTGCCGTACCTGGACGGGCGCTCCACCACCACCATGATCGCCGCTGCGCGGGAGGGAGCACGATGAGAAGGGTCCTGGTCACCGGAGGGTCGAGCGGGCTCGGCGCCGCCGTCGTCACCGCGGCCGCCAAGGAAGGCTGGCGGCCGTACGTGTTGGACCGGCGCCCTCCGGCGGAAGGCGTGCCCTGGACCGAGTGCGACCTCGCCGACACCCGTGCGGCCGAGCAGGCGACCAGGGCCGCGGCGGCGACGCTTGGCGGCTTGGACGCGGTCGTGGCCGCCGCCGGCATGGACGTTCCCGGCCGGCTGGCCGACGTGCCGGGTGACACCTGGGAACGCGTCATCGCCGTCGACCTGCTGGCGACCGCGGCGGTGGTCCGGGCGGCGCTGCCGTCGCTCGAACAGGTGCATGGGACGGTTGTCACCGTCGCGTCCACATTGGGCGTCAAGGCGGTCAGCGACGCCACCGCGTACTGCGCGGCGAAGTTCGGCGTGGTCGGCTTCACCCGCGCGCTCGCCGCGGAACTGGCCGGCAGCGTCGACGTCACGCTGCTGGTGCCGGGTGGCATGCGCACCTCGTTCTTCGACGAGCGCGACGAGCGGTACCGGCCGGGCGCCGACGCGGTGCTCAACGATCCGGCCAGCGTCGCCGGCGCCGTGATGTTCGCGCTCAACCAACCCCCGGGCTGCGTCGTGCGAGAGATGGTCGTCTGCGCCGACCAGGAGACGTCTTACCCATGAAGCACCCCGCGATCCTGGTCCTGCGCGCGCTGGGCGTCGGTGATCTGCTTACCGTGGTGCCGGCGCTGCGGGGACTGCGCGCCGCGTTTCCGGACCGCCCCCTCGCGATCGCCGCACCCGCCTGGCTGGGCCCGCTCGTCGACCTGATCGGCGGTATCGACGCGCTCGTGCCGTGTGACGGGCTGGCGCCGCGCCAGCTACCCGCGCCGGGCGTGGCCGTCAACCTGCACGGGCGCGGGCCGCAGTCGCACCGGCTGCTCCGGTCGGCAGGGGAGGCGCCGATGATGGCGTTCGCGTGCCGGGAAGCCGGACACCACGAGGGTCCGGTGTGGACGGCGGACGAGCACGAGGTGCGGCGCTGGTGCCGCATGCTGTCCTGGTACGGCGTCGGGACCGACCCGTCCGACCTGGCGCTGCGCCGGCCCGCACCACGGTCGGTCGGACTGACCATCGTGCACCCGGGCGCCAAGGCACCGGAGCGGCGCTGGCCGGTGGCCCGCTTCGCGGCGGTCGCCGCCGTGCTGCGCGACCGCGGGCACCGCGTCGTGGTCACCGGTTCCCCGGCCGAGGCGCCGCGTGCCGCGGATGTGGCCGCCCTGGCAGGCCTGTCACCCGGTGCGGTGCTGGCCGGCGACACCGACCTCGGAGACCTTGCCGCGCTCGTCGCGCACGCCCGCCTGGTGGTCAGCGGCGACACCGGCATCGCGCACCTCGCGACCGCCTACCAGACTCCCTCGGTGACCGTGTTCGACACGGTCTCGCCGGCGCTCTGGGGTCCACCGCCCGACCGGCCCGAGCATCGGCCGTTGTGGCGGGGACGGCTGCTCGACGTCACCGTCGACGATGTGCTGTCGGCTGTGGACGGTGTGCTCTGTGCGCCTGCGTCGTAGCGACCCGAACAGGCCCGGATTCGGCAGGCGCCGCTACGGGCGAGGGTTCGCGTACGTCGACGAGAAGGGGCAGCGGATCACCGATCCCGAGGTGCTCGAACGGTTGCGGTCGCTGGTCATACCGCCCGCGTGGCGCGACGTCTGGATCAGCCCCGACGAGCGCGGCCACATCCAGGCCACCGGCGTCGACGCGGCCGGTCGCAGGCAGTACCTGTACCACCCGGTGTGGCGGACCAAGCGCGACGAGGCCAAGCACGACCACGTGTTGCGGGTGGCGCGGCGCCTGCCCCGGATGCGCAAGCGGATCGACGCGGATCTGGCCGGTCGCGGGCTGGGCCGAGACCGCGTGCTGGCCGCCATCGCGAAGCTCCTCGACATGGGCGCATTCCGGGTGGGGGGCGAGGAGTACGCGTCCGGGGAAGACCCCACGTTCGGTGTCGCGACGCTGCGTCCGGAACACACCCGCGCTCGGCGGGGCTGCGTGGTGTTCGAATACCCGGCGAAGGGCGGCATCGAACAGCACAGCACCGTGAGCGATCCGGCGGTGTGCGAGGTGCTGCGCTCGCTGCGCCGGGCCCGCCGCGGGCACGAGCGGCTGTTCGCGTACCGCAACGGGCGGCAGTGGCACGAGGTGCGCAGCGACGAGATCAACGAGTATCTGCGCGAGATCAGCCGCAGTGAGATGACCGCTAAGGACTTCCGCACCTGGCACGCGACGGTACTGGCGGCGGCGCGGCTGGCGGCGGCCGGACCGCAGCCCTCGATGACGAAGCGCCGTCGCACCGTCAGCGCCGTCATGCGCGAGGTGGCCGACCTGCTCGGCAATACGCCGGCCGTGGCACGGGCGTCCTATGTGGACCCTCGCGTCCTGGACCTCTACGCCGATGGTGTCGTCGCAGATCTTCGCAACATCCGTGACCCGGAGCGCGCCGTCCTCAGCCTCCTGGCCGACTAACCGGCCCGCATACGGCCAGCGCGTACGCGTGGACACGGCTCATAAGGTTGCGCCATGAGTGAAGTGCGTGAGGAGCTCGACTGGGCGACGTTTGGCCGGGCCGGCCACGAGCTGGCCGCCCAGGTCGCGGCCGACGGGTTCCGGCCCGACCTGATCCTGGGCATCGCCCGCGGCGGCCTGTTTCTGGCCGGGTCGCTGGCGTACGCCCTGAACGTCAAGAACGTCCACGTGATGAACGTGGAGTTCTACACCGGTGTGGACGAGCGGCTGCCGATGCCGGTCATGCTCCCGCCGGTGCCGCAGGCGGTCGACCTGGCCGGCTCGCGCGTGCTCATCGCCGACGACGTAGCCGACACCGGAGCCACCCTCAAACTGGTGCATGACTTCTGCGGCGAGCACGTCGCCGATGTGCGCTGTGCGGTGCTCTATGAGAAGCCCCACACGCAGGTGAGGTGCGAGTACGTGTGGCACCGCACCGATCTGTGGATCAATTTTCCGTGGTCCTGATTTCCATCCTCTTGGGCGGGATGTGCCAACGCTCTTGAGCGCGAGATAGTGCGATCACACAAACTTTCGCGGACGGAGGAGCCCCACCATGACCACGATCCCCGATCGGCCGTCAGAGGTAGCCATCTCGGTCGCCGCCAACGCGCTCGCCGCCGAGGCGGAGGCGGCCGGTGTCGAAATCACGTACGAGCAGCGGGAGCGGCTGGCACGAGCGGCCCTGGAGGGCGCCTGGCCGTACCTGACCGCTACCGAGTAACCACCTATTTGACGCCGATGGAGTGGAAGGCGCCCGCGCGGGTGCCGAAGTAGAGGTTGCCCTTCCAGACCGCTGGTGTCGACTCTACGCAGCCGCCGATGTTCACCGTCCACAGCTTCTTCGGCTCGACGGTGGTGTCGCTGACGTCGTACGCGTGCATGTCGCCCTTGCAGTCACCGATCAGAAGCACGTCGTCGACGACCACCGGCGACTGCCACGTAGGCCCCGGCAGCTCGAAGCGCCACCGCACCGCGCCGTCGTCGCGGCCGATGCCGAGCACGTCGCCGCCGTTCGTGTCGAAAATGACGATGTCCTTGTGCAGCGCCGGCGTGCCCCAGATGCCCGCCGGCTTGCCGCCCTGATCGTCGACCTTCCACACCAGGGGATTCTTCTTCGTCGGGTCCAGCTTCATCATCTGGCCGACCGTCTTGGAGCGCGCCGTGCCCCGCTCGTACTCCGAACCGACGTAGAGCGCGCCCTTCTCATCTACGACGATCGTCGCGTCGGTGTCGTCACCGGTCCAGAAGCGAAACACCCGCTTGGGCTTCTTCCCCTCCTTCAGGCCGCTGATGTCCCAGCCCTGCACGAGGCCGCCGGAGTTGCTGAAGTACACGGTGTTGCCGTGGATCGCCACAGACGTCTCGATGGAGACGTTTTCGTCGCCGACGTCCTTGAGCAGCTGCGAATCCCACCCCGGTGCGTTGAAGACCACCTTCGGTGAGACGGTCACCTTGCCGTCCGCGCCGTACTTCCGGTTCAGCTTCACGATGTGGAACTGGCTGTTTTCCCCACCTTCGAAGAGGTAGTCATCGATGATGAGCCCGGTGCTGTCCCAGTCGTTGTTCCACTTCGTCGGCGACACCGCCGTGGCCGACAGCTTCCACAGCTCGGTCGGCTTGCCCCGGTCGATCGCGATGATCCGGTAGAAGTTGTCGCGCGACCCCGAATACACCAGCGGGAAGCCGTCAGGATCGACCGTCACCGAGCCCTTGATGATGTCGCCGGTGGGGAAGTCCGGCAGGATGCGCTCGCCGGTCGCGGCGTCCAGGAAGTGGATCGCCTTGTCGTATGCGCCGAACACCACCCACGTGCGGTTGTCACGCTCGAAGACGGATGGCTGGCCGGTCCAGCCGGAGCCGCACCAGACCCGCTCGCCTTTGCCGTCCGTCGACTTCGCGCACAGGCCGCCACTACGGGGAAACTGCCAACGCTTCTCGGGCGTTGTGCGAGACACGGGCCCGGTGCCGTAGTACGTGCGGGTCGGATTGCCACGGAACGTGAGCAACCCGGTCACCTTGTCGCCGTACGGCTTGCCGACTCCGGCGGGATCGGACCAGCCCTCGAAGGCGCTGCCCCCCGTGGCCGGCGCCGTCGCGGGCGCTGTCGACCCGGCTGTGCCCTGCACGAACTTCGGCGGCGCCGGCTCCGAACCGCACGCCGCCACGCTCAGTACCAAGAGCATCGCGAACCGTCTCTTCACCGGCACAGTGTGCAGGTTGCGGGCGAGTGACGAAAGCCCGACGACGGTGACGTCACATATTGCCCAGTACCCGAGTGACCTTGATTTCGATCACCACGCGCTCGGGGTTGGCGCGCGGCGTACGGTACCGCTCGGCGTAGCGGCGCTCGGCCTCGGCGACGGCCTCCGGGTCCGCGCGGACGATGGCCTGACCCTCCAAAGTGGACCAACGGCGGCCGTCGACCTGGCAGACCGCAACGCGGCCGGTGGCGGCGGCGTTGCGCGCCTTGCGCGACGAGCCGGACGTGATGACCCGTGCCACACCCGCCTCCGGGTCGAGGGTCACGCCGACCGGCACGACGTGCGGTGTGCCGTCGCGCCTAATTGTCGTGAGCGTGCACAGGTGCCGCTCCCGCCAGAACCGCCGGAAGTCTTCGCTGGTCATCGTGCGTAACGGTACCGCGCCGCCGCGACGCGCCGATCAAGGGCATTCGCGTCGATCAAGGGCGAATGCACGTGGAAAAGAGATCAAACCACGTGCATTCGCCCTTGATC
>NZ_JAIBNX010000139.1 GCF_026130045.1 Micromonospora sp. CPCC 205371
GGCCGCTGCCCGAGGCGGGCAAGAAGGCGCCCTGGCCTTGGCAGTAGCGCGACAGGGGTAGGTGCCGGCGCGATCCTTACGGGGTCCACCCGTCGGCGTCTTCCGCCTCTTCGGCGACAGCGAGCGGCACAACGGCGGCGATGCGTCGGCCTCGGCTCGTGATGTACGTAATCCGTCCGGCGGCGGCGCGGGACAGGATGTACGCGAAGTTCTTCCGCACATCCTTCGCCGGAACGCCAGGTGGGAGCTGGTAGTGGGCATGCGCACGGTTGTGCTTCGGCCGCTCCGCTTTGATTGCCACCCGCTCCGCAGTCGCGGCGGCTTCACGGTCCGGGTGCCATTCGACCTTGGTCTTGGCGTGGTCAACGAGCGGCCACCACTCGGTCGATTCGTGGTCGCGCCATCGCTGATCGGGGTCCACGGCGATGCCGAAGTACAGCGGTTCACCGTCGTGGTCGAAGAAGCGATACAGGGCTGTTGGCCGCTCTGTGAGCGCGAGTTGGTTATCCGTCACGTCATTGACCTGCCGAGGTGCCGGTAGACCGTCTTCCGCTCGATGTCGAGCTGCTCGGCAAGGTGCGCAATCGGGACCGGCCCTGTCGGCTGGGCGATCGCGGCAAGGGCCTCCTTGTACTCCCGTTCGGCTTCGTGCCACCGCCGGTACCGCTCAACAACATCGGCGATCTTTGCGGCCATGTCGTCGTCGGGCGTCCATTTGGATCTCGGCACCCGCTGAGGGTAGCCCGTTTGTGTGTCGATGTGACTCACCCCAACCATGCTGAAAATAAACGGGTCATCTGTAAACATGCTCCCACTTGACACGCTTACCGGCAAGTGGAAAACTGTTCCCAGTTGACACGGATACCGTCTAGATGTGGGAGCGAAGATGACCGCCGGCACCGTTGAGCAGCGACTCACCTCCCTGTTCGCCCGCTCCACCACCGCAGCCCTGGTCGACTCCCTGCGCACCCTGGACGCCACGCCGCCGTCACCCGAGCGGAACTGGGCACGCGCCAAGACGATCGAGGAACTGGAGCGCCGCTACCCGGCCGCAGCGCAGGCCGTTGAGGACGCGTTCTATGCGGCCGAGTTCCAGATCGAGAACGGCGTTGACGTCCCAGTTGATTACGTGGCAGTCCTGATCGCTGCGATTCCCGCCGAGGAGATCCGATGACCGCCACCACGGTCACCCGAAGGGGCGGCGAGTTTTTCGTCCGCGCCGACGTCCACGGCTCGCCCTCGTATCCGATGAAGGGCGGGCAGGGCGACTACCAGCCCGAGACGGTGATGTTGGGGTGGGTGACCGAGACGGGCGCGTCGTGGATGTTCCGACACGCGGTGATCACCGGGCGCGTGATCGAGGGCCGCACCGGGCGCCCGGGCATGTTCAGCACCTCTCAGACGATCTACCTCAACGATCCGGGATATTCGGAGTGCACACCGCAGTGGCTCGCCGGCTTGGTGGTGGAGATGGCGCCCGGAATCGGCGAGCGTCCTGTACTGCGCGAGCGGTACGGACTCACCGAGCAGGAGGCATCCTGATGGGCCACATCCTGATCAAGCCGGTACCGGACCGGGACGAGTACGTGTACTGGTCCACGGTCGTTGAGGCGCCGATTGCGTTCGGGAGCCGGGTCGAGATGTTGGCCGAGTTCGCCGAGGAGTGGAAGCGCGACCACGGTGACATCCCGCCGCAGGGCTGGCGTTCGCCGGAAGCGAGGCTGGCCCGCGCGGACGAGTACGGCTCGTCTGCGGTGGACGGCTTCTTTCGCTGGGACGAGACCACGCTGATTTTCGAGCAGCGCGGCCTTCTGGCCCGGAAGGATCTGTACCGGGCGGCCGAGCTCCTGCACGAGGAGCGCGAGGCTGAGGTGTGGGATCTGCTGACCCCGTTCGAGGACGAAGTCGAGGTGCGCCGTGGCTGACGCAGGCGTGACAATCAACTCAGCGCGACCGTCAACCTTCCCCGGTAAGGGTGGTCTCGCGGGTAAAGTCCCGAGCATGGACCCCGCTGCGTTGATCACCCACTTGAGGGACGAACTGCAACGATCCGGGCATCCCGCGATCAACGAGGTGGCAGACCTCGACTCCCCCGGCGTCCGGATCGACTTCCCCGACGGTGTCCGAATCTTCGCCAAGGTCGCCTGGTACGGCCGCGCCGACCAGCAACCCCACCAGCCGTCGTGGCCCAGCCGCGAAGACCTGACCAGGGCGGGGGCACGCAGGTGAAGGTTTCCTACTTCGGTGGTCTGGTCCAGCATCTGCTGTCGGCCCATCCCGACGTGGCAAAGGTCGAAACCCTCGCCGACGCTGGTATTGAAGGCCCGAACTGGCATCCGGACTGGTTGAAGGTCACTTTCACGAACGGCACATCGATGGTGTTGTCGGTGGTGCGGACGGCGTCGGAGAATGAGGCTCCTGACAAGCCCGACACGTTCGACCTGGGAGACCTTGATGGCGGCAGGCAAATGTCCGGTGTGCGGGGCGCTGGTCACGGCTGAGCCGGGCCAGCCGGTGGGGCCGCATCAGCCGGAGGGTTCGAGGACGACGTGTTCCGGTACGGGCCAGCCAGCGGACCCAATCAGCCGCTAGTTAGATCGACAGGTGTGGACTTTGTCGTAGGGTTCGCCGACACTGCGTTACATGGACGCCACGCCGCGAACTGAGTGGTCCTACGCCGTACCCGGACCGCACTGGGAACAGCACCGACAGGAAACAATCGAGGCCGCAAGGGCTCTCGCCGCCGAGCAGGGTGTCGACTTGGACGACGCCGACCCGGAGGTGCATGTCGTGGTCGTGTTCGCCAAGAAGGAAACGGCCGGGCAGTTGGCTGCGGCAACGCGATAGACGCATGTCGTACCCGTAGGCAACCATATCCGCATGGTCACAAAGACTCGGGCCAATGAGTTCCGCCAAGAGTTCCCACTCTGGTACTACGAGCGCAGCGCCGCCACCTGCGTACGCACCGCCAAAGCCGCTGGACGCCGGCGGCGGATGAACGTGGACGGCGAACCCAAGGTGCGCATCCAGTCCGGTCGTGTGATCCTTATCTGGCCACAGAGCCACGCAGACTCGACGGCGTGAACGCGCGCATGCTGGGCCGGCTCGGGTGGCACCTCCACCACCACTCCGGCCAGCACCGATGTGGTGAATGCGGCTCGGGTTGGCCGCGCGGCAGGCGTGCCCAGAAGCGCCACGAAACCCGTACGTGGCGGCGCGAGGCCAGCCGGGAACTGGTCACAGAACGCCGTTGACCAAAACGCTGAACAATCCGCGCTTGCCATGGGGCATCCGGGTCGGCTTTGCTGGTGACGCATCCCGGTGCAGCCGATGGGTTCAGCGGTATCGGAAGAGGGACGGCCTCGTCCTTGGTGTTGGGTGGAGTTCGCATTGGCCCGTCTGTTCCCGCAGGCGGGCCATCCCATTGGATCTTGGATGTAACGTCCCGGCCCCAGGACTTTCAATCTCCCCGGCCGAATGAACGTCCGAGTTAGATTCGCGGCAGCTTGGGCGTCTTCCACCACGCCACGCCGGCGGGCACGCTCAACCCATGAGCCTCGCTGATGATGTCGACCTGGCCGCTGTCACCGCTGCCGAACACGCCCTCGCACGCCACTTCCCGGAAGCAACCGCGGATCGGCTTCAGGAGGCCGCTGAGACGGTTGTAGCCGCTGTCCGTCCGTTCGTGGACGGGTCGGAGCTTGCACGCGTCCAGGAGGCAGACAGCCGCGGTAACGTGACGGCGTGAGCGAGGTTGTCGCGGAAGCCGAACGGTGGAAGGTCGTTATCCCCGCAGGCACCCTGAAGGGCATTGCCGAAGACGACGCCCGCAGGATCGCCGCTGAACACCACGGCACGGTCTGGCGCTCCACAGTGACCCTGTACGCCGACGGCGGCGAATACCTGAGTCCGTGGGAGCCGGCGTGATGGGTTGTTTCCGTCGCCGGGATAGAAGCTAACCCTCAATCCATCACGGCGAGGCATCCGCTTCCTTTGCCATCCGGTCGAAGATCCCGAACTTCGGCGGCGGATCATCCACACGCTGACCGGGAATCGAGCGACCGCCGGGCCAGTCGCTCGTGTCCTTCACGTTCGGCGAGGAGAACCCAGAACCAGCACCGACAGGTGCGACGTCGGGCCAGCCTTCGTCGGCCTGTTGCTGTGTATTAGGGGTTCCCCCTTCAACGCCTGTCCTGTCCTTGCCTCTCCTCTCCTGTGGTGTCACGCGTGACATCAGACCGGCATCGTCTTCGCCCTTCTCCCTCACGCGTTGGCGGGCCTTCCGATCGCGGGCCGCGATGCGCGCACGGGCTGCCGCTGCCAGCTCGGCGAGAGTGCTCTGCGTTTCGCTGTACCGGGCGAGTAGCCAGCCGCTACCGTCGCGGGTCCACAGGCCGGCCCGTTCAAGTTCCTGGACGCAGGCGAGGTTGACGCCGGGGATGTCGGGCAGGTCGTCGTCGGGGATGCGGCCCTCTAGCTCGTTGAAGACGGAGTAGCCGTAGCCGAAGAGGAACAGTTTCGTGGCGTCGCCGGAGAGTCCCTTGAATCGCTTCTCGAAGATCCAGGGCGCGGGGAATCGGACGTCTACCACAGGGCGACCTGTCGGCGATTCGACTTCGCGCTGGCCCATGTTGTGCATACCATCGGGGGAGAGTTCCTAACCGGTCAGGCGGTTGGGCGAGCTTCAGACCGGGCCAGATGTTCGACGCATCTGCTCGGTCGCTCGCTTTTCAGGACCATTTTCCCATGGCACGTAAGGGTTTCGCGGTACCGACACATGTTCGGGTGCGGGTAGAATCATCGGTGGATGAGGGAAAGCACCCAACCCGCGAGCTTGATCAGCTCGGGGCGGCCATCTGGGAAGACGTTCCCGAAGGGGTGCCGGGTCGGCTATGGGTGAGGCCGACGCTAGGCCCGGTCAGCTCCCGGTTGGAGCACGCCACCTCGGAAGGGTGGCGACGGGTGCCGGTTCGACTCCGGCACGGGCCACAACCCACAAAATGATGATCAGGAAGATGTTCGGATGGGGGACATTGGGTGTCCAGGGCTCCCGCCGAGATGGCCTGAACGGCGGACCGGGCATCTTCCACGTGGCGCCCCGGCTGGGACTTCGGTTCTGGTCGGGGCGTTTCGTCATCGCCGCACAGTAGAATCGACACCGAGGGTCCGGGACTAACCGGTAGCCGCGAGTTCTCGTGGCACCCGGCCAGCGGTCGGGGCAGTCCGCCCGCCCCTCACCAGATTGGGTCGTTGTCCAGCCGGTGGCCCGTGACGTGCTTGACCCGCTGCGGGCACGTCGACTCGGTGATCCGGCGCCTGCGGGCAAGTTGTGACAACGGTCAGCGGCGGGTCCAGCCTTAGGGGCGGTAGTGGTCGGACAGGATCACTGGCCGCCCCTTTGTGCGTCGTCAGGATTGGCGGTGGGTCAGGCCGGGTCCTGGAAGGGCTCGCCGACCAGGTCGCCCACAGGTCCCTCGGTAGGCGCGTCGTCACGTTTGCGGACGACCTGATGTAGCCCAACGACGACCGGGCCGGACCCGTCAAGGTGGTCGACGAGTAGGTCGCCCTTGCGGATGTCGCCGTGGTCTCGGGTGGCCAGTCGTGCGTCTGGCCGGATCTCCTTGATTTCGGCGAAGTTGTCGCCAGTCCAGCGGATGGCGGTGCGTGGCCCGTAGCGGCGATTGAGGGTGGCCCGGCTGAAGCCAGTCTTGCCGCACAGCGCGAGGTCGGGCACGTCGGCGCGGGCGTCGAGGATGGCCTGCCACGCGTGCTCCTCGGCTTCGGCTGCCCGTCGCTTGAGTTCGGTGGCCTTGCGCGCTGCGCGCACGGCTGCGTCGACTAGCCGTTTCTGCTCGGGCGTGGTTGGCGTCCACGTGGGCCGGATCACGGTGATCACGTTAGCAAGTCCTTGTCTCGGGTGACACAGCCGGTTGTCTCGCGCGGTACAGTTATGTTAGTGTCCCACGTAAGACAAGAATCGCACAAGGGAGCCGAGATGACCGCCACCACGGACGCAGCCCAGCGGGCCCTCGAAGGCTCCGACCTGGACTATGTGCTGTTCGCGATCTCCTGTATCGACCCGATCGACATCGAGACCGAAGACGCGTCCGATCAGGACTGGGCGATCCACCGGGCGCTTAACTACGTCCGTGACGAGATCACCATCCGCCTCGCCGTCCAGGCTGGCTCGGACAAGGTCGGCGACTACTGCGGTGTCAACAACGACGACTACCGGGCGTGCGGTTCGCGTCTCGGCCTGCCGGACTGCCGCTACCACCGGGTGTGTGCGACGTGCGGCCACAACGCCGCCACGGGTGGCGTTGACCACTACCGCGCCCACGCGAGCGGCCTCTGCACTTGGCCACCGTCGCCGCAGGCCGCCTGATCGACACCGGAAAAACACCTAGGAGATCAACGCATGACCGAGACCGCGACCATCCCGACCCTGACGACCGTCGAAGATGCCCACGCCATGCTCCGCGAGCTCGCTGAAACCCACGACTGGGTGTCGGTGTTCTGGGACCGAGGCTGGGGCGACTCCGGCCAGCCCCTCGAAATCTCGATCATCGTGGACGGCAACGGCCAACAGCCACTCGCCTGGATCACGGCCGACGTGTACCGCGCCCTGCTGGACCAGGGGATCATCCCGGCGAACACACTGAAGACGTTCAAGGCCCGCAAGCTCCACAACTACAAGATCGAGGAGTCGGAGCCTGAGCCCGCCCCCACCTCGAACGACATCGCCGAAAAGGTCATCCGCGACCTGATGCGGGCCCATCCCGAGTGGCCGATCCGAGCCGAGTTCTACCGTGGCTTGGACCCGACTAGCCGAACCCCGCGCGTCATGCACGAGATCGTGGAGAACGACCGCCATCCGGACGGGCGGCGGGTGCTGATCCTGCCCGCTGCGCGCGAGGTCGCCGTCTCGGCGCAGGAGCGGGACATCTTGGGCTACGACATCATCGGCGGCGGCCGGGCACAGGTGGTCTCGTACCCGCGCTTTGGCGACGAGGTGGACCTGGACGCGCTTCAGAGTGACGGGTTCCGCGCCGAACTGGTCGCGGTGATCGAGGCGAAGCTGACCGATATCGAGACCGCACGGGCGAAGGGCTGACCGATGAGCCGACTCTCCGTCGAAAGCCCCCTCGCCCTCGTCGAGGTGTGCCCGAACCCTGCCGTTGACCATCCCGGAACGGTCGGGTTGATCGCCGCGTCTCGTGATGGGAAGGGCTGGACGAAGCTGACGCCTGAGGAAGCACGGCGGGTCGCGGATGACCTGCAACGTGCGGCCGATGAGGTCGAAGGGCTGAACGAGTGACCGACCTGACCCCCATCACCCGCGATGACCTGTCGGTGGAGCACGGCGATGCCGAGTACGGTCCGACCGCGAAGGTCACCGTCAACGCCGGCCCCCTCGCCGGCCGCACCTTCATACTCCGCTCGACGGAGAAGATGACTAACATTGGCGGCTCGCAACTGTCGCTGCGCAAGGGCGGCGGCATCCACGTCGATGCCGGCGACCCCGACGCCAAGTTCGTCGATTGGCGGGGCGCCTTCCGCACGTTCGACATGGACAAGGCCATCGACTACCTCGTCGAAGAGGTCAACGAACTGGCCGTGCGTGCTGCGCTTCAGGACTCGTTGTGGGGCGTCCTTCACGCCGTTACGGACGGCCTGAGTGGGTTTGAGGAGTCGTTGCAGGAGTCGTCGCGTCGGGATTGGCGTGAGGAGTTCGCCGGTCTGGGGCGGGCGTTCGTGGCGTTGCGGCTCAAGGTCGCCGAGTTCGATGGCCGGGAGGGCTGACCGGTGGCCAACACCGAGGAGATGCGGCGGCTGATGCTCCACGCCGCCGACCTACTCGACGCGCAAACCCAGGACGTGCGGGAAGCGTTCCGAGACCAGCACGCCCACGCCGCGTGCACCAGTAGCGGCTACACGGCCGGTTTCTCGCTGGGCCCGCTGGCCGAGTGGGCGGCTGCCAGCAGTCTTGCGCAGTCGGTGCTGCGGATGGTCGCCGCCGCTATAGACGAAAGCGAGGACTGACTCATGACTCCGGAAATCGAAGGCGTGACCGGCGCGGGCCAGCGCACCATCACCAGCGTGAAGCTCACCGATCTGTTCAACAGCAGCACCTGCGACTGCATCGAAGACCCTGTCGAGGCGGCGATCGAGGCCGGGCACGTCCGGCGCCAGTTCCATCCGGCGGAGCCGCTGGCGATCCTGAACTACACCGAGGCGTGCGCCTACGAGGGCGCTTGGACGCCGGTCACTCTCGCCTGCCGTGGTCTGATCTACCGCACCGACACCGGAGAGGTTGTTGCCCGGCCGTTCGCGAAGTTCTTCAACTACGGCCAGACCGGCGCACCCGACCTCGACCTGCACGCGCCCGCGCTAGTAACCGACAAGGCTGACGGGTCGCTGGGCATCCTGTACCCGCTGCCGTCCGGCGGTTGGGCGGTCGCAACCCGCGGTTCATTCACGTCGGAGCAGGCGTTGCACGCCACCGAGCTGTTCAACCGGGTGTACGCCGACCGGTTCACGCCGCGCCCGGAGCAGACGGTCCTGTTTGAGATCGTGTTCCCGGAGAACCGGATTGTGCTCGACTACGCCGGCCTGGATGACCTGATCCTGCTCGGCGCGGTCGAGACGGCCACTGGTGCGGTTCTGGACCCGTCGTGGGTGTCGGACTGGCCCGGTCCGGTAACGACCACCTTTGCCGCCGGCACGCTCGCTGAGGCGTTGGCGATGAAGCCACGCGCCAACGCTGAGGGCGTGGTGGTGCGTCTCCTCGACAGCGGCGCGATGGTGAAGCTAAAGCAAGCGGACTACGTCGCATTGCACAAGATCGTGACTGGGCTGACCGCCCGGGTCGTGTGGCAGCACCTCATCGAGGGCAAGCCGCTAGACGAGCTCGTGGCACCGCTCCCGGACGAGTTCCACCCTTGGTGCCGAGAGGTCGCGGCAGACATACAGGCTGTCGTTGACCAGCAGACCGCCGAAATCGAAAAGGCGTACGCCGAAATCGTCGCCTCGCTCCCGGAGGGCTTCACCCGCAAGGACTTCGCGGCAGTCGCAGTCTCGCATCCGGAGAAGTGGGCGATGTTTCTGCTCCTGGATGGTCGAGACATCCGGCCCGAGTTGTGGAAGCGCGCCAAGCCGGAGCCGTACCTGACCCCGTCCGGCCGCACCTACGGCGAGGACACCGCATGAAACTGATCATCACGCGCGGGCTGCCCGCTTCCGGGAAGACGACTCGCGCCCGCGCCTGGGTTGCAGAGGACCCGGTGCGACGTGCCCGCGTCAACCGCGACGACATCCGGGCCATGGCCCACGATTCGGCGTTCGTGAAGCAGGACGATGAGACTCCCGGGACCGAACGGTCCATTCAGGCTGCGCGTGACGCGCTCGTCACCGCGCTGCTGAAGCGTGGCCTGGGTGTGGTCGTGGATGACACCAACCTGCCGACCAGGACTGCGCGGGATCTGCGCCGCCTGGCCGTGCTCGCGGGTGCCGAGTTCGAGGTGTGGGACCTCACCGACGTGCCGTACGAGGAATGCCTGCGCCGCAACGCCACCCGTGAAGGTCGGGCGCGCGTGCCCGAGGAGCGGATGCTGGACATGTACCAGCGGTTTGTGAAGGGCAAGCCGTACCCGCTGCCGCTGCCCGCTGAGGCAGTAGACGTGGCCGATGAGGTCGTGCCGTACGTCGCGGCGACGGGTGTGCCTACGGCGGTGCTGGTCGACGTGGACGGAACCGTCGCTCTGATGTGTGGCCGCTCCCCCTACGACGAAACGCGGGTACACGAGGACCGCCCTAACGCCGCAGTGATCGCTGCTGTGCGGGCGATGCACGCCGCAGGTCACGAACTGGTGTTCTGCTCCGGTCGCACCGATGCCTGTCGGGACGCCACGGAGACGTGGCTGAAGGAGCACATCGGCGTTCCGTACGCCGCCCTCCACATGCGCGCTCGCGGCGACGGCCGGAAGGACTCGGTCGTGAAGCGGGAGATCTTCGACCGGGAGATCCGGCACCGCTGGAACGTGGTCGCCGCCTTCGATGACCGCAAGCAGGTTGTGGACATGTGGAGGTCGCTGGGCCTGACAGTGTTCGCCGTCGCGGACGGAGACTTCTGATGCACGTACTGCTGTCGGGCATCGTCGGATCGACCGCCTACGGTTTGGCGGGTCCGGGCTCTGATGTGGACCGCTTGGGCGTGTTCGCTGCGCCGACGACCGCGTTCCACGGCTTGTATCCGCCGGAGGAAAGCCACGTCGAGAGCAAACCCGACGCCACTTTTCACGAGGCCAGGAAGTACGCGCTTCTTGCCCTTGGTGGGAATCCGACCGTATCGGAGTTGATGTGGCTTCCGTCTGACCTTCTGGAGACGGTCACCCCTCTCGGTGAGGAGTTGATCGGTATCCGGTCGGCGTTCCTGTCGGCCAAGCGCACCCGCGACGCCTACCTCGGCTACGCCTCCCAACAGTTCAGGAAGCTGGAAGCCCGCGGCGACGGCTCGTTTTCCGCCGACACCCGCAAGCGGACGGCAAAGCATGCACGCCATCTGCTGAGGCTGTGCCACCAGGGGTTCCTGTTGTACGACACGGGCCGGCTGGAGATCCGACTGGAAGACCCGCAGCGGTTCCTCGACTTCGGCGAGCGAGTCGCTGGCGGCGACATCGACCACGCCCGCGAGGTGATGGCGGCCTACGAGCACAAGTTCGATGAGTCGTTCACGCCGCTGCCGGCCGAGCCGGACAAAGCTGCGGTCGAGGACTGGCTGCTGCGGGTACGCCGAGCTTTCCTGGACGCGCCGTGACCGGCTTCGAGCACACGTCCCTGGCCACGCTGCACACCCTGCGCCGGAACCTCTTGCGTGGCTTGGACAACGTGGCCGCGTCTCTTGCCGATGACACCTTTCACCGGTGCGGGCCGAAAGGGTCGGCACCGCCGGCACAGTCCGGGCATCTGACGCTGGCGCTACTCGACGGCGTCAACGCTGAACTGGCAACCCGAACCGAGGAGACCGTCATGGAGAACGACTAGACCCCAGTACCGGCAGGCGTACGAGGCCATAGGACACAAAAACCAAGATCGCATCGAAGAGGAGTGAGGATGACGGAGTCCGTGGGCCGCTGCGGCGAACGTGCGACCGACATGTTCAGCGGTATGCCGCCGCTGGTATGTGCGCTTCCCGCCGGTCATGCAGGTTGGCACCGGGATGACGGCGGCGCCGAATGGTCACCGCGTGTGGAGGAGCGGATCGTCGCCGGCCTCACGCCCGAGCAGGAGATCCGCGCCCGAGCCGCACTGGCCGCTCACCCGCCGTTCGGCATGAAGTCGCGCCTGGACGTCATCGACGAGATCGCGGCCTACATCAGGGACGGCTCACGTAAGGACCAGGAGGTCAACCTTGGTGATCGCCGCCGGCTGGTCCAGGTCGCGCCGAACGGTTGCGACGACTGCTCGGTGGAGCCGGGCGAGACGCACCGGTACACGAACTGTCCGGGCAACCGTCGGGCGATCGAGCGGCTGTGCGGTGTTCCGAACCTCGCCCAGCCGGCCGGCGGAATCATCGACATGGACGGGACCTTGGCGATGCTGCGCGACCAGGAGGCCGCGCAGCAACCGCTCTCCCGCGCCGCCGAGCCGTCCGAGGTTGAAGAGCTCGCCATCGAGCTGGCCGAGGAGCGCACCCTGCACCAGCAGACCATCCGCGAGCTCGAAACCATGCGGGAGGTGGCGCGTAGCAACAAGCGGCACGTCAAGTACCTCACCGAGGAGTGCGAACGACTCACAGCCGAGGTCGCTCGGGTACGAGCAGACGAACGCTGCCGCGTCGCCGAGGAGATCGCCGAAGCGATCGAGACGCACCACGCGCCCGGTGATCTGACGGCAATCCAGTCGGCCCGCATCGCTCGGCATCACGCCTCCGCGCCCGCTGAGCGTGTCCAGGACGCCCCAACCGACACCGCCGGTACCCCAGAGCACCAGAGGCCGGCCGGAGCGCCGATTTCGCGCGAGGCCATACACGCGGAGATCGCTGCGCGTGTCGCGCCCGAGGTTGCCGAGGCCGCGAAGTACGCCGCCGATGTCGCGTTCGGGTTCCGCGAGGCGCGACCCGACCACCCCGAACCCCAGGAGGGCCGCACCGATGGCTAAGCCGACACCCGACCAACGCGTCGAGGCTCTGCGCGGTCTCGTGATGAACCTGCGCGAGCACCCGGCCGACCAATCGGAGCAGGTGCTAGCCGACTGCTCGGTGCTCGGCGCCGAGCTGAAGGGGCTCGCCGACCTTGAGCGACTCACCCGGGCGCTTCACCTCCGGGAGGCCGACTGTGGCTGAACAGTCCGTCCCGGACAGCGTCCCCGCCGAAACGCTCGCCGCCGCCCGCGAGACCTTCTGGGTATTCGCGGAGCCGCCGTACGCGAAGTTCGACGAGCAGGCACGAGCCCGGATCGAGAACGCGTTCAAGTACGCCGCAGCCGAGTTGGTGGCTGCTGGTAGAGCCCAAGCAGCCGCAGACATCCGCGCGTACGCCGACAAGATCCAGGGCGAGTGGCCGTCCCCGTTGACAGGCGTCACGCTCGCTGCCGTCGCGGATCAGTGCGCCAAGATCGCCGAGGAGGCTCCGTGATCGCCGATACCGCTGCCCGTGACGCCTACCAGCGTCGCCTCGGCCGACGGATCAACGAGTACCTGACGCCGATCGACTCCGGCCTAGAACCTGCCCCGCCCGGCGCCGGAGAGCTAAGCCCTAAGCGCGCCGCCGAGTTGGATCAGCAGCTGCGGGAGCTGGACGCCGCCCGGGCGCGCGCTTCCGTCGACAGTCGCGCCTACGTCGTGAGAGGTACCGATGCCTGACCCGTCCACCCCGCCGTACTCCGCCGAGACCGTCGCGTTGGTTGCTCGCGCGCTCCACGTCCGCCACTGCATGTACTGCACGAACGACACGTGGGAGCAGTGCATCGGCCGCAAGTCGAAGTGGCAACATACGTCAGCGCGGGACGTCCTCGACGCTCTCGCTGCTGCTGGTCTTCTCGCCACCGACACCGAGTACGGCATCGACACCGGCGGCTACCTCCTGCGCTACGACACCCGCGCCGAGGCCGAGGGACGCCTGGCCCGCCGTGCCGCAGTCGCCGAATACGACCATCCGGGCACGCTGATCTGCCGCCCTGTGGGTCCGTGGTCTCCTGTCCCACCCGAGCCCGGCGTTGCTCCCAATTTGCTCCCAGCTTCTCCCAGTTATGGGAGCAAGCCCGTTCCACCCGAGCCCAAGGAGGGCACCGGTGCCTAGCAGATACCGCACGGACGGGTCGAACGCCGTGCTGCCGCGCCCCCTGGTCGTCGGGGAGCGCCTGAAACTGGCCGGCGACCGCCGCTGGTGGACGGTTCGCGCGGTCACGGCGCACTTCGCCGCGCTCACGCGGCAGGCAGCGTTCCACCCGGCCGGGACAAACTGCTACACGGTGCTCGACTGGCGCAACGGTGTGCGGGGCCCTTGCGACCTGATCGGCCAGGGCTACGGCGATGGCTCTTACTCCGAGGCAGAGTGCGCCGAGATGCTTGCCCGATTCGAGGCTGGCGACATAGCTGTGAGCCAGCGGAACTGGGTGCCGATCGCCTTCGCTGGTAGCACCGATGCTGGCTGACAGTGACGCCCGAGCCCGATATCAGCACCGGCTGGGCTGGCGCGCCAACGCCTACCTGCGGCGGCGCCACGAACAGCAGGCCGGGCTGTCGAGTCACGGACTCGGCGACGGCTCTACCGTCCCAGACTGCGCCGTAGGTGTCGGCTCCGGTGCCTCACCAGTGGTCGCTGACGGGCTGGGCACGGCCGGCGATGGTGACCGGCTCGGCGAGCTCGACTGACTCCACGGCGACGCCGTGAACGCAGGAGTCCGTGGTGTCCTCCACGTCGGCGGCTGCGACGCCCTCGTCCACGGCTGCCAGGTGGTCGCGCTCCGGGCCGGCGCCGGATACAGCCCAGCGGTTCCGGAAGGTGTCGGAGAGACGGCGGGCAGCGGACGCGGGACACGGTCAGCGAGCCACGCCCCAACCTGAAGCGCGGGCCACAAGCCGATGACGACGATCGCGCTGAACACGATCACGGCCTGCTTGTCCACCTGCGACTCCCCCGCTTGCTGCGGAAGATCTTAACGGCCTGACCGGTTACGCTGACGCCCGGCAATCGAGGAGTGGTCGGCTCCGGGCCGGGCACGAGCCCGGAGCTTCCTCGAATCCTTGGACGGCGCCTCCAGTGGTGTTACCAGCCGCGGCACCTGCCCCGGTTCCACAACACCAGCGCCTGCTGGCGCACGTCGAGGCAGTTCCCGCGAGTGCGGCGCTTCCCGATGCTGCCGCAGGTGGTTACGGACGACGGTGTCCCAAATCTCCTGCTCGACGCCGCGCGGCGGTATCCAGCGGTGCGATCCATCGCTGTAGTGCAGGTTCTCGTCACCTCGCTGTAGCCGGCCCATGTGGACCATCGTGCACAGAATTGGGATGGATATCCATCCGTCCACCCGATTTGATCACCGCCCGTAGCCTTCCTGCGTGATCCAGCCCGGCCAACCGCGCATCACCGGATACCGCGAACTGGCCGCACACCTCCGCGCACAGATCACCGCCGGCCAACTCCGCCCCGGGGACCGTCTGCCGCCCGAGGTCGCACTCCAGCAGACCTACGACCTGTCGCGGCACACAGTCCGCCACGCCATCGCCGTTCTGCGCGCTGAAGGGGTCGTACGCATCGTGCGTGGCTGGGGGACAGTGGTGGCGGAGTCTGGACCGATGGAAGACGTAAACGTGGAGGCCGGCTCGACGGTGACTGCCCGGATGCCGACAGATATGGAACGCGCCGAGCACGACATCCCCGAAGGCGTACCCGTGTTCGTGGTGACAACCTCCGATAACCTCGGAGATCTGTACCCGGCCGACCGGTATCGCCTGCGGATCGCCGACTGACCGGTCTCGCATCATGAGCGTCGCGTGAGTCCGAACGGATGACCCTATTCACGCTCGATCGTTGATGTTGGTGGCGTCACCCGCCGGAGGCGAGACGACCACCCCGCCTGAGGTTCCTCACCGGGTCGGCCCCCGGGTCGACGTCGAGGCGGGGTGGTCCCGCGCCCTGCCCGCAGGTTCCCCCGCAGGGAGTACCGGTCACGATCGGTCTGACCGTTTGGCTACTCGCCGGACGACATCAGGCAAGGCAATCTGATCAACGAGCCCATAATGGGCAAGCAATCACTCATATGGCGTAACCCGCGTGTCGGATGACCATAACCGACAATCTGGTTACCGGAAGCCGACAGAATCGTTACCGTCAGTTCCCTCGTTACCCGGGCGGGGCCGAACGCCCGCGGCAGCAACCTGCACCCGACACGCGCTGCTGGAGGCCCAAACGTGGCTCACCACGCCCCTATAACCCCAACGCAGAACACACCAACCGCGACGGACCCAAAGTCCGACCCCACCCGCTGGTGGAACGGCTGGTATACGGCCTTCGCGGCATTCCTCGGACTCTATGTCACCTATGTGATTGTCGTCTGCGGCCGTATGAGCATGAGTCATAAGACCATCGAAGAGGCAGCGCCACGCCCCCTGAACGTCATGATCCTGACTTCCCTATCCCTCGCGGCGATCCTGTCCTACCTAGCCGCTGGCCGACTCAACCGCAGGCGGAATGAGGCAGCTTTCCGGGACGCCGTGGTCGAAGCGATCGAAGCGACAGGACGCGGCCGAGATTGGGCCTCGGACGAAGGGCCGACCGTGCCGAATGTGAACCGGGGAAGCGTCTACACCGCGTCGGTGTCGGTTGCCGCCGTCCACCCGCCGTCCTTGAATCCTGACGTCCTGGTCCGGCAGATCGAAGACCGGGTCGTTGAGCGGGTCGAGGACCGGATCGACGAGGCACGGCAGCAGGGACACTGGGCGGGCTACTCCGCATGTGCCCGTGACGGCCTTGCTGGCGTCGGTGTCGCCGAGGTTGGCAAGCTTCCGGGTGCCCGCAGCGGACGCCCGTCGCCGTCCTAGATGTCACCCATGACGTTGACGCGGTCGTAGGCGCGGCGGGCGCGTGCGGCCCGGGCGGACCGGCCGTACAGGCGCAGCATCTGCGCCGACTCCCAGCCGGCCAATTCCTGAAGGTCACCTTCCGCACCGTTGTTGTCCAACCAGTTGTGGGCGAAGGTGTGCCTAAATAGATGCGGGTAGATATCCATCCCGAGTCGTTCCCCACGGCGTTCGATGACCTGCCGTATCCCGGACGGGGTCATCCCGACCGCTCGCCGTTCGCCGATCCACAGGTTCTTGAGCTGGGCGTGCTTGTGGCGGGCACGGATACGCATGTACCGGTCTAGCGCCAGGGCACATTTGTGATCGAATTTGACGGTTCGGGTTTTGTTGCCCTTGCCGGTGACCACCGCAGTTCGGTTCGCCACGTCGATGTCGTCGACGGTCAGGTTGGCGATCTCCGACAGCCGACAGCCGGTGCAGGCGAAGATCCGCATGATCGCCGCGTCCCGGCGTGAGGCGTAGTCGCGGCCCTTCTCCGCATCCTTGATCAACGCCTTGAGCTGCTCCAACTCGATCACCGGGGGCGGCGACTCGCCCATCTTCGGCGGCGGCGGAGGCTTCACCTTCTCGAACGGGTTCGGCAGATCCTCCTCCACCGCGAACCATTTGAAGAAGGCTTGCAGGCAGCGGCCGATGTTGTTGACGTAGCTGGCCGCGTAGCCGGCGTCGTGGAGCTCGACGAAGAACAGCCGCAGGTGATCCTTGTCGACCTCGTCCCAGCCGTCCACGTCGGTGTGGTTCTGGGCGAGCCAGCCGCCAAACCACACCAGGGCGTCGCAGTACATCTCCCGCGTGCGGGCGGCACGTTTGATCGAGCGCAGGTGGATCTCGAACGAGTCGATGAAGGGCTTGAAGTGCTTCGGGTCAGGCCGTCTGCTTGGGGCCTTGACCTTCCTGCGGGCCTTGAACGCGGGCGTTGACCCCTCGCCTACATTCGAGAGATCTGGGGATTCCTGGCCCGTTTCGTTGGTGTCGACCCGCGACACGCCGGAGAGGTCCGTTTCTGCCGGCTTTGTTGTGGCTTTGCTGGCTCGCGTGACGGCTGCTACATCCCGTGCCATGCCGGCGACGCTAACAGTCAGGTCCGACACCGTCCCGTATAAGCGAATACTCGCTGTGCGGCCAGGCAAAACTTCCGTCTATGGTGGGACAGAAGTTTTGCCTGGTCAGGTGCGGTTTGTGGGCGCGGCAGGTTTCGAACCTGCGACCCCTCGCTTGTAAGGCGAGTGCTCTTCCACTGAGCTACGCGCCCGCACGCACGTCGGCCGGCGGCGGCAAGCTTACCTTGCCGTCACCGACCGCCACGCGCAAGCCGGATCACGCCGTCAGCTCGGCCAGTGCCTTCCGCCAGGCGAGCTGGTCACGGGCCTCGCCGGGCATGTTCTGCTCGGCGAACCGCACCACACCGGCCTTGTCGATGATGAAGGTGCCCCGATTGGAGAAGCCGCGCTCGGCGTTGAACACCCCGTACTCCTGCGCCACCGCACCGTGCGGCCAGAAGTCGGAGAGCAGCGGAAACTCGAAGCCCTCGCGCTCGGCCCAGACCTTGTGGCTGAAGACGGAGTCGACGCTGACGGTCAGCACCTGGACGTCGTCGTTGACGTACTCGTTGAGGTTGTCGCGCACCTCGCACAGCTCACCCTGGCAAGTGCCAGTGAAGGCCAGCGGGTAGAACACCAGGAGCACGTTCTGCCGCCCCCGGTAGTCGCTGAGCCGCACCTCCTGGTTGTTCTGGTCGCGCAGCAGGAAGTCGGGCGCCTCCGCGCCCACCTCGATCGGCATGAAATAGCCCTTCTCTCACCCAGGTCTGCGCACACGACGATAGACCGGCGGCGGGGCACGCCGCCGGCCGGGCGAGGGTGGGCTTGGCTACTTCTTCGAACGGGCGGCGCGGGGCAGCACCAACCGGGCGGCGCTCCAGTCTTTGCCTGCGTTGACCGTCGAGGTCTGCTGGAGCCCGGCGGTGGGTGCGACCTCACTGATGTCGCTCGGCTCGACGTGTCCAGGCCGCCCGGCCTTGGGTGTCAGTAGCCACACCACGCCGTTGTCGGCGAGCGGGTGGAGGGCATCGACGAGCAGTTCGAAAAGGTCACCGTCGCCATCGCGGTACCAAACCAGCACCGCGTCGACGACCTCGTCCGTGTCTTCGTCGACCAACTCCCCGCAGCGGTCGGTCAGGGCGTCGCGGAGATCCTGGTCGACGTCATCGTCGTACCCCATCTCCATGACCACCATCCCCGGCTCGATGCCGAACCGGTCCGCCAGGCTCCGAACGCCGTCGGCGGCCTGACCAGCGGTCGCGCTCACTGTCGCGTGCCTCCTCATCTCAACACTCCCGACGCCTGCCGACGCCGATAGCGCGTAGTCCACACAGTTGTGCCCTCGTGCGCAAGTGGCGCACCGAGTGGAACGGAATTTACCGCGCCAACAGCGCCCGGGCACCCTGGGTGATGGCATCTTCCGTGACCAGAACGTGCCGAGCCGCCGGCCCAAGCGGGATGAACGAGTCAACCGATGCGATACGTCGCGCCGAACCGACGTACCCGCCGTCGACGAGGGCAGCGACGACGCCCTCGCCGACCCCGCCGGAACGCCTCGTCTCGTCGACGACCAGGACCCGACCGGTCGCGGCGGACTCGCGGACGATGTCGGCCACCGGCAGCGGCGACAGCCAGCGCAGATCGACCACGCGGGAGCCGACACCCTCGCTGGCGAGCCGGGCGGCCACGCGCAGCGACATCCGGACCCCGTTCCCGAACGTGATGATCGTCAGGTCCTCGGCGGTACCCACCCCGTAGACGCGGGCCCGCCCGATGGGGACGTGGCCGGTGGCCCACTCGTCGGGCGGCAGGTACGGCGCCAGCCACTCACCGTCGCCATCCGCGTACAGGTCACGAGTGTGATACAGCGCGATCGGCTCCAGGAAGACGCAGACGCTGCCGTCGACCGCCGCGCTGGCCAGGCACGACCTGAGCATCGGCGCGGCGTCGTCGGCCCGCGCCGGCACCGCGACCACAAGACCAGGGACATCGCGCAGTACCGCTACCGAGTTGTCGTTGTGGAAGTGCCCGCCGAAGCCCTCCTGGTACGCCAGTCCCGCGATCCGCACCACCATCGGATTGCGGTACGCGCCCCGGGAGAAGAACTGCATCGTGGCGGCCTCGCCACGCAGTTGGTCCTCGGCGTTGTGCAGGTACGCCAGGTACTGGATCTCGGGGACCGGCAGCATCCCGGCCAGCCCCGTGCCCAGCCCGAGCCCGAGGATCGAGGTCTCGTCGAGCAGCGTGTCGAACACCCGCGACGCCCCGAACCTGTCCCGCAGCCCCTTCGTCACCCCATACACGCCGCCCTTGAGCGCCACGTCCTGGCCGAAGGTCACCATCCCCGAATGGGTGACCATGCCGTCGGCGAGCGCCGCGTTGATCGTCTGGGCGAGGGTGAGCGGTCCCGCCTGCTCGGGCAGCTTGTCGCCGAACCCGGCCGCCCGCGCCGCGGCAACCGGCCCTAGGGCGCGGCCGGCGGCGTCGGCGATGGCACGGGCCACTCGCACAGGCCGGCGCGGTGCCAGCGGCGCGACGATCTCCGCCGCCCCGTCGAGCTTGGGCTCGCCGAGCACCTCCTCGGCCACCTTGCGTACCTGCCAGCCCACCTCGTCGTACCGGGAGATCAGCTCGTCGGGCGTCGCCAAGCCGGCCTCCACGAGCAGCCGCGCGGTGGCGACCAGCGGGTCGCGGCCGAGGTCCCCCTCGATCTCGGCAGGTGTCCGGTACGCCGTCTCCACGTCCGCGCCCGCGTGTCCCATGAGGCGCACCATGCGCAGGTGGAGCACGGCGGGACGGCGGTGACGGCGTACCCAGGCCGCCGCCTCCGTGGCCACGTCGTAGGTGGCAGCGGCGTCGCAGCCGTCCGCCGTGAAGTATTTGAGCCCGGGTCGCGACCCCCGCGCGGGCGCCCCCCCGCCCCCCGGGGGACGGGCGCTGGTCCCGCTGTCGCTGGCTTCGCCGGCGGACAGCGCCCGGAGCCGCAAGCCAGAGTGATCGCACCAGCCAGCGGTGTTGAACGCGGCGGTCGCGGCGGCATGGTTGATCGACGCGTCGCCGAACGAACAGACCACGATCGCGTCGGTCGGCCACGGCGACTGGCCGTCGAGCTGCGGGCGCGGCAGCCGCCCCGACGCGCCGGTGCGCCGGAGCCGCTCGATCGCGAACGCCACACCCACCGCGCGCGGCAGGTGCGAGGCGACTGTCGACGTGGTCGGGATCACGTGCAGGTCGGCGTTTCCAAAGACCTTGTGACGACCTCCGGCGATCGGTTCCTCCGCCGACGCGATCACACCCCGCAGCACGTCGCGCGCCGCGTCAGCCAGCGGGTCCGCGTCACCGTTCGCCGAGGTCGTGTGCCGGCCCGGCTCGTCGTCGCCGGCCCGCGACTGAGCGGCGCGGGCACAGTAGAACCCGCCCGACCGGTAGTGCAGCAGCGCGGGGTCCGTCGGGCGGAGCGCGGCGGCGACGGCGGCGTTACCTTCGTGCCCGGCCGAGCCGATCGTGTAGTACCCCTCACCGAAGCTCCGCAGCCAGCGCGCCGCCAGATCCAGGTGCCGGCTGGTGAGCTGGGCGTCGAAGAGCCCGAGCGCCGCATCGCCGGTGAGCGCCGTACCGTCACGCACCGGCCCGTCCGGCGGTCGCGCCCCCGCCGACGGTGCCAGGGCGCCGATCGCCTCCCGGAACCGTTCGTCCAGATCTTGAGGGGTGGTCACGGACCACAGCATTACCGACTCGCGCCACCCGCGACCACCCACCCCACCGCGCCCTCTCCTCGCCCACGCGCTTTCGCGCCCGTCACCCCCTCCCCTCTCCCCGCCGATCAGTCGTAAACGCGCTCCGCGCGTTACGCGACCCATGGACGGTCGCGCCACGCAGCCTGCGTCGATCGGTCGTGAACGCACTCTGCGCGTCTATGCGGGCCGTGGACGGCCGCGCCACGCACTGCTGCGTCGATCGGTCGTAAACGCGCTCTGCGCGTTTACCCGGGCCGTGGACGGCCGCGCCACGCAGCGCTGCGTCGATCAAGGCCAAACGCACGCGTTTGGATCTCTTTTCCACGTGCGTTCGCCCTTGATCGGTGAAGATCTCCTTGATCGACGTCACGACGTCACGACGTCGCGCGGCGCGGCCCGGCACGCGCGGCGCGGCCCGGCACGCGCGGCGCGGCCCGGCACGCGCGGCGCAC
>NZ_JAIBNX010000014.1:0-12608 GCF_026130045.1 Micromonospora sp. CPCC 205371
GCGGCCCGGCCCGGCGCGGCGCGCGGGGCATGGCGCGGCATCGCATGGCGGGCGCGGCGCGGCGCGGCGTGGGGACGGAGGGGAGGGGAGGGGAGGGGTTACGAGTGTCGATGCGGCGGGAACTGTCGCTCTGGATGATGGCGATCATGGAGAGTGATGAAAGAAGCGGTAGACAAAACAGACGAACAGCAAACTTCGCCAGTACCGTATAAAGCGCTTCCCGCCCTCTCCGCAGCTCTGTGCAAAGTTGGGAAAACCAAGTTTTTCTCAGGTGTTGTCCCTGGTGACGGCGTTCCCGGTGGTATCAGAAGTGAGCCGTGACTTAATGCGAAGCTAAGGCCCCGGTCAGCCGTTCAGCCAGGATTTTGCGTACTGTGGTGCCAAGCGGGGGATGAGTGTGTGTCTGGCAGCCCAGGTGTGGCACCATCAGGGGAACCTCACTGATTCCGTCCCGCAGTAACCCCCCGACAGGAGCGTTCGATGCGTACAGGCAGACTGGGCCGTCTTGCCGGCTTGGTCCTGGCTCTGGCCGCGGTGGTCGTCGTCTCCACCGTGGGCTCCTCCGGCGGGGTCACGACCATGGACTGGGACTGGTCTGCCGTGTGGACGGTGCCGGGCATTGATGGCGGGTCCGGAGCGGGAGCCGGCAGCATCTTCGGACTCTGACGCATGGCCAAACGGCAGCGCGTTGGGCGCCGTTCGGCGAGTCAGGCCTGGCTCATAACGGGTCCGCTGATTCTCCTCGCGATCATCTGGGCTACGGCCATCGGGCTCGTCGATGACCAGCGGCTTGGTGCGTGGACCGACGCGATCCTCATCCTCGGTGTCTTCGTGGCCGCAGAGGTCGCGGTCTTTCACTTCGTGGTCCGCCGTCAGGGCTACACGATCACGATCAACGAGATCCCGCTGACGCTGGCGCTGTTCTACCTGCCGACGTTCATGGTGGTACTGGTCTTCACGGTCGGTGCGATCATCACGCAGTTGCGGCGCCGCAGTTCGCCGGTGAAGGCGTCGTTCAACATCGCGAAGACCGCTGCCGCGACATCGCTCGCTGGTTTGGTGCTGTTGGCGTTCAAGCCGATGGAGGGCGTCGGGCCCGGCACGTGGGGCATCCTCTTCGCCGCGGTGAGCACCAGCACGCTGATGACGCTGGCCGCGGTGGCTGGCGTGCACACGCTGGTGCAGGGTCCGCAGGCCGGCATCGAGGTCCTCCGTACGGCCGGAATCGGCCTGATCACCGCGGCGATCAACGTCGTTATCGGCCTCACGATCCTGATCGTCCTGTCGGTGACACTGTGGGGCGCGCTGCTGCTGGTGGCGCTCGCCGCCGTGCTCGTGCTGGTGTACCGGTCGTACGCGCAGTTCCTGCGCCAGCACCGGATGCTTTCCGATCTTTACGACCTCACTCGTGCGATCAGCGAGACGCCGCGTGGCGGGTCGCTGGCCGACGCGCTGCTGGGGCGGGTCCGGGCCATGATGCAGGCCGAGTTCGCGACGCTGTGGTTGCCCGCACAGGGCCGGCATCCGGAGGTTTTGCTCTCCGCCCGGGTCGACGACTCCGGCCTCCTGGACATCGCGCCGACGCCGGTCGAGGTGCGTGCCCGGGTACGAGAGGACGGCGGTCGGACGGTCGCGCTCGGCGCTCGGCTCGGCGGCGACGAAGCACTGCGGCAGGCGCTCCGCGAGGCGCGGGTCAAGGACGTCATCGTCACGCCGCTGCGCTCCGGTCCCGCGGTTGTCGGCACCCTCGAAGTGGTCAACCGGATGGGCGATCTTGGCCACTTCACCGCCGGCGACGTCCGGATCCTGGAGACGATCGCCGCTCATACCGGTGTCGCGGTGGAAAACTCGCGGCTCGTCGACCGGTTGCGCTACGACGCGTACCACGACGGCCTCACCGCCCTCGCCAACCGCCGCCGCATCACCGAGGCGCTGGAAGAGTCGGTCGCGGTGCGCGCGCCCGGCGAGGTGGTCGCGGTGCTGCTCTTCGACATCGACCGGCTGCGCGACGTCAACGAGTCGCTCGGGCACGCGGCCGGCGACAAGCTGCTCGCCGAGGTGGCCAGCCGGCTGCGCCGGCACGCGCCGCCCGCTGCCCTCGTGGGACGCGTCGGTGGCGACGAGTTCGTGGTCAACCTGCGGGCGGAGAGCGCGGAGGCGGCCACCGAGCTTGCCGTCCAGCTCCGCGAGCAGGTCCGCGATCCTATGGTTTTCGGTGCGCTGACGCTCGACGTCGACATGGCCATCGGTGTCGCGGTGCATCCTGATCATGGAAGCGACCCGGCGACGCTGCTGCAGCGCGCAGACGTGGCCGCGACGGCCGCCAAGGCCATGCCCGGCGGCGTCCAGCTCTTCAGCGCGGGCCTGGAGTCGCGGTCGGTGCGCCGTCTGGAGCTGGCCGGCGACCTGCGCCGGGCGCTCGACAACGACGAGCTGGAGGTGTATTTCCAGCCGAAGGTGCTGCTGACCGACCGCCGCCTGGTGGGTGTCGAGTGCCTCGCCCGGTGGGAGCACCCCGCGCACGGCGCGGTGGCACCGGAAGACTTCGTCGCCGTCGCGGAGCACACCGGCCAGCTCGGCCGGCTCACCGAAGCGGTGCTCAGGGAGGGGCTGCGGCGCTGTCGAGACTGGGCCGACGCTGACCGTCCGCTCTCCGTCGCGGTCAACCTCTCCCCTCGTACTCTCATCGATCCCGGCTTCCCGGCTCGGGTGGAGGCTCTTCTGGGCGAGTACGGCGTGGCGCCCGAGCAGGTCACCTTCGAGATCAAGGAAGACAGCGTGGTCGGGCCGACCGACCGACCGATGCCCACCCTGCGCCGGCTGCGCGACCTGGGCGTACGGCTGTCCGTCGACGACTTCGGCACCGGGTACTCGTCGCTGTCCTACCTGCGCCGCCTGCCGGTGCACGAGGTGAAGATCGACCGGACCTTCGTGCAGGGCATGGCGACCGACCCTGGCGACCTGGCGATCGTGCGTGCCGTGGTGGCGCTGTCGCTGCAGTTCGGCCTGACCGTGGTGGCCGAGGGCGTCGAGAGTGAGCTCACCCTTGAGCTGCTCAAGGAGATGGGCTGCGAGGTAGGGCAGGGCTTCCTTTTCAGCCGTCCGCTGCCGTACGAGCGGCTTGAGGCGTGGTTCGGTGCGCGTACCGAATCGGAGCCCACGCCGCTCGGCGAGGTACGCCGTCTGCGGGCCGTGACTTAGGGCTCGACGTAACCCTCGACACGGCCTATCCGATTTCGTGTCGCGGAGGCTGCCGTGTACTCTTACCCCTGCGCACGCGCCCCCTTAGCTCAGTCGGCAGAGCGTCTCCATGGTAAGGAGAAGGTCTACGGTTCGATTCCGTAAGGGGGCTCTGCGGGTCACCTTGGGCCCAACGCGGCGGTGTAGCTCAGATGGCAGAGCAAGCGGCTCATAATCGCTGTGTCGCCGGTTCAAGTCCGGCCACCGCTACGCACGAGACGGGCGCCGGTTGGCGCCCACTTTGCGTGTCCGGGTACTCTCGTACGCCGGTAGGTTAGTCCGTTAGCGAGGAAGGCACTCCGCCGTGGCCAAGGCGACCGACGTCCGTCCCAAGATCACTATGGCGTGTGTGGAGTGCAAGGAGCGCAACTACATCACGCGCAAGAACCGTCGCAACGACCCGGACCGCATTGAGCTGAAGAAGTTCTGCCCGCGTTGCGGCAAGCACACTGCCCACCGCGAGACTCGATAGGTTGAAAGGGCCTGCTGCCGGTAAGTTCGGCGGCATGCCCTTGGACCCGTCCTTCGCCGGTCGCAGCTATCCACCGACCGCTTCTTACCAGGTCGGCCGCGAAAAGATTCGTGAGTTCGCGACGGCCATAGGTGCCGCCGACGAGCTGCATCACGACCCCGAGGCAGCGCGTGCGGCGGGCTATCCCGACGTCGTCGCGCCGCCCACCTTCGCTGTCGTGATCACGATGGCGGCCAACCGCCAGATCGTCGAAGATCCGGATCTGGGCGTCGACTACAGCCGCGTGGTGCATGGCGATCAGCGCTTCGCGTACACCCGGCCGATCGTCGCCGGTGACGAGCTGGTGTCCACCAACACGATCGAGGAGATCCGGTCGCGGGGTGGGCACGACTTCCTGACCATGCGCACCGACGTCGCGTCGGCCGCCGGCGAGCCGGTGGTCACCGCCTGGTCCAAGATCGTCGTACGCGGGGAGGGCTGACATGGAGCTGCCGGTACAGACGTTCCGGGTGACCCGAGCCGACCTGGTCCGGTACGCGGGTGCCTCGGGTGACTTCAACCCGATCCACTGGAGCGAGCGGTTCGCCACCAAGGTGGGCCTTCCAGGCGTGATCGCGCACGGCATGTACACGATGGCGCTGGTCGGCCGGGCGGTGACCGCCTGGGCCGGGTCCGCGGACGCCGTGGTCGACTTCAGCGTGCGGTTCAGCCGGCCGGTGCCGGTTCCCGACGACGACGAGGGCACCGAACTCGAGGTCCGAGGCGTGGCCAAGGGCGAGACCGAGGCGGGGCTGATGCAGATCGATATCACCGCGACCTGCCGTGGAGAGAAAGTGCTGTCCCAGGCCAGAGCGTTGGTGCGCCGACCCGCCTAGCCCAGGTTGGGAAACTCAGGTGTCTACCCGTACACTGGTCCGCCGTGGGGTAGTAACCCCTGCCCGAGCCTGCCTCGGGCGGGTAACTGCCCCCACAGGGGTGTGGCGCAATTGGCAGCGCAGCGGTCTCCAAAACCGCAGGTTGCAGGTTCGAGTCCTGTCGCCCCTGCGCCTAAGGCCTGACCGGCCCCGGGGTTGGTCCCGCCGGCTGTAGCTGGTCGTGGTCCTCCTCAGCCGGTGGGTCGCCGCCGCAGTACCCAACGACCCACGGAGGGCGAAGTGGCCGAGAGAAATCGGCGCGACGACGACGATGCCGTCGACGACCTCGACGAGTCCTTCGACGACGCTGTTGACGACGACGCCGATGACGAGGATGACGCCGACGAGCCGGTCTCGCGCGGCGGCACCGCGACTCGGGCGCGTCCCAAGGCGGAGCCGACCGACAAGCCGAAGGCCAAGAAGGACGTCTCCCGGGTCGGGATCTTCGGGCGGCTAGTGCGGTTCATCCGCGAGGTCGTGGCAGAGCTGCGTAAGGTCATCTGGCCGACTCGCAAGGAGCTGCTGACCTACACCGCAGTTGTGGTCGTGTTCGTCGCTTTCATGCTGGCGATCGTGGCCCTGCTGGATTACGGGTTCGCCAAGGGCGTGCTGTTCGTCTTCGGCAACCAGGAATGACAACACGGAAGTGAGCGAGCGTGCCTGAGTACGACGAGACCGCTGGAACCGCCGACGAGCAGTCCTCGGTGGCAACCGCCGCCGACGACCGCGTCGTGGCCGACAGCGAGCCGGAGTACGCGCCGGTCGCGGAGCCGGACGGCGACTTCGATCCGGTCGCCGAGCTGCGTCAGAAGCTGCGCTACGCACCGGGCGACTGGTACGTGGTGCACTCGTACGCCGGCTACGAGAACAAGGTCAAGACCAACCTCGAGACCCGCATCACGAGCCTCGACATGGAGGATTACATCTTCCAGGTAGAGGTGCCGACCCGCGAAGAGGTCGAGGTCAAGAACGGCAAGCGCCTCCAGGTGCAGAACAAGGTCTTCCCGGGCTACATCCTGGTCCGCATGGAGCTGACTCCGGAGTCGTACTCCTGTGTGCGGAACACTCCGGGCGTCACCGGGTTCGTCGGTGCGACCGACCGGGCCGACCGACCGGCGCCGCTGTCGCTCGACGAGGTGCTGAAGTGGCTGGCGCCAGCGGTCGAGACCGAGCAGAAGAAGGCCAAGCCCGAGGTCAAGGTGCTCGACTTCGAGGTGGGCGACTCGGTGACCGTCACCGACGGCGCGTTCGCGTCGCTGCCCGCGACGATCAGCGAGATCAACGCCGACCAGCAGAAGCTCAAGGTGCTGGTGTCGATCTTCGGTCGCGAGACCCCGGTCGAGCTCAACTTCAACCAGGTCGCGAAGATCTAATCGGTCTGCGCTACGCTTGAACGTCGGCCTGCGGCCGCGCTTGACCGTGCGCGCCCGCGGCCGCCAGTTTGTGTGCTGGCCGTGCGGCCGGCACGTCACCACCACCGCCCAGGAAGAGACATGCCTCCGAAGAAGAAGCTCGTCAAGACGTTCACGCTTCAGCTCCCGGCGGGCCAGGCCACCCCCGCGCCGCCGGTCGGGCCGGCGCTCGGTCAGCACGGCGTCAACATCATGGAGTTCTGCAAGGCGTACAACGCCCAGACCGAGTCGCAGCGCGGCGACATCGTCCCGGCCGAGATCAGCGTGTACGAGGACCGTTCGTTCACGTTCGTGCTGAAGACGCCCCCCGCCGCCCGCCTGCTGATCAAGGCTGCTGGCGTGCCGAAGGGCTCCGGCGTCCCGCACACCGACAAGGTCGGCTCGGTCACCCGCGCCCAGCTGCGCGAGATCGCCGAGAAGAAGATGGCGGACCTCAACGCCAACGACCTCGACCAGGCCGAGAAGATCATCGCCGGCACCGCCCGGTCGATGGGCATCACCGTCAAGGACTGAAAGCCCGTACGTGGGAGGGCCGTGCTCCGGCCCGCCAATGACCACAGGAGAAACAAGCAATGCAGCGCAGCAAGAGCTATCGCAAGGCACTTGAGCAGATCGACCGCACCAAGCTCTACACCCCGGTTGAGGCGATCAAGCTCGCCAAGGAGACGTCGCCGGTCAAGTTCGACGCCACGGTCGAGGTCGCGATGCGCCTCGGTGTCGACCCCCGGAAGGCCGACCAGATGGTCCGCGGCACGGTCAACCTGCCGCACGGCACCGGTAAGACCGCCCGCGTGATCGTCTTCGCGGCTGGTGCGAAGGCCGAGGAGGCCGCCGCCGCCGGCGCCGACGAGGTCGGCACCGACGAGCTGGTCGCCCGGATTCAGGAGGGCTGGCTGGAGTTCGACGCGGCTATCGCCACGCCGGACCAGATGGCCAAGATCGGTCGGATCGCGCGGATCCTGGGCCCGCGCGGTCTCATGCCGAACCCGAAGACCGGCACGGTGACGATGGATGTCACCAAGGCGGTCACCGAGATCAAGGGCGGCAAGATCACCTTCCGGGTGGACAAGCACTCCAACCTGCACCTGATCATCGGCAAGGCGTCGTTCGCCGAGGACAAGCTCCTCGAGAACTACGCGGCGGTCCTCGACGAGGTGCTGCGGGTCAAGCCGTCCGCGGCCAAGGGCAAGTACCTGAGGAAGGTCACGGTCGCCACGACGATGGGCCCCGGCGTGCCGGTCGACCCGAACGTCACGCGTAACCTCACCGAGGTCGAGAGCTAATTTGGAACGCCCTGGGTGGCCAGGCTAAGCTGGCCACCCAGATACACCCGAAGACCGCTGGTCACCGTGCCCCGGCACGGTCGAAGGTCCCGTCTCGACGGGCGACCCGCGCAGGGAAGTACAGGATCAGCGTGACTATGTCCCGCCCCGTGCGCCCTGCGCCGGGGCGTTTTTCGTTGCCGGGCCCTGGCGAACCAGCAAGGAGCAACGAGAGGAGGGACATGGCGGACAAGCCGGTTCGGGCCGACAAGGCCACGGCCGTCGCCGAGCTCACCGACCGCTTCCGCAACGCGGACGCGACCGTGCTGACCGAGTACCGCGGCCTCACGGTCGCGCAGCTCACCAAGCTGCGGCGGACCCTTGGCCAGACCGCGACGTACTCGGTGGCCAAGAACACCCTGGCCAAGCGGGCTGCGGCAGAGGCGGGGATCAGCGGACTCGACGAGCTGTTCTCCGGTCCTACCGCGCTCACCTTCGTCTCCGGCGATGTCGTGGAAGCGGCGAAGGGCCTGCGCGAATTCGCGAAGGCCAACCCGCATCTGGTCATCAAGGGCGGCGTTTTCGAGGGCAAGGCGATCTCGGCGGCCGAGGTCAACAAGCTCGCCGACCTCGAGTCCCGTGAGGTGCTGCTGGCCAAGCTGGCCGGCGCCATGAAGGCGAACCTGAGCAAGGCCGCGGCCGTGCTCCAGGCTCCGCTTACCAAGACCGCTCGTCTGGCGGCTGCCCTGCAGGAAAAGCGCGAACAGGAAACCACAGCCGCGTAGCGGCCTACCCGAAGAGCTGCCGCGTGACGCGGCTCTTCGATCAAGACAACTAGGAAAGGACGCCAGACATCATGGCGAAGCTCAGCACCGAAGAGCTGCTCGACGCGTTCAAGGAGATGACGCTGATCGAGCTCTCGGAGTTCGTGAAGCAGTTCGAGGACACCTTCGACGTACAGGCCGCCGCGCCGGTGGCCGTGGCCGCCGCCGCGCCGGGCGCCCCGGCGGCCGAGGCCGAGCCGGAGCAGGACGAGTTCGACGTCGTCCTCGAGTCGGACGGTGGCAAGAAGATCCAGGTCATCAAGGTCGTGCGCGAGCTGACCGGCCTGGGCCTGAAGGAGGCCAAGGACGTGGTCGAGGCCGCGCCGAAGGCCATCCTGGAGAAGGTCAACAAGGAGACCGCCGAGAAGGCCAAGACCAAGCTCGAGGGCGAAGGCGCCAAGGTCACCCTCAAGTAACCCAAACCGGAATACGGGTCGGGCGCCGTCGTTGGTCGCCACGGCTCCTAACTGGTTCGAGTCACCAGAAAAGGCGCCGTCCGGACAGGGCGGCGCCTTTTTCGTACCGCGACACGCCGGGGACACGCCGGGCAAAGTGCCTGATCAGCCGCGAGGATGGTGGCGTGGCGCCGATCACGGCAGTCCGACCCGCGGCAGAACCCTTGACGCAGCGTTTGCTGACAGGCACGCTGACATCAGCAAGTCCTTCCGCACTTGCAACGGCCACCGGTCGGACGGCAGCGCTTGAGATCGCAAGATCGCAACGCGGTCGGCGTCTGGCCGGCACACGCGGTTAGCGCCGCGTTCTGAGCGGCTCGGAGGCACCGCAGAGGTGTTGATGGGCTCGTTCCGCGACGCGCTGCCGTAAGGTGGGCTGGGTGGGTGGACAGCGGTTAGCCGCTCGGCTACACTGCTAGTTTGCGCTGCCTTCCGACTTCAGCCCTGCCCGGAATGTCCGAAACTGGCCTTCTGGATCGGGTCCAGTCGGGGTGCGCGCGCAACGGCCGTTTTGCAGCACCGGTCCTCGGAAGGACGCATCTTGGCAGCTTCCCGCCCTGCGAAGACCAGTCGTACGTCGAGCGCATTCGCTCCGCGCCGAGTTTCATTCGGCAGGATCACTGAACATCTCGAGGTCCCCAACCTCCTCGCCATCCAGAACGAGTCTTTCGACTGGCTGGTCGGCAATGAGGGCTGGCAGGGCCGGTCGGCTGACGACCCGCACGCCCGCTCTGGTCTCGCGGAGATCCTCGACGAGATTAGTCCTATTGAGGACTTCTCGGGCACCATGTCCCTTTCCTTCTCTGCCCCCCGCTTCGACGAGGTCAAGGCCTCGATCGAGGAGTGCAAGGAGAAGGATCTGACCTACTGCGCGCCGTTGTTCGTGACGGCGGAGTTCACCAACAACACCACTGGCGAGATCAAGAGCCAGACGGTGTTCATGGGTGACTTCCCGATGATGACGCCCAAGGGCACCTTCATCATCAACGGCACCGAGCGCGTAGTGGTTAGCCAACTCGTCCGGTCCCCGGGCGTCTACTTCGACAAGCAGCCGGACAAGACGTCCGACCGCGATCTCTCCAGCGTCAAGGTCATCCCGAGTCGGGGTGCCTGGTTGGAGTTCGATATCGACAAGCGCGACACCGTCGGTGTCCGCATCGACCGCAAGCGTCGCCAGGCCGTCACGGTCCTTCTCAAGGCCATCGGCTGGACCGCCGAGCAGATCCGCGAGCGGTTCGGCTGGTCTGAGCTAATGATGACCACGCTGGAGAAGGACCACATCGCCGGCGTCGACGAGGCGTTGCTGGACATCTACCGCAAGCTGCGGCCGGGTGAGCCGCCGACGCGGGAGAACGCGCAGACCCTGCTCGACAACCTCTTCTTCAACCCGAAGCGGTATGACGTCGCCAAGGTCGGTCGATACAAGTTCAACAAGAAGCTCGAGGTCAACGTCCCGATCACCACGGGCGTCCTCACCGTCGAAGACATCGTGGCGACGGTCGAGTACCTCTGCCGGCTGCACGCCGGCGAGGAGGGGTACGAGGCCGACGACATCGACCACTTCGGCAACCGCCGCCTGCGCACCGTCGGCGAGCTGATCCAGAACCAGGTTCGGGTCGGTCTCTCCCGCATGGAGCGGGTTGTCCGGGAGCGGATGACCACCCAGGATGTCGAGGCGATCACGCCGCAGACTCTGATCAACATCCGCCCGGTGGTGGCGGCGATCAAGGAGTTCTTCGGCACGTCGCAGCTCTCGCAGTTCATGGACCAGACCAACCCCCTGGCGGGCCTGACCCACCGCCGGCGCCTCTCGGCGCTGGGCCCCGGTGGTCTGTCCCGCGAGCGGGCCGGCTTCGAGGTCCGTGACGTGCACCCGTCCCACTACGGCCGGATGTGCCCGATCGAGACGCCGGAAGGCCCGAACATCGGCCTGATCGGCGCGCTCTCCACGTTCGGGCGCGTCAACCCGTTCGGGTTCATCGAGACGCCGTACCGGAAGGTCGAAAACGGTCGGGTCACCGACCAGATCGACTATCTGACGGCGGATGAAGAGGACCGGTTCGTCAAGGCCCAGGCCAACGCTCCGTTGAAGTCCGACGGCACGTTCGCCGAGGACCGGGTCCTGGTCCGCCGGAAGGGCGGCGAGGTCGACTACGTCGTGCCGTCCGCCGTCGACTACATGGACGTCTCGCCGCGCCAGATGGTGTCGGTCGCGACCGCCATGATCCCGTTCCTCGAGCACGACGACGCCAACCGTGCGCTCATGGGCGCCAACATGCAGCGCCAGGCGGTGCCGCTGGTCAAGGCCGAGGCGCCGCTCGTGGGCACGGGCATGGAGTACCGTGCCGCGGTCGACGCCGGTGACGTGGTGGTCGCCGAGGTCGGTGGCGTGGTCGAAGACCTGTGCGCCGACTACGTGACGGTGCACCAGGACGACGGTCACCGCCGCACCTACCTGCTGCACAAGTTCCGCCGCTCCAACGCGGGCTCCTGTGTCAACCAGAAGCCGGTCGTGTTCGAGGGTGACCGGGTCGAAGCCGGTCAGGTGATCGCCGACGGTCCGTGCACCGACGAGGGCGAGATGGCGCTCGGGCGCAACCTGCTCGTGGCGTTCATGTCCTGGGAGGGGCACAACTACGAGGACGCGATCATCCTGTCGCAGCGCCTGGTGCAGCAGGACGTGCTCACCTCGATCCACATCGAGGAGCACGAGGTCGACGCCCGCGACACCAAGCTGGGCCCGGAAGAGATCACCCGTGACATCCCGAACGTCAGCGAGGAGATGCTCGCTGACCTCGATGAGCGCGGCATCATCCGGATCGGTGCCGAGGTCGTCCCCGGTGACATCCTGGTCGGCAAGGTCACGCCCAAGGGCGAGACGGAGCTGACCCCGGAAGAGCGGCTGCTGCGGGCGATCTTCGGTGAGAAGGCGCGCGAGGTGCGCGACACCTCGCTGAAGGTGCCGCACGGCGAGACCGGCACGGTCATCGGCGTACGCACCTTCTCCCGGGAAGACGGCGACGAGCTGCCTCCGGGCGTCAACGAGCTGGTCCGGGTCTACGTCGCCCAGAAGCGCAAGATCCAGGATGGTGACAAGCTCGCGGGCCGCCACGGTAACAAGGGCGTCATCTCCAAGATCCTGCCGGTCGAAGACATGCCGTTCCTGGAGGATGGCACGCCCGTCGACATCGTGCTCAACCCGCTGGGTGTGCCGAGCCGGATGAACATCGGTCAGGTCCTCGAGACCCACCTCGGCTGGATCGCCAAGACCGGTTGGAAGGTCGAGGGCGAGGACACCGACTGGAAGCGCGCCTTGGCGTCCATCGGTGCCAGCGAGTCCGAGCCGGGCACCAACGTCGCGACGCCGGTGTTCGACGGTGTGAAGGAAGCCGAGATCACGGGTCTGCTCGCCAGCTCGCTGCCCAACCGGGACGGCGTGCAGCTTGTCGGCGGTTCGGGCAAGGCCCGGCTGTTCGACGGGCGCTCCGGCGAGCCGCTGCCCGACGCGATCGCGGTCGGCTACCTGTACATCCTCAAGCTGAACCACCTGGTCGACGACAAGATCCACGCTCGGTCGACCGGCCCGTACTCGATGATCACGCAGCAGCCGCTGGGTGGTAAGGCGCAGTTCGGTGGCCAGCGGTTCGGTGAAATGGAGTGCTGGGCCATGCAGGCCTACGGCGCCGCGTACGCCCTCCAGGAGTTGCTGACGATCAAGTCCGACGACGTCCTCGGCCGAGTGAAGGTCTACGAGGCGATCGTCAAGGGCGAAAACATCCCCGAACCGGGCATCCCGGAGTCGTTCAAGGTGCTGCTCAAGGAGCTGCAGTCGCTGTGCCTCAACGTCGAGGTGCTGTCCAGCGACGGCGTGGCCCTGGAAATGCGCGAGACCGACGACGAGGTCTTCCGGGCCGCGGAGGAACTCGGCATCGACCTGTCCCGGCGTGAGCCGAGCAGCGACGAGGAAGTCTGAACCGTAGTGCAGGGGGGGGGGGACGCCCCCGCCCCCCGGCAAAGCCCAGCACCCAC
>NZ_JAIBNX010000014.1:12618-39745 GCF_026130045.1 Micromonospora sp. CPCC 205371
GGAGCACGGACGGGGGGGGCGGGGCGGCCGCCCCCCCCGGGCACCACGACAAGGCCTAGAACCCACCCTGCAACACGAAATACGAGGGATAGGACCAAGTGCTCGACGTCAACTTCTTCGACGAGTTGCGCATCGGCCTGGCCACCGCTGACGACATCCGCCAGTGGTCGCACGGCGAGGTCAAGAAGCCCGAGACCATCAACTACCGCACGCTCAAGCCGGAAAAGGACGGGCTCTTCTGCGAGAAGATCTTCGGTCCTCAGCGGGACTGGGAGTGCTACTGCGGTAAGTACAAGCGGGTCCGCTTCAAGGGCATCATCTGTGAGCGCTGCGGCGTCGAGGTGACCCGCTCGAAGGTGCGGCGTGAGCGGATGGGCCACATCGAGCTGGCCGCACCGGTCACCCACATCTGGTACTTCAAGGGCGTCCCCAGCCGGCTCGGTTACCTGCTCGACCTGGCCCCGAAGGACCTCGAAAAGATCATCTACTTCGCGTCGTACGTGGTCACCGGTGTGGACACCGAGGCCCGTCACCGCGACATGTCGACGATCGAAAACGAGATCCTCGCCGAGAAGCGGCAGTCGGAAAACAGCCGCGACTCCGAGATCGAGAAGCGGGCCGCCAAGCTCGAGGCCGACCTGGCCGAGCTGGAGGCCGAAGGCGCCAAGGCCGACGTGCGGCGCAAGGTCAAGGAGGCTGGCGAGCGCGAGATGCGCCAGATCCGCGACCGGGCGCAGCGCGAGATCGACCGGCTCGACGAGGTGCTCGACACGTTCCGCAAGCTCGAGCCGAAGCAGCTGGTCACCGACGAGCTGCTCTACCGCGAGCTGCGCGATCGGTTCGGCGAGTACTTCAACGGCGCCATGGGTGCCGAGGCGATCAAGGCCCTGCTCGAAAACATGGACCTGGACGCCGAGGCCGACAACCTCCGGGAGATCATCCGGTCCGGCAAGGGCCAGCGGAAGATCCGGGCGCTCAAGCGGCTCAAGGTCGTCGCGGCGTTCCTGAACACCCGCAACTCGCCGCTCGGCATGGTGCTCGACTGCGTACCGGTGATCCCGCCGGACCTGCGTCCGATGGTGCAGCTCGACGGTGGCCGCTTCGCGACCTCCGACCTCAACGACCTGTACCGCCGCGTGATCAACCGGAACAACCGCCTCAAGCGACTGATCGACCTCGGCGCGCCCGAGATCATCGTCAACAACGAGAAGCGGATGCTGCAGGAGGCCGTCGACGCTCTGTTCGACAACGGTCGTCGCGGCCGTCCGGTCACCGGTCCGGGTAACCGCCCGCTCAAGTCGCTGTCCGACATGCTCAAGGGCAAGCAGGGCCGATTCCGCCAGAACCTGCTGGGCAAGCGCGTCGACTACTCCGGCCGTTCGGTCATCGTGGTCGGCCCGCAGCTCAAGCTGCACCAGTGCGGCCTGCCCAAGCAGATGGCCCTGGAGCTGTTCAAGCCGTTCGTGATGAAGCGCCTGGTCGATCTCAACCACGCGCAAAACATCAAGTCGGCGAAGCGCATGGTCGAGCGTCAGCGCCCGGTCGTGTGGGACGTCCTGGAAGAGGTCATCGGGGAGCACCCGGTGCTGCTCAACCGGGCACCGACCCTGCACCGCCTCGGCATCCAGGCGTTCGAGCCGCAGCTCGTCGAGGGCAAGGCGATCCAGATCCACCCGCTGGTCTGCACGGCCTTCAACGCCGACTTCGACGGTGACCAGATGGCGGTACACGTGCCGCTGTCCGCCGAGGCGCAGGCCGAGGCGCGGATCTTGATGCTGTCGTCGAACAACATCCTCAAGCCGGCCGACGGCAAGCCGGTCACCATGCCCACGCAGGACATGGTCATCGGCCTGTACTACCTGACCCACCTGAAGCCGGAAGGCAAGGGCAAGGGCCGGGAGTTCAGCTCCGACGCCGAGGCGCGGATGGCCTTCGACAACGGCGAGTTGCAGCTGGGGACGCCAATCCGGATCCGGCTGCGGGGAGTGGTCGAGGTCGACAACGGCGTCGGCGGTCCTGAGTGGACGCCGCCCGAGGGCTGGACCCCCGGTGAGCCGCTGATCGTCGACACCACGATGGGGCGCGTGCTCTTCAACGAGACGCTGCCCCAGGGCTACCGCTACGTGAACTACGAGATCCGCAAGAGCCAGCTCTCGGCGATCGTCAACGACCTCGCCGAGCGGTTCCCGAAGGTGGCGCTGGCCGCGACGCTCGACGCGCTCAAGGAGGCCGGCTTCCACTGGGCGACCTGGTCCGGCGTGAC
Organism: Micromonospora sp. CPCC 205371; assembly: GCF_026130045.1. Taxonomy (GTDB): domain Bacteria; phylum Actinomycetota; class Actinomycetes; order Mycobacteriales; family Micromonosporaceae; genus Phytohabitans. The sequence goes on from NZ_JAIBNX010000014.1 coordinate 14,882, forward strand.
CATCGGCATGGAAGACGTCATCGCTCCGGCGCGCAAGCCCGAGATCATGGAGCGGTACGAGAAGGAAGCCGAGCGGATCGACAAGCAGTACCAGCGTGGTCTGATGACCGCGGAGGAGCGCCGCGGCGAGCTCATCGAGATCTGGACCAAGGCGACCAATGAGGTCTCCAAGGAGATGGAGACCTCGCTGCCGCAGGAGAACCCGCTGTGGGTCATGATCAACTCTGGCGCTCGCGGTAACCTGCTCCAGCTCCGGCAGATCGCGGCGATCCGTGGCCTGGTGGCCAACCCCAAGGGTGAGATCATCCCGCGGCCGATCAAGTCGAGCTACCGCGAGGGCCTGTCGGTGGTGGAGTACTTCATCTCCACGCACGGTGCCCGCAAGGGTCTGGCCGACACCGCCCTGCGTACCGCCGACTCGGGTTACCTGACCCGGCGTCTGGTCGACGTGTCGCAGGACGTGATCATCCGTGAGGAAGACTGCGGCACCGACCGCGCCATCACGATGGCGGTCGGCCAGGTCATCAACGGTGATCTCCAGGTGCACGAGCACGCCGAGACCGGCGTGCACGCCCGCACCCTGGCCGACGACATCAAGGGCCCCGACGGCGCCGTCGTGGCCGAGCGCGGGAACGACCTCAACTCGATCCTCGTCGACCGGCTGGTCGCCGCGGGTGTCGAGCAGGTCCGGGTACGCAGCGTGCTCACCTGCGAGTCGAAGCTGGGAGTCTGCGCGGCCTGCTACGGCCGGTCGCTGCCGACCGGCAAGACCGTCGACGTCGGCGAGGCGGTCGGCATCATCGCCGCCCAGTCCATCGGTGAGCCTGGCACGCAGCTGACGATGCGTACCTTCCACACCGGTGGTGTCGCCGGTGAGGACATCACCCAGGGTCTGCCGCGTGTGCAGGAAATCTTCGAGGCCCGCGTGCCCAAGGGCAAGGCGCCGATCGCCGACACCCCAGGGCGCATCCGGATCGAAGATGGCGAGCGCTCGCGGAAGATCATCGTGGTGCCCGACGACGGCAGCGACGAGATCGTGTACGACAAGATCTCGAAGCGGGTCCGGCTGCGGGTGCACGACGGCGACCACGTCGAGGTCGGCGAGAAGCTCACCGAGGGCACCATCGACCCTCACGAGCTCCTGCGCATCCTCGGCCCGCGTGCGGTCCAGGTCCACCTGACCCAGGAGGTCCAGGAGGTCTACCGCTCGCAGGGTGTGCTCATCCACGACAAGCACATCGAGATCATCATTCGGCAGATGCTGAAGCGCGTCACGGTGATCGACTCGGGCTCCACCGAGTTCCTGCCGGGCGTCCTGGTCGACCGGGCGGTCTTCGAGTCGGAAAACCGCCGGCTCGTGGCCGAGGGCGGCGAGCCCGCCGCCGGTCGTCCGGTGCTCATGGGTATCACCAAGGCGTCGCTGGCGACCGACTCCTGGCTCTCGGCGGCCTCCTTCCAGGAGACCACCCGGGTGCTGACCGACGCGGCGATCAACGCGCGTAGCGACTCGCTGATCGGTCTCAAGGAGAACGTCATCATCGGTAAGCTCATCCCGGCCGGTACGGGCATCAGCAAGTACCGCAACATCCGGGTGGAGCCCACCGAGGAGGCCAAGGCCAAGGTGTACTCGATGACCGGGTACCCGGAGACCGACTACGGCTTCGGGCCGGCCAGTGGCCAGGCAGTGCCGCTGGACGACTTCGACTTCGGGTCGTACCGGTAACAGCTGTTGGTCGACGAGGCGCCCCGCACTGTGCAGTGCGGGGCGCCTCGCACTTTGTAGGCTGGAGGCGTGGTTACGTCGCCGGCCCTGCGCCATCCGATGGATCCGGAGCCGGTGCGCTCCACCAAAGCCGGCACCGTGTTTGCGCTTGGCCTGATCGCGTTGCTCACCGGCCCGATGGTCGGCGGCGTCGTGCCAGCCAGCATCGCGCTCTACCTGTCCGTGCAGGCGCGCCGCGAGGCGTACGCCTCCGGGGGTTATCTGACCGGCAGCGCGTGGCTGCGCCGCGGTGAGAGGCTCGCCTGGGCGGGCATCGCGCTGGCCGCGACCACCGTGGTGATCGCGCTGATCATCGGCGTGGTTGACTTCGCGGGCAGCCCGACCGGGCGCGACTTCAGCCCGACGGTCGACTAGGAGGAGCTGTGACTGCCGACGGAGCACCGCCGGACGGGGCTCCAACCCCCACAGATCCGACCCCCACAGGTCCGACCTCCGCAGATCCGCCACCCACGCCGGCGCCGGCGTGGTCGACGGATTCGGCCTGGTCGGTGGGGTCGGTCCCGCCCGCGGTGCCACACGCCGCCCCGGCCACCGCCTGGTCCGGGCCTGTGGGTGCGCCCGGGTCGGTGGGTGCGCTGCCACGGGCCGTTCCACCGCCGCCGCGCGAGGCGTGGGCGAGGCCCCGCAAGGTCGAGGCCGTGCCGGGCACCAGCTTCGCTCTCGTACATCTCGACGTGCCACCGGTCACATCCGGGCTGGCTGTCGGTGCGCTGGTGGCCGGCATCGTGTCCGTCCTGGTCTCGTTCATCGTCGGCTGTTTCGGACTGGCCGGCGCGCAAGACGGCTGGGGCGTCTGGGTCGGCGGCGCGTTCGCCCTGGTGGCCGGCGTGACCGGAGGTGCCGGCATCGCGCTCGGCTGGCTGGGCATGCGCCAGATCAGGCGGGTGGCTCCGCCGCCGGCGATCCGCTTCACCGGCCGGGGCCTCGCGATCTCCGGTATCGCGTGTGGCGCCACCGGCCTCGGCCTGACCGTCTTGGGCCTGGCGATGGCCTCTCTGATCCAGGTGACCGCGTAGAACGCCCCGGCCCGCAGGGTGCGGATGGGGGCGGGGTACACTTGTCAACTGGAGTCGTCCGCCGACGGGTGGGATGGGGAAGAGGGAGTCCTCCGTTTTGACCTGTGCGCTCACGGTGGGTACTCTTTCCCCTCGTGCCCGGGCTTGCCCGGGCAATCCGTGCGTGCGCCCATAGACGGGTCGCCGCACGACAACGAGACAGCCCGGTTCACGCGTCAGCGTGCGCCGGAACCGTGTGCCGGACGACACGCCCGACCGCGGGTGCCGGAGAAGCCCACAAGGGCCGACCCGGGAGCACGACAGAAGGCACACAAAAAGAAGCAAGGGAGCGGAGAGAACCCGGTGCCCACGATCCAGCAGCTGGTCCGCAAGGGCCGACAGGCGAAGACGAGCAAGACCAAGACGCCAGCGCTGAAGGGGAGCCCTCAGCGGCGCGGCGTGTGCACGCGCGTGTACACCACCACCCCGAAGAAGCCGAACTCCGCGCTGCGCAAGGTCGCTCGTGTGAAGCTCAGCAGCCAGATCGAGGTGACGGCGTACATTCCGGGCGTCGGCCACAACCTCCAGGAGCACTCGATCGTGCTCGTCCGCGGCGGCCGGGTGAAGGACCTCCCCGGCGTGCGGTACAAGATCGTCCGTGGTTCGCTGGACACGCAGGGTGTCCGCAACCGCAAGCAGGCCCGCAGTCGCTACGGCGCGAAGAAGGAGAAGAGCTGACATGCCGCGTAAAGGCCCCGCTCCGCGCCGGCCGCTGGTTGCGGACCCGGTGTTCAACTCCCCACTGGTCACGCAGCTGATCAACAAGATCCTGATGCGTGGCAAGCGCCAGCTCGCCGAGCGCATCGTCTACGGCGCGCTCGAGGGCTGCCGTGAGAAGACCGGCACCGACCCGGTCGTGACGCTGAAGCGCGCCATGGACAACGTCAAGCCGACCCTTGAGGTACGCAGCCGCCGCGTCGGTGGCGCGACCTACCAGGTGCCGGTCGAGGTCCGTCCGCCCCGGGCGACCACCCTGGGCCTGCGGTGGCTGGTGACGTACTCGAAGGCGCGCCGCGAGAAGACCATGGTCGAGCGCCTGCAGAACGAGCTGCTCGACGCGAGCAACGGCCTCGGTGCCGCCGTGAAGCGGCGCGAGGACACCCACAAGATGGCGGAGTCCAACAAGGCCTTCGCTCACTACCGCTGGTAACCACAGCGGTCACCGACGAGACGACGAAGTAGGGATTATCGTGGCTGCCGCCGACAACGCGCTCGCCAAGCTTCGCAACATCGGCATCATGGCGCACATCGACGCCGGTAAGACGACCACGACCGAGCGGATCCTGTTCTACACCGGCATCACGTACAAGATCGGTGAGGTCCACGAGGGCGCCGCCGTCATGGACTGGATGGAGCAGGAGCAGGAGCGCGGCATCACCATCACGTCCGCTGCCACCAAGGTGGAGTGGAAGGGTCACCCGATCAACATCATCGACACGCCGGGCCACGTCGACTTCACGGTCGAGGTGGAGCGCAACCTCCGGGTGCTCGACGGCGCGATCGCGGTGTACGACGGTGTGGCCGGCGTCGAGCCGCAGACCGAAAACGTCTGGCGTCAGGCGGACAAGTACAACGTCCCGCGGATGTGCTTCGTCAACAAGCTCGACCGCACGGGTGCCGACTTCTTCCGCTGCGTACAGATGATGATCGACCGGCTCAACGCCACCCCGCTGGTTCTCCAGATCCCGATCGGCCTCGAAGGCGACCACATCGGCGTCGTCGACCTGATAGGGATGCGTGCGCTCACCTGGCGCGGCGAGACCATGAAGGGCGAGGACTACGCGGTCGAGGAGATCCCGGCCGACCTCGCCGACTCGGCCACCGAGTGGCGCGAGAAGCTGATTGAGACGCTCGCCGACGTGGACGACGCGATCATGGAGAAGTACCTCGAAGGCGAGGAGCTCTCCGCCGACGACATCAAGGCCGGCATCCGCCGGGCCACCGTCGCGGGCAAGGCCAACCCGGTGCTGTGCGGTTCGGCGTTCAAGAACAAGGGCGTGCAGCCCATGCTCGACGCCGTCATCGACTTCCTGCCCTCGCCGCTGGACATCCCGGCGATCGAGGGTACGGCGACCGACGGCGAGACCCCGCTGCTGCGCAAGCCCTCCATGAGCGAGCCGTTCTCCGCGCTGGCCTTCAAGATCCAGACGGACAAGCACCTCGGCAAGCTGACCTACGTGCGGATCTACTCCGGCAAGCTCGAATCCGGTTCCCAGGTGATCAACTCCACCAAGGACCGCAAGGAGCGCATCGGCAAGATCTACCAGATGCACGCCAACAAGCGTGAGGAGAAGTCGTCGGCGCAGGCCGGTGACATCATCGCCGTGCAGGGTCTGAAGCAGACCACCACCGGCGACACCCTCTGCGACCCGGCCAACCCGGTGATCCTGGAGTCGATGACGTTCCCGGAGCCGGTCATCCAGGTGGCGATCGAGCCGAAGACCAAGGCCGACCAGGAGAAGCTGGGCACCGCGATCCAGCGCCTCGCCGAGGAAGACCCGACCTTCCGCGTCGCCAACGACGAGGAGACCGGTCAGACGGTCATCTCCGGCATGGGCGAGCTGCACCTCGACATCCTCGTCGACCGCATGCGCCGCGAGTTCAACGTCGAGGCCAACATCGGCAAGCCGCAGGTCGCGTACCGCGAGACGATCCGCCGCAAGGTGGAGAAGGTCGAGTACACGCACAAGAAGCAGACCGGCGGTTCCGGTCAGTACGCCAGCGTCATCATCAGCCTCGAGCCACTGCCGCTCGAAAACGACGCCCCGACGTACGAGTTCCAGAACTCGGTCACCGGTGGTCGCATCCCCAAGGAGTTCATCCCGTCGGTGGACGCCGGTGCCCAGGACGCCATGCAGTACGGCATCCTCGCCGGCTACCCGCTGGTCGGTGTGAAGCTGACCCTGGTGGACGGCAAGTACCACGAGGTTGACTCGTCTGAGATGGCGTTCAAGATCGCCGGTTCGATGGCGCTCAAGGAAGCGGCCCGCAAGGCCGACCCGGCGCTCCTCGAGCCGATGATGGCCGTTGAGGTCACCACTCCTGAGGAGAACATGGGTGACGTCATCGGCGACCTCAACTCCCGCCGGGGCATCATCCAGGCGATGGAGGAGCGCGGGGGTGCCCGCGTCGTCCGTGCACTGGTTCCCCTGTCGGAGATGTTCGGCTACGTCGGCGACCTGCGGTCGAAGACCCAGGGCCGGGCGAGCTACAGCATGCAGTTCGACTCCTACGCCGAGGTTCCGCAGAACGTCGCGAAGGAAATCATCGCCAAAGCAACAGGCGAGTAGGAACTGCGCTAGACCGGGCCTGATGGCCGCACAGTTGCAAGACCAAGCGTACGAACCAAGAAGTCCACAGGAGGACACCAGTGGCGAAGGCGAAGTTCGAGCGGACTAAGCCGCACGTCAACATCGGCACCATTGGTCACATCGACCACGGTAAGACGACGCTGACCGCGGCCATCACCAAGGTCCTGCACGACAAGATGCCCGACCTGAACCCCTACACGCCGTTCGACGAGATCGACAAGGCGCCGGAGGAGAAGGCCCGCGGCATCACGATCTCGATCGCGCACGTCGAGTACCAGACCGAGGCGCGCCACTACGCGCACGTCGACTGTCCTGGTCACGCCGACTACATCAAGAACATGATCACCGGTGCCGCGCAGATGGACGGCGCGATCCTGGTGGTCGCGGCGACCGACGGCCCGATGCCGCAGACCAAGGAGCACGTGCTCCTGGCCCGCCAGGTCGGCGTTCCCTACATCGTCGTGGCGCTCAACAAGAGCGACATGGTCGAGGACGAGGAACTGCTCGAGCTGGTCGAGCTGGAGGTCCGCGAGCTGCTGAGCACGTACGAGTTCCCGGGCGACGACGTCCCGGTCGTGCGCGTCTCGGCGCTGAAGGCCCTCGAGGGCGACGCCGAGTGGACCGAGAAGCTCATGGAGCTGATGAACGCGGTCGACACGGCGATCCCGCAGCCCGAGCGCGAGACCGAGAAGCCGTTCCTCATGCCCATCGAGGACGTCTTCACGATCACCGGCCGTGGCACCGTGGTGACCGGTCGAGCCGAGCGCGGCATCCTCAAGCCGAACGAGGAGGTCGAGATCGTCGGTATCCGCGAGAAGTCGATCAAGACCACCTGCACGGGTATCGAGATGTTCCGCAAGCTGCTCGACGAGGCTCGCGCTGGCGAGAACGTCGGTCTGCTCCTGCGTGGCGTCAAGCGTGAGGACGTCGAGCGCGGCATGGTGGTGGTCAAGCCGGGCACCACGACTCCGCACACGGAGTTCGAGGGCACCGTCTACATCCTGTCGAAGGAGGAGGGCGGCCGTCACACGCCGTTCTTCCAGAACTACCGGCCGCAGTTCTACTTCCGCACCACCGACGTTACCGGCGTGGTCACGCTGCCCGAGGGCACCGAGATGGTCATGCCTGGCGACAACACCTCGATGACCGTGAAGCTGATCCAGCCCATCGCCATGGACCTGGGTCTGAAGTTCGCGATCCGCGAGGGTGGCCGCACCGTCGGCGCCGGTCAGGTAACCAAGATCATCAAGTGAGCTGGGTAACCCGATTGGACCTGCTGTACACGAGTACGGCATACTAGTCAGGTTGCGCTTTGCGCGGGGTGGCCGGGGGTGTGTCGACACGCCCGGTACCTCGAACCCCGCACCAACCAGATCGCCCCGTTAGCGCGGGGCGGAGCCTGGCCAAGGGGCGCGACACGCCCGACCGCGGGGGTCGGACAAGGGGTGCGAAGCCCCGCACCACAGCGGCATCGAGAGAAGGAAACAGAAGCCACCATGGCGGGACAGAAGATCCGCATCCGGCTCAAGGCCTACGACCACGAGGTCGTCGACTCCTCGGCGCGCAAGATCGTGGAGACGGTGACTCGTACCGGTGCTCAGGTCGCGGGCCCGGTGCCGCTGCCAACGGAGATCAACCGTTTCTGCGTGATCCGTTCGCCGCACAAGTACAAGGACTCGCGCGAGCACTTCGAGATGCGCACGCACAAGCGTCTGATCGACATCATCGACCCGACCCCCAAGACGGTCGACTCGCTCATGCGTCTCGACCTGCCGGCTGGCGTCGACATCGAGATCAAGCTGTAGGGACTGCGAACTCATGGACAGGCAAGTGAAGGGCATCCTGGGCGCCAAGCTCGGCATGACCCAGGTCTGGGACAACGGCCGCGTCGTCCCGGTGACCGTGGTTCAGGCCGGCCCTTGTGTCGTGACCCAGGTCCGCACCCCCGACAAGGACGGCTACTCGGCGGTCCAGCTCGCGTTCGGCGCGATCGACCCCCGCAAGGTGAACAAGCCGGAGTCCGGCCACTTCGCCAAGTCGGGCGCCGCGCCGCGCCGGCACATCGTCGAGCTGCGTACGACCGACGCGAGCGAGTACGAGTTGGGGCAGGAGGTCACCGTCGAGGCGTTCGAGCCCGGCGCGCTGATCGACGTCACCGGTAAGACCAAGGGCAAGGGCTTCGCGGGTGTGATGAAGCGTCACGGCTTCCACGGCCTGCGCGCGAGCCACGGTGTCGAGCGCAAGCACCGCTCGCCTGGCTCGATCGGTGCCTGCGCCACTCCCGGCCGCGTCTTCAAGGGTGTCCGGATGGCTGGCCGCATGGGCGGCGTCCGGTACACCGTGCAGAACCTGACCGTGCAGCGGGTCGAGGCTGACGACAACCTGCTGCTGATCAAGGGCGCGATCCCCGGCCCGAAGGGCGCGCTCGTGTTCGTGCGCTCCGCGGCCAAGGCGTCCGCGAAGGGTGGTGCGGTGAAGTGACCACGGTTGGCGTTCTGACCCCCGAGGGCACCACGGCCGGCTCCGTCGAGCTGCCGGGCGACATCTTCGACGTGCAGGCGAACATCCCGCTGATGCACCAGGTCGTCGTCGCTCAGCTCGCGGCCGCCCGCCAGGGCACGCACAAGACGAAGACCCGCGGCGAGGTCGCCGGTGGCGGCAAGAAGCCGTACAAGCAGAAGGGCACCGGCCGCGCCCGTCAGGGTTCGACCCGTGCGCCGCAGTTCGCCGGCGGTGGCGTCGTGCACGGTCCCGTGCCGCGCGACTACAGCCAGCGGACCCCCAAGAAGATGAAGGCGGCTGCCCTGCGTGGCGCGCTGTCTGACCGGGCCCGCGAGGGGCGGGTGCACGTGGTTCAGGCCTTCGTTGGCGGCGAGAAGCCGTCGACCAAGGAGGCGCTGAAGACCCTGCGCACCGCCACCGAGCGCAGTCGCGTCCTGGTCGTGCTGGGTGCGGAGGACGAGATGAGCTGGCTCTCGCTGCGCAACCTCGCCGGCAACGGCGTGCACGTGCTCGACGCGGGTCAGCTCAACACGTACGACGTACTGGTCTCCGACGACGTGGTGTTCACCAAGGACGCCCTCGACGAGTTCCTGGGCCGGGGCGCCAGCCAGGCCGAGACCAGCGAGGAGGCGGACAAGTGAGCACCATCGCCGATCCGCGCGACATCATCATCGCGCCGATCGTTTCGGAGAAGAGCTACAGCGTCCTCGACCAGAACTGGTACACGTTCCTGGTTCACCCGGACGCGAACAAGACCCAGATCAAGATCGCTATCCAGCAGATCTTCAACGTCCGGGTCCTGACGGTCAACACCGCCAATCGCGAGGGCAAGCGCAAGCGCACCCGCACCGGATGGGGCAAGCGCAAGGACACCAAGCGTGCGCTGGTGAAGCTGGCTGACGGTGACCGCATCGAGGCCTTCGGCGGCCCGGTCAGCTAAGGGGTTGTCTAAAAATGCCGATTCGTAAGTACAAGCCGACGACGCCGGGCCGCCGTGGCTCCAGCGTTGCCGACTTCGCTGAGATCACCCGGTCCACGCCGGAGAAGTCGCTTTTGGCTCCGTTGCCGAAGAAGGGCGGCCGCAACGCCCACGGCAAGATCACCACGCGGCACCAGGGTGGCGGCCACAAGCGGCAGTACCGCCTGATCGACTTCAAGCGGGTCGACAAGGACGGCGTGCCGGCGAAGGTCGCGCACATCGAGTACGACCCCAACCGCACCGCTCGCATCGCACTGCTGCACTATGCCGACGGCGAGAAGCGCTACATCATCGCGCCGAAGGACATCAAGCAGGGCGACCGGATCGAGTCCGGCCCGGGCGCCGACATCAAGCCGGGCAACAACCTGCCGCTGCGCAACATCCCGGTGGGTACCCAGATCCACTGCGTGGAGCTGCGTCCCGGCGGTGGCGCCAAGATGGCCCGCTCGGCCGGCGTCGGCATCCAGCTGCTCGGCCGCGAGGGCGCGTACGCCACGCTGCGTATGCCCTCGGGCGAGATCCGTCGGGTCGACGTGCGCTGCCGGGCGACCGTTGGCGAGATCGGCAACGCCGACCAGTCCAACATCAACTGGGGCAAGGCCGGCCGGATGCGGTGGAAGGGCAAGCGTCCGACCGTCCGCGGTGTCGCCATGAACCCGGTCGACCACCCGCACGGTGGTGGTGAGGGTAAGACCTCCGGTGGTCGCCACCCGGTGAACCCGCAGGGCAAGCCCGAGGGTCGCACCCGCCGCAAGGGCCAGCCGAGCGACCGGCTGATCGTCCGCCGTCGTTACGCCAACCGGAAGCGGGGTTAACCCATGCCGCGCAGTCTCAAGAAGGGCCCGTTCGTCGACGACCACCTGCTCAAGAAGGTGGAAGTCCAGAACGAGAAGGGCTCCAAGAACGTCATCAAGACCTGGTCTCGGCGTTCGACGATCATCCCCGAGATGCTCGGGCACACGATCGCCGTCCACGATGGCCGTAAGCACGTCCCGGTGTTCGTCACCGAGTCGATGGTCGGGCACAAGCTCGGCGAGTTCGCGCTGACCCGCACGTTCAAGGGTCACGAGAAGGACGACCGCAAGAGCCGCAGGCGCTGAGCGGGCAAACGGATTAAGGATCAAGGGGTTTACAGCGATGCCAGTTAAGGGCGACGCTCCGGTACTCCCGGGCGCCCGGGCGGTTGCACGCCACGTGCGTATCTCGCCGACCAAGGCGCGCCGGGTGGTCAACCTCGTCCGCGGTCTGCCCGCGCAGGAGGCGCTCACGGTGCTGAAGTTCGCACCGCAAGCCGCGAGCGAGCAGGTCTACAAGGTGCTCGCCAGTGCGATCGCGAACGCCGAGAACAACGAGCGGCTGGACCCCGACGCGCTGCTCGTCAGCGAGGCGTACGTCGACGAAGGGCCGACGCTCAAGCGGTTCCAGCCGCGGGCGCAGGGCCGGGCGTACCGGATCCGCAAGCGCACCTGCCACATCACGATCGCGGTCGAGGCCGTGGCGCCCTCGGCGCCAGCGCCTCGCCAGGCCGCCAAGAAGTCGGGGGAGCCGGCCGAGCCGGCCACCCCGACGAAGGCGGCCGAGGGTGCCGCGGGAGGGGCCGAGGAAAGGGTCAGAAGGTTCACCCGCACGGGTTCCGGCTCGGCATCTCGACCGACTGGAAGTCCCGCTGGTACGCGGACAAGCTCTACAAGGACTACATCGCGGAGGACGTCAAGATCCGCCGCATGATGTCCAAGGGTCTTGAGCGCGCCGGCATCTCCAAGGTCGACATCGAGCGGACCCGCGACCGAGTGCGCGTCGACATCCACACCGCCCGGCCGGGCATCGTCATCGGCCGCAAGGGCGCTGAGGCCGACCGCATCCGTAGCGAGCTGGAGAAGCTGACCGGCAAGCAGGTGCAGCTCAACATCCTCGAGGTGAAGAGCCCCGAGTCGGACGCTCAGCTCGTCGCGCAGGGCGTGGCCGAGCAGCTCTCCAGCCGGGTCAGCTTCCGCCGGGCGATGCGCAAGGCCATGCAGTCCGCGATGAAGAACCCGATCGTTCGGGGCATCCGGGTGCAGGTCTCGGGCCGCCTGGGTGGCGCCGAGATGAGCCGCACCGAGTTCTACCGCGAGGGCCGCGTGCCGCTGCACACCCTGCGGGCCAACATCGAGTACGGCTTCTTCGAGGCGCGTACGACCTTCGGCCGGATCGGCGTGAAGGTCTGGATCTACAAGGGCGACGCCGTGCCGGGCCGCGAGGCTCCGGCCGAGGCGGGTCCGCCGCGTCCGCGCCGCGACCGTGGCGACCGCCCCGAGCGGCCGCGTCGTGGCCGTTCCGGTTCGTCGGGCACGACCGCCGGCGGCACCGAGGCTGGTCGTGCGGCTGCCGCTGCGGCCGCCGAGCAGACCGCACCCGCCGCCGAGCAGACCGCACCCGTCGCCGAGGCTCCGGCCCCGGTGTCGAGTGAGCAGCAGGAGGGCTGACACATGCTGATGCCGCGTAAGCCCCCGAAGGGCTTCCGCAAGCCGCACCACCCGTCGCGTTCGGGTGCTAGCAAGGGCGGCAACCGGGTGGTCTTCGGCGAGTTCGGTATCCAGGCTCTGGAGCCCGCCTACGTGACGAACCGGCAGATCGAGTCGGCGCGTATCGCGATGACCCGTCACATCAAGCGTGGCGGCAAGGTCTGGATCACGGTCTTCCCGGACCAGGCCCTGACGAAGAAGCCGGCCGAAACCCGTATGGGTTCCGGTAAGGGTTCGCCGGAGTGGTGGGTCGCCAACGTCAAGCCGGGTCGGGTGCTCTTCGAGATGTCCTTCCCGAACGAGGCGATCGCGCGTGAGGCGATGCGCCGCGCGATCCACAAGCTCCCGATGAAGTGCCGCATCGTGACGCGCGAAGTGGGTGAAGTCTGATGGCAGCGGGCACCAAGGCCACCGAGCTGCGCGAGCTTCCAGACGAGGATCTCGTGGCACAGTTGCGGGAGGCCAAGGCGGAGCTGTTCAACCTCCGGGTGCAGAACGCGACCGGTCAGCTTGACAACAACCGCCGGCTGCAGGTCATCCGTCGGGAGATCGCCCGGATTTACACGATCATGCGTGAGCGTGAGCTGGGGCTCTCGGCCGCGCCGACTGAGGTGACTGCGTCATGAGCGAAAACACTGTGCAGCGCAACCGGCGAAAGGTCCGCGAGGGCCTCGTCGTCAGCGACAAGATGGAAAAGACCGTGGTCGTCGAGGTCGAAGACCGGGTCAAGCACCCGCTGTACGGCAAGGTCATCCGCCGTACGAGCAAGCTGAAGGCGCACGACGAGCAGAACTCGTGCGGCGTCGGTGACCGGGTGCTGCTGATGGAGACCCGTCCGCTGTCGGCTACCAAGCGGTGGCGGGTCGTGGAGATCCTCGAGAAGGCCAAGTAGCAAGCGCGTGAGGGTCGCGAAGCGGGCCCGAACCGGCAGGCTCAGCGTTCCGCCAAGCTCGCCGCGAAGCAGCGAGAACTGGCAGACATAGGAGAGAGACGTGATTCAGCAGGAGTCGCGACTGCGCGTCGCCGACAACACGGGTGCCCGGGAAATCCTGTGCATCCGGGTTCTCGGTGGCTCGGGTCGGCGCTACGCCGGCATCGGCGACGTCATCGTGGCCACGGTGAAGGACGCGATCCCCGGCGCGGGCGTCAAGAAGGGCGACGTCGTCAAGGCGGTCATCGTGCGCACCGCCAAGGAGAAGCGGCGGCCGGACGGGTCGTACATCCGCTTCGACGAGAACGCAGCCGTCATCATCAAGGACGGCGGTGACCCCCGCGGCACCCGTATCTTCGGCCCGGTCGGCCGCGAGCTGCGGGACAAGCGGTTCATGAAGATCATCTCGTTGGCACCGGAGGTGCTCTAACCGTGAAGGTTAAGAAGGGCGACACGGTCGAGGTCATCGCCGGCAAGGACAAGGGTGCCCGGGGCAAGGTCATCGCGGCCTACCCGCGGCAGGACAAGGTCATCGTCGAGGGCGTGAACCGCGTCAAGAAGCACACCCGCATCCGCACCACCCAGCGCGGTGCGAAGACCGGTGGCATCGTCACCCAGGAAGCCGCGATCCACGTCTCGAACGTGGCGGTCGTGGACTCCGACGGCAAGCCGACCCGCGTCGGCTTCCGGGTTGACGAGAACGGCCAGAAGGTCCGCATCTCGCGTCGTACCGGTAAGGACCTGTGATGACCACCGCGACCGAAACGAAGATCACTCCGCGGCTCAAGGAGCGGTACCGCAACGAGATCGTGGCGCAGTTGAGGGAGCAGTACAACTACGCCAACCCGATGCAGGTGCCCGGCCTGGTCAAGATCGTCGTCAACATGGGCGTCGGCGAGGCCGCTCGGGACGCCAAGCTGATCGACGGTGCGGTCCGCGACCTCGCCACGATCACCGGCCAGAAGCCGCTGGTCCGTCGGGCCAAGAAGTCGATCGCGCAGTTCAAGCTGCGTGAGGGCATGCCGATCGGCGCCAAGGTGACGCTGCGCGGCGACCGCATGTGGGAGTTCCTCGACCGCTTGCTGTCGATCGCGCTCCCGCGTATCCGCGACTTCCGTGGCCTCGACGCCCGCAAGCTCGACGGCAACGGCAACTACACGTTCGGTCTGACCGAGCAGTCGGTGTTCCACGAGATCGACCAGGACCGGATCGATCGTGTCCGGGGCATGGACATCACGGTGGTCACCACGGCCACGACCGATGACGAGGGCCGGGCGCTGCTCAAGCTCCTGGGCTTCCCGTTCAAGGAGAACTGAGTTAATGGCGAAGAAGGCGCTGATCCTGAAGGCGGCCGCGAAGCCGAAGTTCTCGGTGCGCGCATACACCCGGTGCCAGCGTTGCGGGCGTCCGAAGGCGGTCTACCGCAAGTTCGGTCTCTGCCGGGTCTGCATCCGGGAGATGGCTCACCGCGGTGAGCTGCCAGGCGTTTCCAAGGCATCTTGGTAAAAACTTCTCTTCGCCGTAGGCCCGGCGGGGCTGGGAACCGCGGCGAGAAAGGCTGATTCACACCCATGACGATGACTGACCCGATCGCAGACATGCTCACGCGTCTGCGCAACGCCAACCAGGCGTACCACGACCGGGTGACGATGCCCTACTCGAAGATCAAGGCGAACATCGCCGAGGTCCTCAAGGCCGAGGGCTACATCGCCGCCTGGTCCGTCGAGGAGCCCGAGGAGGGTGTCGTCGGCAAGCGACTGAACGTCGAGCTGAAGTACGGCCAGAGCCGCGAGCGCAGCCTCGCCGGCATCCGCCGCGTCTCCAAGCCCGGCCTGCGCGTGTACGCGAAGGCCCCGGAGCTGCCGCGTGTTCTCGGCGGCCTGGGCGTGGCGATCATCTCGACGTCTCAGGGTCTGCTCACCGACCGGCAGGCCCGCAAGCGAGGGGTGGGCGGGGAAGTCCTCGCCTACGTCTGGTGAGGAAGATCTACCATGTCGCGAATCGGACGTAAGTCGATCCCGGTCCCCGCGGGCGTCGACATCACCATCGACGGCCGGACCGTCAAGGTCAAGGGCCCCAAGGGCGAGCTCTCGCACACCGTCGCCGAGCCGATCTCGGTCGAGCGCGGCGACGACGGCCAGCTGAATGTCATCCGGCCGAACGACGAGCGCAAGGCCAAGGAACTGCACGGCCTTTCCCGCACCCTGGTCGCCAACATGATCGTCGGCGTCACCGAGGGGTACCAGAAGAGCCTGGAGATCGCCGGCACCGGTTACCGGGTCACCGCCAAGGGCAAGGACCTCGAGTTCGCCCTCGGCTTCTCGCACCCGGTACTGGTCGAGGCGCCGGCCGGCATCACCTTCACGGTGGAGCGGCCGACCCTCTTCCACGTGGCCGGCATCGACAAGCAGCAGGTCGGCGAGGTCGCCGCCAACATCCGGAAGATCCGCCCGCCGGAGCCCTACAAGGGCAAGGGCGTCAAGTATCAGGGCGAGGTCATCCGTCGTAAGGCTGGAAAGGCAGGTAAGAAGTGACCGCGACTCTGCTCAAGCGCCGCCGCGGTGTCGCCGCGCAGCGCGCCGTCGGGCGGGCGCGTCGGCACTTCCGCGTCCGCAAGAACGTGCTCGGCTCGCCCGAGCGTCCGCGTCTCGTGGTCACACGTTCGTTGCGGCACATCACTGCACAGGTCGTCGACGACACCAAGGGGCACACCCTGGCGTCCGCCTCGACGCTGGACGCATCCATCCGTAGCGCCGAGGGCGACAAGAGCGCGCTCGCCGGCAAGGTGGGTGCGTTGCTCGCCGAGCGGGCCAAGGCCGCGGGCATCTCCCAGGTCGTCTTCGACCGCGGTGGCAACAAGTACGCGGGGCGCATCGCCGCTCTCGCGGACGCCGCCCGCGAAGCCGGACTCGAGTTCTAGGAAGGAAGACCAATGCCAGGTCAGCAGCGCCGCGGCGGCGGGTCCGGTAACACCGAAGGTGGCGGCCGTCGCGAAGGTCGCGGTCGGGGTCGCGACGGGGGCAACGCGCCCGTCGAGAAGACCCCGCACCTCGAGCGGGTAGTAACCATCAACCGGGTTGCCAAGGTCGTCAAGGGTGGCCGCCGGTTCAGCTTCACCGCGCTGGTCGTGGTGGGTGACGGCGACGGCACGGTCGGCGTCGGCTACGGCAAGGCCAAGGAGGTGCCGGCCGCGATCGCCAAGGGCGTCGAGGAGGCCAAGAAGCACTTCTTCAAGGTGCCCCGCATCGCCGCCACGATCCCGCACCCTGTGCAGGGCGAAGACGCCGCTGGCGTCGTTCTGCTCAAGCCGGCCTCCGCCGGTACCGGCGTCATCGCCGGTGGCCCGGTGCGTGCCGTGCTGGAGTGCGCGGGTATCCACGACGTGCTCTCCAAGAGCCTCGGCTCGTCCAACCCGATCAACATCGTGCACGCCACGGTCCGGGCCCTCAAGAGCCTGGAGGCGCCCGAGGCGGTCGCCGCCCGCCGTGGCCTGCCGGTCGAGGATGTCGCGCCCGCGGCGATGCTCGCGGCGCGTGCGGGGGTGGGTGCGTAATGGCACGCCTTAAGGTCACCCAGGTCCGGTCCGAGATCGGCTCCAAGCGCAACCAGCGGGACTCGCTGCGGTCGCTCGGGCTGAAGCGGATCAACGACGTGGTGGTCAAGGAGGACCGTCCCGAAATCCGGGGCATGATCTTCGCGGTGAACCACCTCGTGAAGGTCGAGGAGGTCGAGTAATGACGATCATCAAGGTCCACCACCTCCGGCCCGCCCCGGGCGCCAAGACCACCAAGACCCGCGTGGGTCGCGGTGAGGGCTCCAAGGGCAAGACGGCCGGTCGTGGTACGAAGGGCTCGAAGGCCCGGAAGAACATCTCGGCGGCGTTCGAGGGTGGGCAGATGCCGATCCACATGCGCCTGCCGAAGCTGAAGGGCTTCAAGAACAAGAACAAGGTCGTGTTCCAGGTCGTCAACCTGGACCGGCTGGCCGAGCTGTTCCCGCAGGGCGGCGAGGTCGGTCCGATCGAGCTGGTGCAGGCGGGCGCGGTCCGCAAGGGCCAGCCGGTCAAGGTACTCGGCACGGGTGACCTGGGCGGCGTCACGCTCCAGGTGTCGGCGCACGCTTTCAGCGCGTCGGCCAAGGAGAAGATCACTGCCGCAGGTGGCGCGGTCACCGAGCTGTAGCGAGAGGGTACGGACGTGGCGCCCGATCAGTTGCCTGGCGACTGACGGGCGCCACGCCCTACTATCTGGTGTTTCGTCCCGTTAATATAGTGATCGGTGTATGTCCCCGGGCGCATCTGCCCGAACTCACACCGTACTGTTAGAGTCCGTTCCCAGTATGGATGTCGGGCGTCCGCCCGATGCCAAACCCGCCCCGCCACCTGAGGCGGCCGCCTCGCGCAGGAGGAAGAAGTTGCTCTCCGCGTTTCTCAGTGCGTTCCGCACGCCTGACCTGCGCAAGAAGCTGCTGTTCACGATAGGTATCGTGGCCATTTACCGGCTCGGCGCGACACTGCCGAGCCCTGGTGTCTCCTATGGCAATGCGCAGCGGTGTATCGAAGCCATGGAGTCCGGCACGTCCGGGGTCTTCACTCTCCTGAACCTCTTCTCCGGCGGCGCGCTGCTGTCGCTATCGGTCTTCGCGCTGGGCATCATGCCCTACATCACCGCGTCGATCATCCTTCAGCTGCTCACCGTTGTGATCCCGCGGTTGGAGCAGCTCCGCAAGGAGGGTCAGTCCGGCCAGGCGAAGATCACCCAGTACACCCGGTACCTGACGCTGGGCCTCGCGGTCCTCCAAGCGTCCGCTTTCGTGGCGCTGGCCCGGTCCGGTCAGCTCTTCAACAACCAGTGCAACGAGTGGCCGCTGATCCCCGAAAACACCGGCCTGCCGATGTGGATCACCCTCGTCACGCTGGTTGTCACGATGACCGCCGGCACCGGCGTCGTCATGTGGCTGGGCGAGCTGATCACCGACCGTGGCGTCGGCAACGGCATGTCCGTCCTGATCTTCACCTCGATCGCCGCACGTCTTCCCTCCGAGGGTTGGTCGATCAAGGAGAGCCAGGGCTGGGGCGCCTTCTTCCTGGTGATCGCTCTCGTGCTCGTGGTCATCACCGCGGTCGTCTTCATCGAGCAGGCGCAGCGGCGCATCCCCGTGCAGTACGCGAAGCGCATGATCGGCCGGCGCATGTACGGCGGCACCTCGACGTACATCCCGCTCAAGGTCAACCAGGCGGGTGTCATCCCGGTCATCTTCGCGTCCTCGCTGCTGTACCTGCCGCAGCTCGCGCTCCAGTTCGGTGACCCGAACGACCTCAACAACTTCGAGGCGTGGGTGCAGAACCACCTGGCCAACCCGGCCGACTGGGTCTACATCGTCGTCTACTTCTTTATGATCATCTTCTTCACGTACTTCTACGTCTCGATCACGTTCAACCCGACCGAGGTCGCGGAAAACATGAAGAAGTACGGCGGCTTCGTGCCGGGCATCCGTCCCGGCAAGCCGACCGCCGAGTACCTCGACTTCATCCTCAGCCGGATCACCCTTCCGGGCTCCCTGTATCTTGGCCTGATCTCGGTCCTGCCGAACTTCTTCTTCATTTGGCTGGACAGCAGCGCCTACGTGAACTTCCCGTTCGGTGGTACCGCCGTGCTGATCATGGTCGGCGTAGGCCTGGAGACGGTGAAGCAGATCGAGAGCCAGCTGATGCAGCGGAACTACGAAGGGTTCTTGCGGTAGATGAGGTTGGTATTGGTCGGTCCTCCCGGGGCGGGCAAGGGAACCCAGGCCGAGTTCATCGCCGCACACCTGGCGGTGCCCAAGATTTCGACGGGAGACATCTTCCGGTCGAACGTCTCGCAGGGCACTCCGCTGGGTGTGGAGGCACGGCGATACATGGACGCCGGTCAGCTCGTCCCGGACGAAGTGACGATCAACATGGTGCGCGATCGCCTGGCCGAGCCGGATGCCGCCGACGGCTTCCTGCTCGACGGCTTTCCGCGCACCACCCCGCAGGCGGTGGCGCTCGACAAGCTGC
Source organism: Micromonospora sp. CPCC 205371 (assembly GCF_026130045.1). Classification (GTDB taxonomy): domain Bacteria; phylum Actinomycetota; class Actinomycetes; order Mycobacteriales; family Micromonosporaceae; genus Phytohabitans. Next base: position 33,987 of record NZ_JAIBNX010000014.1, read on the forward strand.
TGGCTGACCTCGGCACCGCGCTCGACCTCGTCATGGAGCTGGTGGTCGACGACGACGAGGTGATCCGGCGGCTGTCGGGCCGGCGCACCTGCCGGGGCTGCGGCAAGATCTGGCACGTCGAGTTCGACGCCACCACCCACGAAGACGTCTGCGACCGGTGCGGCGGGCAGCTGTTCCAGCGCGACGACGACAAACCTGAGACGATCGCCAACCGGCTCGTCGAGTACGCGCAGAAGACCTCGCCGCTGGTCGACTATTACGGCGCGCAGGGCAAGCTGGTCGGCATCGACGCGACCGGCCCGGTCGAAGATGTCACGGTGCGAGCGATCGACGCCCTGCGCTCGTACGGCGGTTAGCCTCACTCTTATGCGCCGCCACCAACTAGCCATTCAGCTCAAGACCCCGGCCCAGATCGAAAAGATGCGTGCGGCCGGCCTCGTCGTCGCGGCCGCGCTGGCCAGGATGCGTGACGCGGTGGCGCCCGGTGTGTCCACCGCTGAGCTGGACGCGATCGCCGAGTCGGTGATCCGGGAGGCAGGGGCGGTGCCCTCGTTCAAGGGCTACCACGGCTTTCCCGCCTCGATCTGCTCGTCCGTCAACGAGCAGGTCGTGCACGCGATCCCGTCGCCGAAGCAGGTGCTGCGCGACGGCGACATCATCTCGATCGACTGCGGCGCCGTACTGGACGGCTGGCACGGCGACGCGGCGGTCACGGTGCCGGTCGGCGAGGTCCGCCCCGAACTGTTGCGCATGGCGCAGGTGGCGGAAGACGCGATGTGGGCCGGCATCGCCGCCGCGGCGCGTGGCGCCGTCTCCGGGCGCGGCCGCCTGACCGACATCTCGTACGCCGTCGAGTCCGCCGTCCGGAGCGGTGGCCGGTACGGGATCGTGGACGGGTACGGCGGCCACGGCATCGGCACCGAGATGCACCAGGACCCGCACGTGCTCAACCACGGCCGCCCGGGACGCGGGCCGCGCCTGGTGCCCGGGTTGGCGCTGGCGATCGAGCCGATGATCACGATCGGCTCGCCGCGCACGGTGGAACTGGACGACGGCTGGACCGTGGTGACCCGAGACGGCTCGGTGGCCGTACACGTCGAGCACTCCATGGCCATCCTCGAAGACGGCGTGTGGGTGCTGACCGCCGAAGACGGTGGCCGCAACCGTCTCGGCAATCTGGTGAGCTCCCTGGCTGCCGTCAGTTGACGAGTGAGGCATTCTCGTATGTATGGGAGTGCCGGACGGGATGCGCGCGGGAGACGCTGACCGGCAGGCGGTGGCTGACAAGCTGCGCGCCTCACTCGACGAGGGTCGGCTCGATCTGCATGAGTACGATGAGCGACTCCAGCAGGCGTACGCGGCGAAGACGTACGGCGACTTGCAGCGCCTGCTCGCTGACTTGCCAGGCACGGTGCCGACGGAGCGCGCCCAGGTGGTGCCCGTCCAGCCCGCCCAGCCGCCCGACGTGTTCCCGGACGCCACCCGGCGGTGGCTCACCGAGACCTGGGACGGGTATTTCGGCGTCGTTGCGGTGTGCGTCGCGATCTGGGCGGTCATCGGCGTGATGGCCGGCGAGGTCATGTACTTCTGGCCCGGCTGGGTGGCCGGCCCGTGGGGTGCCGTGCTTCTCGTCACCACCGTGGGCGGCCTGGTCACGGGTGAGCCTCAGAAGTGGGCCGCCAAGCAGGCCCGCAAGAAGGCCGCGAAGATCGAGAAGAGGGCCCGTAAGCAGGGCGAACGCGAACGTGAGGCGACTGAGGGCGCCGACTGACGGCTCAGTTTGCTGTCAATACGTTAACGGGCGTACACTGACTGATCGGCGCGCAGCGTCCACTCCGGCATGCCCACCTGCGCTCTTGTGGGTATCCGGAGCCGCGGCTGGCGCGGGTCCCTCAACCCGTGAAAAAGACGTTGCGAGCCTGTCCGAAGAACCCGACGTCAGGACAGCGGAGGACATGCCCAAAAAAGACGGGGCCATCGAGATCGAGGGCCGAGTTATCGAGCCACTCCCGAACGCCATGTTCCGGGTGGAGCTCGCCAACGGCCACAAGGTACTGGCTCACATCAGCGGCAAGATGCGGCAGCACTACATCCGCATCCTGCCCGAGGACAGGGTCGTCGTCGAGCTCTCGCCGTACGACCTGACTCGTGGGCGGATCGTCTACCGCTACAAGTAGTCGGGTTCAACCACTTCAGTCCGTCGCCGCGACGCGTCGCGGTCACGGGCGTGGATGAAGTAAGGCAAACCGTGAAGGTCAAGCCGAGCGTCAAGAAGATCTGCAACAAGTGCCGGGTTATCCGCCGGCACGGCCGGGTCATGGTCATCTGCGTTGACCCGCGCCACAAGCAGCGCCAGGGCTGACGCACCCAACTGAAAATGCTCGCCCAGCCGCTTCAGCGGTCTACCCCCGGTCGGAGGCCGGGGCCTCACCAGGGCAGGTGAGGGGTGGGGCGGGTCCAGACCTCCGTGAGATACATGAGGAGTACGCCCGCACATGGCACGTCTAGTCGGCGTCGACCTCCCCCGCGAAAAGCGGATGGAGATCGCGCTCACCTACATCTTCGGGGTCGGTCGCACCCGCGCCAGCGAAACGCTGGCGGCCACCGGCATCAGCCCCGACAAGCGCGCCAAGGACCTCACGGACGACGAGATCGTTCAGCTCCGTGACTACATCGACGCCAACTACAAGGTCGAAGGCGACCTGCGCCGCGAGGTCGCCGCGGACATCCGCCGCAAGGTCGAGATCGGCTGCTACGAGGGCATCCGGCACCGCCGGGGCCTGCCTGTGCGCGGGCAGCGCACGCGCACCAACGCCCGCACTCGCAAGGGCCCGAAGCGGACCGTCGCCGGCAAGAAGAAGCCCGGCAAGAAGTAATAGGAGCGCAGTTAACTTATGCCACCGAAGGCTCGTGCCGGGGCCGTCAAGAAGGTCCGGCGCAAGGAACGCAAGAATGTCGCGCACGGTCAGGCGCACATCAAGAGCACGTTCAACAACACCATCGTCTCGATCACGGACCCGACCGGTGCGGTGATCTCTTGGGCGTCCGCCGGTCAGGTGGGCTTCAAGGGCTCCCGCAAGTCGACGCCGTTCGCCGCGCAGCTCGCCGCCGAGGCGGCCGCTCGCCGCGCCATGGAGCACGGCATGCGCAAGGTCGACGTGTTCGTCAAGGGTCCTGGCTCCGGCCGGGAGACCGCCATCCGTTCGCTGCAGGCCGTGGGCCTCGAGGTCGGCCAGATCGCCGACGTCACGCCGCAGCCGCACAACGGGTGTCGTCCGCCGAAGCGGCGCCGGGTCTGAGGGAGAACGAGAGATGGCTCGCTACACAGGTGCTGACTGCCGCCGTTGCCGGCGGGAGAAGATGAAGCTGTTCCTCAAGGGCAGCAAGTGCGATGGTCCGAAGTGTCCGTTCGAGTCCCGGCCGTTCCCGCCCGGGCAGCACGGCCGCGGCCGCACGAAGGAGTCGGAGTACCTGCTCCAGCTCCGCGAGAAGCAGAAGGCCCGCCGCGTCTACGGCGTGCTCGAGAAGCAGTTCCGCGGGTACTACGAGGAGGCCGTTGCCAAGCCGGGCAAGACCGGTGAGGTGCTGCTGCAGATCCTCGAGTCGCGGCTCGACAACGTGGTCTACCGTGCCGGCTTCGCCAAGTCTCGTGACATGGCCCGCCAGCTCGTCAAGCACGGCCACTTCCTGGTCAACGGCAAGAAGGTCGACATCCCGTCCTTCCGGGTCACCGAGCACGACATCGTCGACGTGCGCCCGAAGTCGAAGGAGCTGACCCCGTTCATCGTGGCGCAGGCCGAGGCCGGCTCGAAGACGGTGCCGGCGTGGCTGGAGGCGATCCCCAGCCAGATGAAGATCCTGGTGCACACCCTCCCGGCCCGGCAGGTCATCGACACGCAGGTCCAGGAGCAGTTGATCGTCGAGCTTTACTCCAAGTAGGGCTCGTTGGCCCGGCGCGCCCCCGAAGGGGCGCGCCGGCCATCAGGGTCGCGGCCGTCAAAAAGCGGGCGGCCCCCGGAGAAAAGAGAAAAACAGTGGTCACCACCCACACGGCGACCCTCTCCGAGGAGTCGATCAGCGAGACCCGTTCGCGGTTCACCATCGAGCCGCTCGAGCCGGGTTTCGGCTACACGCTTGGCAACTCCCTCCGGCGTACCCTGCTCAGCTCGATCCCCGGTGCTGCGGTCACCAGCATCAAGATCGATGGTGTGCTGCACGAGTTCACCACGATCCCCGGGGTCAAGGAAGACGTCGTCGAGCTCGTCATGAACGTCAAGGAGCTGTGCGTCAGCTCCGAGCACGACGAGCCGGTCAGCATGTACCTGCGCAAGCAGGGCCCGGGCGACGTCACCGCCGGTGACATCCAGCCCCCGGCCGGCGTGTCCGTGCACAACGCCGATCTCAAGCTCGCGACCCTCAACGGCAAGGGCCGGCTCGACATGGAGCTGACCGTCGAGCGGGGCCGCGGCTACGTCACCGCCGCGCAGAACAAGCAGGCCGGCGCGGAGATCGGCCGCATCCCGGTCGACTCGATCTACTCGCCGGTGCTGAAGGTGACGTACCGCGTCGAGGCGACCCGTGTCGAGCAGCGCACCGACTTCGACCGGCTGATCATCGACGTCGAGACCAAGGCGTCGATCGGTCCGCGCACCGCGCTGGCCTCGGCCGGCTCCACCCTGGTCGAGCTTTTCGGCCTGGCCCGCGAGCTGGACGAGACCGCCGAGGGCATCGACATCGGCCCGTCGCCGCAGGACGCGCAGCTCGCTGCCGACCTGGCGCTGCCGATCGAGGAGCTGGACCTGACCGTCCGGTCGTACAACTGCCTCAAGCGCGAGGGCATCAACACTGTCGGTGAGCTCATCGGGCGCACCGAGGCCGACCTCCTCGATATAAGGAATTTCGGTCAGAAGTCGATCGACGAGGTCAAGATGAAGCTCGCCGGGATGGGTCTGGGCCTGAAGGACTCGGCGCCCAGCTTCGACCCGGCGCACGTCGTGGACTCCTTCGGCGAGGTGGACTACGACTCCGACGACTACCGCGAGACCGAGCAGCTCTAGCGGGTCCCTGAAATAACGAGGAGCACCAACGATGCCCACGCCCACCAAGGGCCCCCGCCTCGGCGGCAGCCCCGCGCACGAGCGGCTGATGCTGGCCAACCTGGCCACCGCGCTGTTCCGGCACGGCAAGATCACTACCACCGAGACCAAGGCCAAGCGGCTCCGCCCGCTCGCCGAGCAGCTCATCACCAAGGCCAAGCGCGGTGACCTGCACGCCCGGCGCCGGGTCCTGACCGTTGTCAGGGACAAGGACGTGGTCTACGAGTTGTTCGACCAGATCGCGCCGCGGTACGCCAACCGCCCTGGCGGCTACACCCGGATCGTGAAGACCGGTCCGCGCAAGGGTGACGCCGCGCCGATGGCGATCATCGAGCTGGTCGAGGAGCTGGTCGTCGCCGCGCCGCCGGCCAAGACCGCCAAGAAGGCTGCCAAGAAGGCCGCGCAGCAGGACAAGGTCGAGGCGCTCGCACCCGACGAGGACGAGCCCAAGCCGACGTCGGTCGACGCCGACGCCGACGACCAGGACGCCGAGCCGCCGGGGTGGGCGTCCGCTGGCAAGGGCCCCCACGGCCCCGGCACCAAGGACGAGGGGGAGGAACACACCACGCCGGGATCAGGGCGGACTTCAAGTTGCACTAGCGACTTGAAGGACGCCTTGATCTTTGAGGAGAGAAGTGACGGGAGTACGGCTGGATGTCGCGT
>NZ_JAIBNX010000014.1:39755-58101 GCF_026130045.1 Micromonospora sp. CPCC 205371
CGCGGGGGTGGGGACCCGGGGACAAGACCGCCGACGGCCCCGGCACCAAGGCCGAGGGCGAGTAACACACTACGCCTTGATCTTTGAGGAGAGAAGTGACGCGAGTACGGCTGGATGTCGCGTACGACGGCACGGACTTCTCCGGCTGGGCGGCGCAGCCCGGACGCCGCACCGTCGCCGGCGTTCTCGCCGAGGCGCTCGGTGTGCTCGTCGGCCCGGAGCAGGTGGTCGGACTGACCGTCGCAGGGCGTACCGACGCGGGCGTCCACGCCACCGGCCAGGTGTGCCACGTCGACCTGCCACCGCACGCGCTGGAGTTGGGCCTGGTACGCCGGCTGGCCGCACTGCTGCCCCCGGATGTCCGTGTGCGAGCGGCTACCGAGGTGCCGCCGGAGTTCGACGCCCGGTTCTCGGCGACGTTTCGCCGGTACGAGTACCGGGTCACGGACGCCCCGTACGGCGCCGATCCGCTGCGCCGGCACGACACCCTCGCCTGGCCACGCCCGCTTGACCTGGACGCGCTCAACAGGGCGGCCGCCGGCCTGCAGGGTGAGCACGACTTCGCCGCGTACTGCAAGCGCAAGGAGCACGCCACCACGATCCGGGCGATCAGCCGGCTCGACTGGCGGCAAGAGCCGGACGGCGTACTGGTCGCGACCGTGCAGGCCGACGCGTTCTGCCAGGCGATGGTGCGCAGCCTGATGGGCGGGCTGCTGGCGGTTGGCGATGGGCGCCGGCCGGTGGACTGGCCCGCGGGGCTGCTCGACCGCAGGGAGCGCGCCAACGAGGTCATGGTCGTACCCGCACACGGCCTGACCCTGGTCGAGGTCGGATATCCGGAGACCTCCGCCGAGTACGCCGAGCGCGCCGACCTGACGAGGCGGCTACGGGCCTGAGATTGGCGCCGTGGCGCGCCTTTCGAGGACGCCGCCGCGCAGGTGGGTTTCGAGCAGGTCGGTGAGGATCTGCCCGACGCGCTGGTCACCGTCCGCGATCGGCTTGCGGTCGGCGCGGGCGATCACGCAGTACACCAGATAGTGCCCGCGCACATGCCAGCCGACCTGCGCCGACGAGAGCGCGATGGCCTCGGTGCCTCGCCCGGCGAGCAGGCCGTCGAAGCGTCCCTGCCCGGCTTCGACCATCGGTTTGATCTTCTCCCGCGCCCACTCCGCGCCTTCGACGTCGGAGAGGTTGAACACGCCCGCCGTGACCAGGTACCGGCCGTCCGATGAGCGCAGCGTGCCGCGGACCACCTGCGTGCAGCCCAGTTCGCTCAGCAACCGAGCCACGCGTCCCGCCGCGGCGCCGCGGCAGTCCTTGCTGGCGGCGGTGCGCAGCACGCGGTACGCCGGCTGAGCGGGGTCGATGGCGAGTTCCTCGCCGGGGAAGACCTCGGCGGCGGAGAGCGGCTCCGGGTCGGCCTCGCGCGATCCGATGTCACGCGGCACCGCCGTCGGCGGCACCGCACCGGAGGCGATCGCGTCGCGGCCCTGCCGCTCGTCGGCCACGATGAAGAACGAGCTCAGGCCGCACACCGACAGCAGGGCGACCACGCCGAGGGACGTGATGATCGCTTGCCACACCTGCCGGGGCGGCCGCTGGGCGCGCCGGCGCGGCTTCCAGTCCGGTGGTGGCGTGGGCGGCGAGCACTGTCGCGGGCGCCGGCCACGTACGGGGACGGCGCTGCCGTGCCGGGCCCGCACGCGGGTTCGGGAGAGGGTGCGGGCATGCCGCGGCGGGGGTGACCACCCGCCGGGTCCAGCGCTGGGCCCGAACACCATGGATCTCAGGGTAACGGGACTAAATACCCTAGATATCTACTTTCACAACACACCCCTAAAAGGCGGACAAATGTTGAAGGCAGCTCACATGTGAGAATGCGAAACGTGAGCCACTACTTCAGCGCCGAGCCGGAAGCCAGCGCGCAGCGCCGCGATATCGCGTTCACCATCGCCGGGCGCGAGTTCTCGCTGGTGAGCACCGGGGGAGTGTTCTCCGCCGACCGGCTCGACCCGGGCACCGCGGTACTGCTGCGCAAGGCCGACCTGCCAGGGCCCGACGCCGCCGGTCCGCTCCTCGACCTGGGATGTGGCTACGGCCCGATCGCCTCCGTCCTCGCTACCGTCGCGCCGCGCGCCACGGTGTACGCGGTCGACGTCAACGCCCGGGCGCGCGAGCTGGCCGCGGAGAACGCCGCCCGCGTCGGCGCCGCCGGCCGCGTCCACGTCGCGGCGCCCGACGAGGTGCCGGACGGCCTGCGGTTCACGCAGCTCTGGAGCAACCCGCCGATCCGTATCGGCAAGGCCGAACTGCACGCGATGCTCGACCGATGGCTGCCTCGGCTCGCGCCCGGTGGTGTCGGCTGGCTGGTGGTGGCTCGCCACCTCGGTGGCGACTCGCTCCAGAAGTGGCTCACCGAACGCGGCTGGCCCGTCGCCCGCCACGCCAGCCAGAAGGGCTACCGGGTCCTGAAAGTCGGATGACCGCGCGCGCCGCGTCGGGCAGGATGCCGGGGTGGGATACGTGGACGTCGCGGGTGTCGCGCACGCGCTGCCGGACGGCCGGGTGCTCTTCGCCGACGTGTCGTTTCGGGTCGGCGAGGGCGCCAAGGTAGCTCTGATCGGGCCGAACGGTGCCGGCAAGACGACGCTGCTGCGCATGGTCTCCGGCGACCTGCCGGTGTCCGTCGGCGGTGTCGCGCGGGCCGGCGGATTAGGCGTGATGCGCCAGTTCATCGGCATGATCGGAGACGAGACCACGCTCCAAGGGCTGGCAATGTCGCTGGCGCCGCCGCGGCTGCGCGAGGTGGGCGAGCGGCTCACCGCCGCCGAGGCCGCGCTGCACAAGAGCCCCGAGTCCGAGCGCGCCCAGATCGGGTACGCCAACGCGCTCGCCGCCTGGGGCGAAGGCGGCGGGTACGACGCGGAGGTCCTCTTCGACACCGTGTCCACCCTCGTGCTTGGGAAGTCGTGGGACGCCACCCGCGACCGGCCGGTACGCACGCTGTCCGGCGGCCAGCAGAAGCGGTTCGCGCTCGAACTGCTGCTCCGCGGCCCCGACGAGGTGCTGCTGCTCGACGAGCCCGACAACTTCCTCGACGTGCCCGGCAAGCGCTGGCTGGAGGAGCGGCTGCGCGAGTCGGCCAAGTCCGTGCTGTACGTCTCGCACGACCGCGAGCTGCTCGCCCAGACCGCCGACCGGGTCGTCACCGTCGAAGGCGGCAGCGCGTGGGTGCACCCGGGCGGGTTCGCGTCGTGGCACGAGGCTCGGGTCGCCCGGCACGAGCGGCTGGAGGAGTCGCGCCGTCGCTGGGACGAGGAGCATCAGAAGCTGCGCGAGCTGATGCTGATGTACAAGCAGAAGGCCGCCTACAACGACGGCATGGCGTCGCGATACCAGGCCGCGCAGACCAGGCTCCGCAAGTTCGAGGAGGCCGGGCCGCCGCCGCTGCCGCCTCGCGAGCAGGACATCCGCATGAAGCTGCGCGGTGGGCGCACGGGCAAGCGGGCCGTGATGTGCGAGCAGCTCGAGATCGACGGCCTCACCTACCCCTTCGACCTGGAGATCTGGTACGGCGATCGGGTGGCGGTGCTCGGCGCGAACGGCACCGGCAAGTCACACTTCCTACGGCTGCTCGGCGAGCCGTCCTCTGTGGCTCACGAGGGGGAAGTCCGGCTCGGCGCCCGCGTCCGTCCCGGCCACTTCTCGCAAACGCACGACCATCCTGAGCTGATCGACAAGACGCTCGTCGAGGTGCTCTGGCGCGGCGATGATCACCGCGATGGCATGGACCGGCACGGCGCGATGAAGGCGCTCAACCGGTACGACCTGGCGGGGCAGGGCGATCAGAGGTTCGGCACGCTGTCGGGCGGCCAGCAGGCGCGCTTCCTGGTACTGCTGCTGGAGCTCTCCGGCGCGACCCTGCTGCTGCTCGACGAGCCGACCGACAACCTCGACCTGGCGTCCGCCGAGGCGCTGGAGGAGGGGCTGAAGGCGTTCGAGGGTACGGTCATCGCGGTCACGCACGACCGGTGGTTCTGCCGCTCCTTCGACCGGTACGTGGTGTTTCAGAACGACGGCGAGGTCAAGGAGAGCGTCGAGCCGGTCTGGGATTGAACCTTTCCAGACGCGCATCCGAACTACAGGTATGCGTCGCTGGGTGCGGGCCCTGCTCGTGGGGGTGTTTCTCGCCCTCGCCACGCCCGCGACCCCGGCCAGCGCACACGCCGCGCTGGTCGCGACCACCCCGACCCGGGGCGCGGTAGTCGGCTCCTCGCCCACCGAGGTGCGGCTGACCTTCAACGAACCGGTCGGCATCATCCCCGGAAAGACCCAGGTGATCGCTCCCAACGGGAAGCGGATCAACGAGGGCGACCCGGTCGCGTCCAACGGCAGTCTCACGATCGCCATCCGCAGGGCGGACCGGCCCCTCGGCACCTACCTCGTCAGCTATCGGGTGATCTCGGCGGACGGGCACCCGCTGGCCGGTGGGTTCATGTTCTCCGTAGGCGCGCCCTCGCAGACGGCGCCCGAGGTCGCTGGCGACGACACGTCCGTGACGGCGCTGCTCGCCGCCGCGAAGTACCTCGGTTACGTCGGCCTGACGCTGGTGGTCGGCCCGATCCTCATGCTGGCCGTGCTGTGGCCGCGCCGGCTGTCCACGCGCGGGCCGCTCCGGCTGATCCGCGTCGGTCTGGCGACGCTGGCGGTGACCACGCTGGCGTCGCTGTGGCTCCAGGTGCCGTACCTGTCCGGCGCTGGTCCGTTCGAGGTGTCGGGCGTCGAGCTTCGCCAGGTGCTGACGAGTACGGTCGGCATCGCTCTGCTCGTCCGCCTGGCGGTGATCGCGGCGGTGTGGGTGCTGGTCCGTCCCCGTCCCGGGCGAGGCCGTGGTCTCCTGCTCGCGGCGCTCGGCGTCGGCGCCCTCCTGACCTGGGCACTCGCCGGACACCCGGCCGCCTCGCCGATCCCGCCCGTCTCCGCGCTCGCCGACGTGCTGCACCTGGCCGCGATGTCCGTCTGGCTCGGCGGCCTGGTGGTGCTGATCGGCTTCCTGCTGCGCCGCGCCGATCCTCGCGAACTGCACGTCATCCTGCCCGTGTGGTCGCGGTGGGCGGCGGCCGCCATCCTCTGGCTCGTCGGTGGCGGCGCCGTACAGGCCCTGATCGAGCTGGGTGGCCTCGGCGCGCTCACCGACACCGACTATGGCCGGCTCGTACTGGTCAAGGTCGGCCTGCTCGGGGCGATCCTCGGTGTCGCGTACTTCTCACGCCGGCTGGTGCTGCGGCGCGGCTCACCGGCACGGCTGCGGAGGCTGGTCGGGATCGAGCTCGGCATGACCGCGATCGTGCTGGTGGCCAGTTCGCTTCTGGTACAGACCACGCCCGGCCGGTCGGCGAACGTCGAAGCCGCGGCGGTGGCGGAGGCGCGCGGCTTCTCCACGACGCTGAGCAGCTCGGTCTTCTCGGTGCAGTTCGAGATCTTCCCCGTGCAGATCGGCGAGAACAACACGCTGCACGCCTTCGTCTACACGCCCGAGGGCCAGCCGGTCGACGTCGCGGAGTGGAAGGTCACGGCTGCCCTGCCGGAGAAGGGCGTCGAACCGTTCGACAACCCGATCGCGACGATCCGCGGCAACCAGGGGATCGGTGCGGTGACGTTCCCGTTCGCCGGCAAGTGGGAGCTGACCCTGACGATCCGCGTCTCCGACATCGACCAGGCCACGGTGAAGACCACAGTCCCCGTCCCCTGAGAACCCCTTTACGGAAGCGTGATGTGGCCCTTACTGTGAGGGCAGGAGTGACCCACGGGAGCCCGGTGCACCGGGCTGAGAGGGGGGCATGCAGCCCCCGACCGTCGAACCTGATCCGGGTAATGCCGGCGCAGGGAGGAGTTCTGCATGCCGTTTCCTCGGCTCCATCTCATCACCGATTCGTTCGCCGTCGCGCGGGCGGCCGTCGATGCCGCCGGGCCTGAGCTGGCCGTACAGGTGCGGGTCGAAGACGACGTCGACGACCGCGACGCGTACGAGCTGGCCGCCAAGGTCGTCGAGCTGTGTGCCGCTGCTGGGGCGTTGTGCCTGGTCAATGACCGGTTGCACGTCGCGCTCGCGGTCGGGGCCGGCGGTGGGCACGTCGGTGCGCTCGACCTGCCCGTCGACGCCGCCCGCCGGGTGCTCGGGCCGGGCGCGGTGCTCGGCGCGACGGCTCGCGATCCCGGCGCGGCGAGACGCGCGGTCGCCGCGGGGGCCACGTATCTGGGCGTGGGGCCGGCGTACGCCACGTCCACAAAGGACGGGCTGCCGCCGCCGATCGGCCCGGCAGGGGTCGCCGCCGTGGCCGCCGCTGTCGGCGTACCCGTCATCGCGATCGCCGGTGTCACGGCCGGCAGGGTGCCCGAGCTGCTCGAAAGCGGGGCGTACGGGGTCGCGGTGATCGGGGCGATCGGCCGCGCGCCCGATCCCGGCGCCGCCACGATCGAGCTGCTGAAAGCCCTCTCATGACTGAGCTAGCTGGCGCTCGCCTCCGCTCGCGCGGGTCATGCGCCCCGAAGCCTCCCTGTAGCCGACCCTGCGCTCGGTCGCTGCGCTCCCTCGACTCCGGGCCGACTGCGGGAGGCGTCGCATGACCGATGTGGAGGTGGTGGGAGCCGGTCCTATCGGCCTCGCCATCGCGTGGCGGTGTGCACAGCGAGGCATGAGGGTGCGGGTCGTCGACGATGGCCGCGCGGGGGCGGCGCATGCCGCCGCGGGAATGCTGTCGCCGGTCGCCGAGGCGTACTTCGGTGAGGAGGTGCTCACCGGGCTGCTCGTCGAGTCGGCGAAACGGTGGCCCGCGTTCGCCGCCGAGCTGGGCGATGTCGGATACCGCGACGACGGCACCCTGGTCGTCGCGCTGACCAGCGACGATCTGGCCGAGGCGGACCGCCTGCGCGCGTACCAGGCGAGCCTGAAGTTGCCGATCACCGCGATGCGGCCGTCGGAGCTGCGCGACCGCGAGCCGCGCCTGTCGCCGCGAATCCGCGGCGGCGCCTTCGCTCCAGGCGACCACCAGGTAGACCCCCGCAAGCTTGTCCCCGCGCTCCGCCGCGCCGCTGTCGCGGCCGGCGTGACCATCACCGACGAGCGCGAGCCCGCGGGGGTAACGGTCGTCGCCGCGGGGTGTGGGTCTGCCGCCCTCACCGGCCTGCCGGTCCGGCCGGTCAAGGGACAGGTGCTTCGGCTTCGCGCGCCCGATCCGGGGCCGCCGGGCTTCCGGCACGTGATCAGAGGGTACGCGGACAGCCGGCACGTCTATCTCGTGCCGCGTGCCGGCGGGGAGGTCGTGGTCGGCGCGACCGTCGAGGAGCTCACCGACTCGGTGGTAACCGCCGGCGCGGTGCTCGACCTGCTGCGCGCGGCGGCTGACCTGGTGCCCGACATCGCGGAGTACCACCTGGTGGAGGCGCTCGCCGGCCACCGGCCGGGTACCCCCGACAACGCCCCGATCCTCGGGCCGCTCGACGGCCGGGCGGGCGTCGTGGTGGCGACCGGCCACCACCGCCACGGGATCGTGCTGACGCCGATCACCGCCGATCTGATCGCCGACCTGGTCGAAAAGGGTGTGCCCGACCCGATGTTGGCCCCGTTCACCCCAGCGAGGTTCGCATGAAGGTTCTGCTCAACGGGACCGCACACGTCCTGCCCGACGGGGCGACCGTGGCCGAGGCGGTCGCCGCCGCCACCGACCGATTGAGAGGCGTGGCCGGCGCAGTCAACGGCCGGGGGGGAACCCGGACGGGCTGGCCCGGCCCGGGGGCGGGCGACGGCGACCAGATAGAGGTGCTGACCGCGGCGCAAGGAGGGTGACCATGTCGTTGACGATCGCAGGCGAGTCGTTCGGGTCGCGCCTGATCCTCGGCACCGGTGGGGCGTCGTCGCTCGCCGCGCTGGAAGAGGCGGTCAAAGCGAGCGGGACCGAACTCGTGACGGTGGCTCTGCGCCGGGTCGAGGCGGCGGCCACGATGGGCGGCGGTCTGCTCGACCTGCTCGACCGTTGCGGGGTGCGGCTGCTGCCGAACACGGCCGGCTGCTACACGGCCACCGAGGCGGTCAAGGTGGCTCATCTGGCGCGGGAGGCGTTCGAGACGCCGTGGGTCAAGCTCGAGGTGATCGGCGACGAGCGGACGCTCCTGCCGGACGGTGTCGAGCTGGTACGCGCGGCCGAGGAACTGGTTGCGGACGGGTTCACGGTGCTGCCGTACACCACGGACGACCCGATCCTGGCGCGCCGGCTGGCCGATGTCGGCTGCGCCGCGGTCATGCCGGCGGGTGCGCCGATCGGGTCCGGGCTCGGCGTCACCAACCCGCACCACATCGCGCTGATCAGGCAGAACGTCGAGGTACCGGTGATCCTGGACGCCGGGATCGGCACGGCGTCCGACGCCGCACTCGCGATGGAACTGGGCTGCGACGGCGTACTGCTGGCGACCGCGGTCACCCGCGCGGCCGACCCGGCGCGGATGGCGGCCGCGATGCGGCACGCGGTCGAGGCGGGCTGGCTGGCGGCGGGCGCCGGGCGGATACCGAAGCGGTTCCACGCCCTGGCGTCCACGCCCGACGAGGGGCGGCCAGACCTGTGAGAGAGGTCGTCCTGCTCACCGATCGGCGGCAGGCGCGTTGGCCGCTTCGAAAGGTAATCCAGAGAGCTGTGGACGGCGGTGCGCGGTGCGTCGTACTCAGGGAAAAAGATCTGCCGCGCGACGAGCGTGCCGCGCTGGCGGCGTCCCTGCGGTCGGTGCTCGCGCCGGTTGGTGGCCGGCTGGTCGTCGCGGGTCCGGACCCGCTCGGCGGCGATGCCGTGCACCTGACCGCCGGCGGTCCGTATCCGCCGCCCGACCTGGCTCTGGTCGGCCGCTCCTGCCATGACGTGCCGGAGTTGGAGCGGCTCACCACCGAGCACTACGCGATGGTGTCGCCGGTCTTCCCGACCGCGTCGAAGCCCGGGTACGGTCCAGCGCTCGGCGTCGATGGCCTGGCCCACCTGATCGCGCGCAGCCCGGTGCCGGTGCTCGCGCTCGGTGGGGTGACGCCGGAGACCGCGCGGGACTGCATCGCCGCGGGTGCGGTGGGCGTGGCGGTCATGGGCGCGGTCATGCGCGCCGACGACCCCGCAGACGTGGTCCGGGACCTGGTGAGTGCGACGGAGTCCGTCGGACCTTTCGCCGACCAGGGTGGAGTGAGGTCATGACACCACCGATCGCCCTCACGGTCGCCGGTTCCGACTCGGGCGCCGGGGCCGGCATCCAGGCCGACCTGAAGGTCTTCGCCGCGCTGCGGGTTTACGGCACGTCCGTGGTCACGGCGGTGACCGCGCAGAACACCCGCGGGGTGCACGACGTGTATCCGCTCCCCGGAAACGTGGTGGGTGCCCAGCTCACCGCGGTTCTCGACGACATGCCGCCGCTGGCGACCAAGACCGGGATGCTGGCGAGCGGGGAGGTGGCCGCCGCGGTGACGGCGAAGGCGCGCGCCGGGCTCCTGCCGAACCTTGTCGTCGACCCGGTGCTGGAGTCGTCGAGCGGCCGCCGGCTGGGCGTGGTGAGCGCCATCGAGCGGCTGCTGCCGTACGCGCTGGTGGCGACGCCCAACTGCGAAGAGGCGTCCGCACTGGTCGGCTGGCCGGTCGCCACGCCCGCCGACATGGCCGGTGCGGCCGGGCAACTCGCGGCCGGCGGGCCGAAGTTCGTCGTGGTGACCGGCGGTGACCTCGCCAGCGGCGACGAGGCGGTCGACGCGATGTGGACGGACGCGGGCGTGCGCTTCCTGCGGTACCCGCGCATCGCGACCCACAACACCCACGGCACGGGCTGCACGTTCTCCGCCGCGATCGCGGCGCGACTCGCGCTCGGCGACGCGGTGCCGCAGGCCGTGACGTTCGCGAAGCAGTACGTCGCCCGCGCGCTCGCCGACGCCCGGGACTGGAAGTTGGGCGGCGGCACGGGTCCGCTCGACCACTTTGGTTTTGAAAAATGATCGCTGTGGCTTGGAGGCATGATGGCAAGTCGTCGCAAGGTGTACGTATCCGGCAGCCGGCCGGACATCCAGGTGCCGTTCGCCGAGGTTGACCTGACGGGCGACAACCCGCCGGTCCGGCTGTACGACACCTCGGGACCGGGTTCCGACCCGTCGGTGGGGTTGCCGGCGCTTCGCGGACCGTGGATCGCTTCGCGCGCTGACGTGGCGCCGGTGCGAGGCGCGGGTACGCCATTGGCGGGTACCCGCCCGACCCAGTTGGCCTATGCACGGGCCGGTGTGATCACGCCGGAGATGGAGTTCGTGGCGATCCGGGAGGGCGTCGCGCCGTCCCTCGTGCGCGATGAGATCGCCGCCGGCCGCGCCGTACTGCCGGTCAACGTCAACCACCCCGAGAGCGAGCCGATGATCATCGGCAAGAGCTTCCTGGTGAAGGTCAACGCCAACATCGGCACGTCCGCGGTCAGTTCGTCGATCGCGGAGGAGGTCGAGAAGCTGACCTGGGCCACCAAGTGGGGCGCCGACACCGTGATGGATCTGTCCACCGGCAAGCGCATCCACGAGACGCGCGAGGCGATCATCCGGAACTCGGCCGTGCCCATCGGCACGGTGCCGATCTACCAGGCGCTGGAGAAGGTGGGCGGCGACCCGGTCAAGCTCTCCTGGGACGTCTACCGGGACACCATCATCGAGCAGTGCGAGCAGGGCGTCGACTACATGACCGTGCATGCGGGGGTGCTGCTGCGTTACGTGCCGCTCGCCGTCGACCGGGTCACCGGGATCGTGTCGCGCGGCGGGTCGATCATGGCGGCGTGGTGCCTGGCACACCACGAGGAGAACTTCCTCTACACGAACTTCGCCGAGCTGTGCTCGATCCTGGCTCGCTACGACGTGACGTTTTCGCTGGGTGACGGGCTGCGGCCGGGCTCGATCGCCGACGCCAACGACGAGGCGCAGCTGGCCGAGCTCCGCACCCTCGGCGAGCTGACGAAGGTGGCCTGGGAGCACGACGTCCAGGTGATGATCGAGGGTCCGGGCCACGTGCCGATGCACAAGATCAAGGAAAACGTGGACCTTCAGCAGGAGTGGTGCCACGAGGCGCCGTTCTACACGCTCGGTCCGCTGACCACGGACATCGCGCCCGCGTACGACCACATCACGTCCGCGATCGGTGCCGCGATCATCGGCATGTTCGGCACGGCGATGCTCTGCTACGTCACGCCGAAGGAGCACCTGGGACTGCCGGACCGCGACGACGTAAAGGCCGGCGTGATCGCCTACAAGATCGCCGCGCACGCCGCCGACCTGGCGAAGGGACACCCGGGTGCGCAGGCGTGGGACGACGCGCTGTCGAAGGCGCGGTTCGAGTTCCGGTGGGAGGACCAATTCAACCTGGCGCTCGACCCGGAGACCGCGCGGGCGTACCACGACGCGACGCTTCCCGCGGAACCCGCGAAGACCGCGCACTTCTGCTCGATGTGCGGCCCGAAGTTCTGCTCCATGAAGATCACGCAGGAGTTGAAGGACTACGCCCAAAGGGGCATGCAGAACAAGTCCGACGAGTTCGTGGAGGCGGGCGCCCGCGTATATCTCCCGCTGGCGCAGGGCTAGCGAGGCGGCAGGCTAGCGCTGCTCGGGGTCGGCGAGGCCGCTGACCCAGTCGACGTACTCCTCGTCGCGGCGCGGGATGGGCGCGGGCCCGGCGTCGCCGGCCGGTGCGGGCGTCTCCGGGCGCGGCTCGTCCTTACGCTGGGCGGGCAGCTCCACCGGCGGCGGTGCCGGCTTGCGGCGGCCGAAGAGGCCGCGACGCGGGCGCTTCTCCGTGGCCTGATCAGGCTCGGGCTGGGCGGCCGGTGTCAACTCGGGCCCTGGTCCCTTGCCTCCCGCTGCCTGCCGGCCCACGGAAAAGGCGGCCGCTGCCTCGGGCGCGGTGGGGCTGCGGGGCGGACCACTCTGAGGCCGGCCCGCGGACGGGTTGACCACGCCCGCCGCCCACTCGGGCGCGAGCGGCGGCCCGGGAGGATTCCGGTCCGGACCCGAACGGCCGGTCGCGGCGGTGGCGGTGCCGGGCTCCTGACCGGTGTACGGCGGGTTGGCGGGGGGTGCTCCCGGCGGCGCGAAGGCCTCGGCGCGAGAGCCGCGCCGGCCGCGCTTTCGTAACGGGGGCTTGTCGGTGGGCAGATCCGGCGTGGGCGAGTCCGGCGTCGCGGCACCGCCCTCGCGTCCGTCTTGGTCGAGCGTGCCGAAGTCGCGCGTCGGGCGGTCGGGTGACTGCGGGTGGTCGGCTGGGGACCGGTCAGGCGTGGCGTCGGTGGCGCGGTCGGGAGTGGCGCGGTCGGGGCCGGCATCGGGAGTCGGCGACAGGTCGGCCGGTGCGGGCCGCCGGATGGCGGTGGCGAGCATGGAGCCGAGCGCGCCGGCGGCGACGGCCACCAGGGCGCCCCAATAGGGCGCGGCCTGGTACTTGTCGGCGTCGGTGCCCGGCCCCGCGACCAGGTACGCGAGCGACAGCATCGCCGGTCCCACCACTCCGGCGGCGGCGAGTGTCCGTGACGGCCGGCTCAGCCAGCGGCCGAGGCCGGCGGTGATGGCGCCAGCGGCCAGCGCCAGCAGGGGCATGGTGATGACGCCGAGGCGCTGGGCCGTGCCGGTCGACAGCGTGGTCGGGTCGTAGACGCCGAGTCGGACCGCCGGCTGCGGATCACCGAGCGACTGCCCCATGGAGATCAGACCGAGGAGCCAGGCGCCGGCCGTCACCACGACGACGTTCCAGAAGAGGGCGTCCTGGCTGAGCACCGCGATCGCCGCGAACAGGCCGGCGATCGCGCCAAGGCCGGCGGAGAGGCCAATGATGAGGACAGGGTCGCCGGTGGGCACGTCGGCTCCGCGGGCCGGCAGCATCGCGAGCGGTACGGCGACCGCGGCACCGATGCTCGCGGCGATCGAGTACAGCATCCGCGAACCGGTCCCACCGTGGTATCCGTGCCGGACGGCGCGCCGGTCAGCGGCGATGGCGCCCGCGACGGCGGCCACGATCGGGAACCAGGTGAGCCAGGCGAGCTGCGCCATCCACTGGTTTTCCTCGGCGGCGGTGAAGGTGCGGTCGAGCCGCACGATCCCGAGACCGAACGCGACACCGAGTTGACTCGTGCTGGCCAGCAGCCCGACGGCGAGCGCGGTGACCAGCACTCTGCCCCAGGTCCGAAGTGCCATGCCCGGCACGTTACGTCGAGCGGGCCCACTCCGCCAACACGCATCGATGCCGTTACCGAGAGATACGGGTTAGGGTCCGGTGTGGACCTGGATACGTCGGTGGTCATCGTCGGTGCCGGCCCGGCCGGTTTGACGCTGGCAAACCTTTTGTGGCGATCAGGCATAGATTGCGTGGTACTGGAGAAGCAGAGCCGGTCCTATGTGGAGCGTCGGCAGCGGGCGGGCATCCTTGACCACCGCTCGGCCAGCATCTTCGAGGAGTGGGGCCTCGCCGAGCAGGTCCTCGCCGGCGCGCCATCCGACACCGTCATAGAGATCCGGGTCGACGGGGTGCCGCGGTACTTCGACGTGCCGGGCCTCGCGGGTGGCAAGCACAGCCGGCTGCTGCCGCAGCAGTTCGTCGTCCAGCGGCTGCTCGACGCGTACGTGGACGGCGGCGGTGACCTGCGCACCGACGCGAACGACGTGGCCCTGCACCGCATCGAGGGCGACCGCCCGGTGGTCACGTACCGCGACGCGGCCGGCGAGGAGCACCGGATCGAGTGCGAGTACATCGCCGGCTGCGACGGGCACCACGGGGTTACCCGCCAAAGCATCCCTGAGCAGGCGCTCACCACGTACTCCTATGACCACGGCATCGGCTGGCTCACCGTACTGGCGGACGCGCCCGCACCCCGGTATCCGCTGTTCGCAGTGAGCCGCCACGGGTTCGCGGCACAGTTTGCGCGCGGCCCGCGCGCCAGCCGGTACTACCTCCAGCGCCCGCCGAGCGACGCCGTTACGGACTGGCCGGACGACCGAGTCTGGGAGCAGTTGCGGGT
Organism: Micromonospora sp. CPCC 205371; assembly: GCF_026130045.1. Lineage (GTDB taxonomy): Bacteria > Actinomycetota > Actinomycetes > Mycobacteriales > Micromonosporaceae > Phytohabitans. Next base: position 53,802 of record NZ_JAIBNX010000014.1, read on the forward strand.
CCGGCTCGGCGACCCGGACCTGCCCGCCGGGCCTGTCACCGAGAAGGCCCTGGTCGAGATGCGCAGCTTCGTCGTCGACCCGATGTCGTATGGCCGGCTGTACCTCGTTGGCGATGCCGCCCACATCATCACGCCGATGGGTGGCAAGGGCATGAACCTTGCCCTGGCCGACGCCGACGTACTGGCGAAGGCGCTGGCAGCGGCGTTGAAGGACGGCGATGACGAGGCCCTCCGGTCGTACTCCGCGACGTGCCTGCGGCGTACCTGGGACTACCAGGAGTTCTCCCGCTGGATGCAGGAGATGATGCACGACGCGGGCGACGACACGGTCACGGGCCCGTTCCGGCGCGAGCTGGCCCGGGCCCGGCTGGACCGGCTGTTCACATCGCCCGCGGCGGCAACGTTGTTCGCCACGATGATGTCGGGTGCCGACTAGCGCTCAACCCACGCGCTCGGTGGTGTGGCGTGCCTGTCCGGGAGCCGTCGAGGGCGGCGCGGCCGGCGGAGCGTCCGGAGCGAGCAGCAGCTCGTGCAGCTCGGCGCTGCAGCGCGCGACCTCTTCGAGGTAGGCGTTGTGCCCGAGCGTGCGCGGCCGCGGGATCTTGACGTCGACGATCCGGCGAACTCGGCCGGGACGCGGGCTGAGCACCATGACGCGGTCGGCGAGCAGCACCGCCTCTTCGATCGAGTGGGTCACGAAGACGGTCGTCGCGCCCATCTCCATGTGCAGCCGCTGCAGCTCACCGGACAGCTCCTCGCGCGTGAGCGCGTCGAGGGCGGAGAACGGCTCGTCCATCAGCAGGACCTTGGGCTGCTGCATGAGTGCGCGACAGAGCGCCACCCTTTGCTGCATGCCGCCGGAGAGCTCGTGCGGCTGTCGCTTGTGGAAGTCCGACAAGCCGACCATGTCGAGCAGTTGGAGTGCGCGTTCGCGGTGCTCGCCGCGGCGCCAGCCAAACATTTCGGCCGGGAGCAGGACATTGTCGAGCACCGAACGCCAGGGCAGTAGCGCCGGCCGCTGAAACATCATTGCGATGTCGCGCCGCGGCTTTGTCACCGGTGTATCTGAGACCGAGACCTCGCCGCCCGAAGGCATGATCAGGCCGGCGATCAGTCGTAGCAGCGTCGACTTGCCGCAGCCCGACCGACCGATCACCGCGACGAACTCGCCCTCACTGACGGTGAGATTGATGTTGCGCAACGCTTCTACGGTGCCGCTGCGCCCGTTGAAGGTCTGCGAGACGCCGGTCAGTCGAATCATCGTGCCTCCCTCAATGGGGCGCTGCTCCCCGGATGCCAGGCTAGCCCGAAGGGTGACAGGTTCGACATTGGCGCGAACGTCATTCTCTTCTTCCTCGATGTCCAGGACGTAACGGTACGCGAAATAAGTGGCGTCACTGTCTGTCAGGGTGGCCCCGTTCCGATCAAGCCGGTCCGCCCGCTATGGTGCTCCACGGCGATCATGAACCCCTCTCATAGCGCCAAACAACCCCTCAGGAGTACTCAATGACGGCGGTCACCAGAGACCCAGACACTCCGTACACGTTCAGCAATGACGCGCCCACCGGATCCGAAATGCTCAGCGCGTTGGGTGCGACCCTCGACGAGTTCACGACCGTGCGCCTTCTCCAGGCAGGCGTGGCGCCGGGCGCCCGCTGCCTCGAAGTCGGCGCGGGAGCCGGCACGATCGCGGTCTGGATGGCCGACCAGGTCGGTCCGACCGGCTCGGTCATCGCCACTGACATCAAGCCCCAGTTCATCCCGGAGCACCCGGGGCTGACCACGCTCCAGCACAACCTGCTCACCGACCCGCTGCCCGAGGGTCCGTTCGACGTCATCCACGCGCGTGCGGTGTTGCAGCACCTGCCGGAGCGGCACGAGATCCTCGCCCGGCTGAAGGGTGTGCTGGCCCCCGGCGGCGCCCTGGTCATCGAGGAGTTGGAAGCGGGCTGGAGCCGGTCGGTGCTCGCGTCACCCGACCCGCGCGCCGATGAGATCTTCGCCGCCTACGAGAAGGCGCTCACCGCGATCCTGGTCGCGAACGGAAACGACCAGACGTGGTGCCGCAAGGTCAACAACGCGATGCGCGACCAGGGCTTCGAGAACGTCGACACTCAGGGATGGCAGGGCTCGTTCGCCGGCGGCACCGGCGTCTGCCTGATGGCGTACGCGGGCTCGACGGAGCTGCGCGAGAAGCTCATCGAGTCCGGTATGGACGCTAACGACGTAGACACGTTGCGCCAGTTGGCCCTCGACCCGCGCCTGGTCCTACGCGGCATCCTGATGCTGTCCACCATCGGCCGCAAGGCGCGCTGACCAGCACACTCGACTCAGAAGGGAAAGCGGTTCTCGTGAGAAGAATGACCCGTGTGCTCGGTGCGGTCGTGGCAGTCACCGCCCTGGTCCTGAGCGCGGGCTGCAGTGACGACAGCGGCGACGACGCAGGCTCGGGCAACAACAGCGGCGACAAGCCGACCACCCTCGAGAAGGTCACGTACCTGACCGGCGCCAGCATCCTGGGCCGCGAGGCGTACGTCTACCAGGCCATCGAGAAGGGCTACTTCAAGGACGCCGGCTTCGAGGTAGAGGTGCAGGCGGGTAAGGGCACCAACGCCAACCTGGCACTCCTGCAGAGCGGCAAGGTCGACTTCGCGGTGCTCGACATCACCGCCGCGCTGATCGAGTACGGCAAGGGCACGTTCAAGGACTTCACGATCGTCAACGCCGTCCAGCAGCGGAACCTGCAGTGCATCATGGCGCTGGAGGGCAGTGGGATCACCACGCCCAAGGACCTGGCGGGCAAGAAGATCGCGTACCTGCCCGGTGGTGTGGCTCGCGCCCTGTTCCCCGCGTACGCCAAGCTCGCCGGCATCGACGAGTCGAAGATCCAGTGGATCAACATCCCGCTGGAGCAGCACCCGCAGAACCTCGCCTCCGGCACGGTCCAGGCGGCCACCCAGTTCGCGGTGGGCAAGCCCGGTATCGAGAAGGCGGCAAACGGCAAGAAGGCCGTCGTGCTGCCGTACACCGACTACCTCACCGACCTGTACGGCGTCGGCGTCGGTGTCACCAAGAAGGCCGCGAGCGAAAACCCTGACCGCATCCGTCGCTTCAACGAGGCGCTGCTGAAGGGTCTCAACGACGCCATCAACAACCCGGCCGAGGCTGGCAAGGCGTACGCCAAGTACCAGAAGATCCAGCCCGAGGTCGTGGCGGCGGCCGAGAACACCCTGATGGTGCCCTACGTGAAGTCGGGCAGCGTGGCAGTTGGCACGCTCGACCAGCAGCGGGTGGCTCGCAACATCGCCATCATCCAGGGCGCCGGTCTCATACCGACCGCGATCAAGCCCGAAGACGCGGTCTCCTTCGACCTGTTGCCTAAGAGCTGACAAAACTAGGGTTCGGTGCGTCCGGTGTCGCTCGACGCCGGACGCGCCCTGCTTTCTGGGGAGGAGACGACAGATGGTCAGAGGGCGTTCCGCTAGCGCGGTTGTCCTGGGCGCCATAGGCGGCGTCTTCACCATCGGCCTGTGGTGGCTCACGATCGTGGTCTTCGGCATCGAGCCGTACGTGGCGCCGACGCCGCCCGAGGTGCTGTCGGCGTTCAAGCGCCTGCCGGGGTACCTGCTGGACAACACCTGGGTCACCTTCCTGGAGGTGGTGCAGGGCTTCGGCATCACGATCGTGCTCGGGCTGCTCATCGGCGCGCTGCTCGCCAGCTCGCGCACCGTGGAGCAGCTGCTGATGCCGTCGCTGGTGGCGCTCAACGCGATACCGAAGCTGGCCTTTGCCCCGCTGCTGCTGATCTGGATGGGCTTCGGCCAGGGGCCGAAGGTCGTCATGGTGGTGCTGCTCTGCTTCTTCCCGGTGGTGCTCTCGGTGGCCACCGGGCTGACCCGCACCCCGGCCGACCTGGCCGAACTGACCAGAGCGCTGGACGCTTCCGGCTGGCAAGCCTTCGTCAAGGTGCGGCTGCCTTCCGCACTGCCGCAGATCTTCGTCGGTCTGAAGGTCGCGATGCCGCTGGCGGTGATCGGCGCGCTGGTGGGCGAGCTGTTCGGCGCCTCGGCCGGCCTCGGGTACGTCATCCAGAACGCGAGCTCGGACACCGCGCTGGCGTTCGCCGCGATCGTGCTGGTGGCCATCATGAGCATCGTGCTGTTCTACGTGCTCGTGGCCGTCGAGCGGTTGCTGCTGCCCTGGGTACGGGAGACCACGGCGTAAACGAAGGGCGGCGGGGGGCCGCGGGGGGGCCGCGCCCCCGCGGGGGGGGGGGCGCTCCGCGCGCGCCCCCGGCCGC
>NZ_JAIBNX010000014.1:58111-72461 GCF_026130045.1 Micromonospora sp. CPCC 205371
CGGCCGCCGGCGCGCCGCGCCCGCCCGGGTAGCGGTGGTGCCCCAGCCCGCCAGCCGCCAGCGGCCGCCGCGCGCCACCAGGACCGTCAGCGCCTGTGGCATCAGCCCCGAGTGGTTGTCGGGCGTCATCCGGATCGGCCCGGAGAGACCGTCGAATTGCGTCGTCTCCAGGATGTTGCGGATGTTCTCCCGGTCGACTGTGGAGCTCTCGTCAACGGCGTCGGAGACCATCTGCACGGCGTCCGCCGCGAATGAGGCGAACCCGTTGTAACTGCCGTACTGGGCGGTGTAGTCGCGGAACCACTGCTTGCGCGCGGCCTTCGCGGGCGTCGTGGCGATCACGTCGTCGATCACCATCGTCTGGGTGAAGACCATCACCGCGCCGTTGGTGGCGCGGGCCTGCTCGCCGAGGAACAGGTTGCCGGCGGCTGCGGCGTCGAAGTACAGCTTGCCCTTGAAACCGGCCTGGCCCGCCGTCGTGGCGGCGAGGCCGGCCTGATCCGCGAACGTCCACACGACGATCGCGTCGGGGTCCTGGTCGACGAGCGACCGCACCGGCTGCGTCACGTCGGTGTCGGTGATCTTGACGGCTCTGCTCGCGGTGACCTGGATGCCGGCCCGCGTCAGCGCGCTCTCCAGAGAGGCTTTGCCCTCGCGCCCGTAGCTGTCGTCGGTGTGCAGCAGACCCACGGTCTTTACCCGGGCGCTTTCCAGCTCATCGGTCAGGGCGACCGCGCTGTCGGCGGCGTTCGGCGCGAGCTTGAAGAGCCAGCGGCGCTGGTTGAGCGGGTTGACGACCTCGCCGGCGGGAGCCAGGGCGATCGTGGGGATCTTCTTCTCGTTGACGGTGGGCGCCGCGTCGACCGCGCATGACCCGCACGAGCCCATGATGATGGCCGCGAGGTCGGGGTTGTCCGCGAACTCGCCGACGTTGCGCAGCGACTGGACGGAGTCGGAGCGGTTGTCCTTGACGTCCAGCTTCAGCTTGCGGTTACCGAGGGCGCCAGAGGCGTTGATCTGGTTGACCTTCAACTGGAGGGCACGCTGGTACGCCTCGCCGACGCTCGCCGTGGCGCCGGACAACTCCAGGTCGGCCCCGATGACGATCTCCTCGCTGCCGGCCGGCTCGTCGCCGCCGAACTGGCATGCTGTTGCCGATACAAGCAGTGTGGCCGCGATGAGCGCGGGGAGCGCCGCGGCGCGGGTGGGCCTCAAGTCGTCCTCCATATGAGACGGAACGTCGGCAACCTTGCCAATGGCGGACCTCAGGGTCAAGGCCGGCCGACTCGCCACATGAGACGGTCGTCCCAGATAGTGGGTCGGCAGGAATTGAAAGCACGTTTACTTTGCCGACACAATCAACTACCGGACACGCGTTTATCCAGTTCAAGGGCTTGACAGCCCTTCCTGGAAAGATGAGAGACCCACGCGTTCTGGGCGGTGCGACCGTTTCCTGCCTAACTGACGCTTCCCAAATGGGCCTCGTTTCTGATGAAATCGCGGCCGTGCCGCGTGTGGCGCTCGCCCGTGCACTCAGACAGTGAGCGGGTGCGCCGGACACGGAGAACCGACGGAGGCGATGTCGTGAGCACCGGGTCTACCACCGTGCCCGAAAAAGGTGTGCAGGCTAAGGGTGCTGCGCGCCGTTGGTTCCCGCGCCTGAGGGACGCGCGGATCAGATCAAAGCTGGGCCTCATCCTGCTCGTACCGGTGGCCGCCGTCGTCGCGCTGGCCACGGTCCGGCTCGTCGACGTGGGCCGCAACGCGATCGAGGCCAGCACGGTGTACGACCTGACCGTGCTCTCCACCAACGTCTCCGCCATCACGCACGACCTGCACAAGGAGCGGATGGCGGCGGCCGCCTTCCTCGCCGTCCCGTCGTCGAAGTCCGACGCGTACAACCTCGCCATCCGGCGCAGCGACGAGCTCATCGGCGAGTACACCGCCGAGCGGGCCAAGATCGGTGACGCCCCGGACGCGGTCGAGGAGCGGCTCGCGGAGATCGACGAGCGGCTCGCGACGCTGTCGAGCATCCGCCAGAACGTGCTGGACCGCCAGCAGCGCTCGGTGTCCGAGGCGATGCTGCGGTACGGCGTCATCCTGACCTCGCTGGTCGACTACGGCGACGGCCTTGGCCAGTACGCCACCGACGGCGAACTGGGTGACGAACTGCGCGCGGTCGCCGCGTTCGCCAAGGGCAAGGCCGGTGTGGCCGAGGAAGAGGCGAGCGCCTTCTCGATCCTCTCGACCGGTGGCGAGATCGGCGAGGAGCAGCTTTCCGCCTTCGTCGCGACGCAGACCGCTCAGGAGTCGGCGCTCGCGTCCTTCCGCCTGATCGCCAGCCCCACCCAGCTGGGTGTCATCGCGGCGACGTACGCCGGTGACGCGGTCACCCTGAGCGAGCGCAGCGCCCAACTCGTCATCCGGTCGGTCGGCCAGCAGCCACTGATCACCGCGGCCGACGCCGCCCGGTCGGTGAGCGCCGTCGGCGACCTCATGAGGTTCGCCCAGGTCAACCTGGAGCAAGAGCTCCTCGCCAACGCCGACGAAGCGCGTGCCGCGGTCGTGCGGCAGGCCGTGATGGAGTCGATCCTCGTCGTCATCACGCTGTTCATAGCCATCGCGCTCGCCGTGGTGCTCGCCCGATCGCTGAACAGGTCGCTGCGCCGCCTGCGCGAGGGCGCGCTCGCCGTGGCCAACCGCGACCTGCCCGCCGCCGTCGCCCAGCTCCGCGACGTGCGCAGCCTGGGTGAAGGCGGGCCTGACGAAGTTGTCCGCCAGGTCCGCGACGCGATCCGATTGCCCAACCGCGATGAGGTCGGCCAGGTCGCGCAGGCCTTCAACGTCGTGCACAAGGAGGCGGTACGCATCGCGGCCGAGCAGGCCGCCCTGCGTACCAGCGTCTCGGCGATGTTCCTCAACCTGGCCCGTCGAAGCCAGGCGCTGGTCGACCGGATGATCGGCGAGCTCGACATGATCGAGCGCGGCGAAGAGGACCCCAAGCGACTGGCCCAGCTCTTCCAGCTCGACCACCTCGCTACCCGGATGCGCCGCAACGACGAAAACCTGCTCGTCCTGGCGGGCGCCGACTCCACGCCGCCCCGCCGCGACGACGCACTCCTGGTCGACGTGCTGCGGGCCGCGCAGTCCGAGGTCGAGCTGTACAACCGGATCGAGTTCGGCACGGTCGACGTCGACATCTCGGTGGCCGCTCACGCGGTCAACGACGTGGTCCGGCTCCTCGCTGAGCTGCTCGACAACGCCACCCGGTTCTCGCCGCCCAACACCGTCGTCGTCGCCGACGCCCGGCGCATCCGCGACTACGTGCTGCTGCAGGTCGAAGACCGAGGTCTCGGCCTCACCGAAGACCAGCTCGACGCGCTCAACCGCCGGCTGGCCCAGCCGCCCACGGTCGACGTGGCGGCGTTCCGGCTGATGGGTCTCGCCGTCGTGGGCCGGCTCGCATCCCGGTACGGCATCCGGGTGGAGCTGCGACCCAACGCCGAGGGCGGCACCGTCGCGCAGGTCACCCTGCCGAGCGGCATCGTCGTACTGCCCAAGCCGCGCACCCGCGACCAGGTGCTCTCCCGCCCGCGCTCGCCGCTCGCCGTGGAGCCGTCCCCGGCCAGCTCCGCGCCGGTCTCCGCCGGTGGCTGGCCGCAGCAGTCCGCTGTGTCCGCCCTGGGCGCGCGCACCTCCGCCGCGACCCTGTCCGACCCGTGGCCCGGCAGCGGCGCCCGTCCGGACTGGAACAGCACCGCCGTACCCGCTGGCGCCCAGACCAGTGCCTACCCGACGCTCGGCGAGTCGGCCGCGCAGGCGGGCCTCGGCAGCCCCACCGTGGCGTACCCGACCGTGCAGTCCTCGTCGGGCGGCCTGCCGCGCCGGGCGGGCGGCACGACGGGCCAGCAGGAAGCGATCATCCCGGCCACCGCGCACCCGATGACGCCCGCGATGTTGCCGCCGGCGGGCCTGCCCACCGGTCCGGTCGCCGGGCCAGCGGCGGCCGCCGGGCGTGGAGGCGCCGGCGGGGCGCCGGTCTTCCCGGGGATGGGAGGGGTCTGGGTCCCCCCGCACGGGGCGGGGTCCACCGAGATCTTCAGCCGGCCACCGGGTGGCTTCGACCAGCCGCCGGCCGCCGCCGCGCCCACCGCACCACCAGCCACCCGGCCGACCAGGCTCGGCGCGGCCGGCCAGTCCGGTTCCGGCTTCGGATCGTCGAACGGCGGGCACGGCCAACCCACGCCCACTCCGGTCAGCACGCCGGCCGCGTACAGCCCGCCTCCGGTGCCGCCGGTCTCGGCGCCGGTGCCGGCGCCCGACCCCGCGGTGCCGCGCCAGCGCGTCGGTGGCGAAGACGGTTGGCGAACGGCCGCAGATGAGGGCTGGAAGCGGGCTGAGCAAGCGTCTCAGCCCCAACCGGCCGGCACTACCAGGTCCGGCCTACCCAAGCGGACTCCGCAGGCTCAGCTCGTGCCTGGCGGGGTGGAATCGAAGACCGGTCGGGAGAAGACCAGGCGTACCCCTGACGAGGTGCGCGGGCTGCTGTCGGCGTACCACCGGGGCGTGCAGCGCGGCCGCTCGGCCGGTAAAGCACCCTCCTCGAACTCGACCAAGGAGACCAGCGGATGACCAGGCCTGCAATGCAGGACATGAGTTGGCTGCTCAGCAACTTCGCCGACAGCGTCGCGGGGATCGCGCACGTGGTGGCGGTGTCGGCAGACGGCCTGCTGCTCGCGTCCTCACGCGACCTGCCGGCCGACCGGGCCGATCAGCTCGCCGCGATCACCTCGGGCGTAGTGAGCCTGACCGACGGCGCCTCGCGCATGTTCAGCGCGGGAGGCGTGCTACAGACCGTCATCGAGATGGACAGCGGATACCTCTTCCTGATGTCCATCAGCGACGGTTCCTCGATGGCTGTGCTGGCGGCGCGGAGTTGCGACGTCGGCCAGGTCGGATACGAGATGGCGCTCCTGGTCGAACGGGTCGGTGCGGCGCTGTCGCCAGCCACCCGGGAGGCCGTGAACCACTAACGCCCACGTCAACCGAAGGGAGGTGACCGCGTGATGGACCAGCCGCGCGAAGACCCGCGGGGCGCGTTGGTCCGGCCGTACGCGGTTACCCGTGGGCGTACCGAACCCCGCCAGGACATCGCCATCGAGGCGGTCCTGGTCGCATCCACGGCCGCCGTCCAGGAGTCACGGTTCGCCGGCCATGACAAGCACCGCATCGCCACCGTCTGCGAAAACCGCGCCCAGTCGTTGGCGGAGATCGCGGCGTACACCCGGCTGCCCTTGGGCGTGGCCCGGGTACTGGTCGCCGACATGGTGGCCGAGGGCCTGCTGACCCTGCACAGCGCCGCTCCAGTTGAAGCGTACGAGGAGCGGATGGAACTCCTTGAGAGGGTATTGAGTGGACTTCGCAGGCTATAACCCAGCGGAGCGGCCTGGAAACCCAGCGGGTCAAGCCGGGGCGCGCCGCGGTCGAGGGATCACCTCCGCGAAGATCGTGGTCGCCGGCGGGTTCGGCGTGGGTAAGACGACGCTCGTCGGCGCCGTCTCCGAGATCACGCCGCTCACCACCGAGGCGGTGATGACGGCCGCTGGCGTCGGCATCGACGACCCGTCGAAGGTGCCCGGCAAGGAGACGACCACGGTCGCCATGGACTTCGGCCGTATCACCATGGCCGAAGACCTGATCCTGTACCTGTTCGGCACGCCCGGCCAGACCCGGTTCTGGTTCATGTGGGATGAGATCATCCGGGGTGCCGTGGGCGCCGCGGTGCTCGTCGACACGCGCCGGATCGCCGACGCCTTCGCACCGCTGGACTACTTCGAGAACCGCCAGCTTCCGTACCTGGTGGCGCTGAACCACTTCGACGGCGCGCCGCGGTACGAGCTGGAGGAGGTGCGCGAGGCGCTCGCGATCTCGCCACACGTGCCGCTGATGATGACCGACGCGCGGCACCGCGACCAGGTCAAGCAGGTGCTGGTCAGCGTCGTCGAGCACGCCATGGTCATGCTGCGCGGCGAGCGCGGCAGGGGTGCTCCGGCCCCCGTGGGATAACGACGTGAAGGGGCCGGTCGCGGCCCCTTTCAGTCGACCGGCAGGCGGTAGCCGCGCTTCACGACGGTCTGGACGACGCCCGGTGCGCCCAGACCTGCCCGGAGGCGGGCCACCGCCATCTCCACCGCGTGCTCGTCGGCGCCGCGCGGCAACGTACGCAGCAGCGCCGCCCGCGAGAGCACCCGCCCCGGCGTCGCCGCCAGTGCCCGCAGCACCGCCATCGGCGCCGGCGCCAGCGGCCGCAGCTCGCCGTCGACAACGGCGGCGTGGCCGCGAAGCGTCAGCACATGCCCAGCCACCTTGAGGTTCACCGCCCGCTGCGGCAGCTCGTCGACGATCGTGCGGACCAGCGCGCCGAGCCTTGCCCTGGTCGGCGACACCACCGGCACCCCGTACCGGCGCAGCGGCGCCGCCGTGACCGGGCCGACGCAGGCGGCCAGCACGTCGGAGCGCAGCGCGTCGAGCACCGCGTCACCGCCCGGACCGGCGGCACGCAGCAGCGCACCCACGGCCGGCGCCGACGTGAACGTGACCGCGTCGACGAGCCGGCCGGTGACCAGGTCGACAAGGCGGTGCAGGGGAGCGGGGTCGGTCGGCGGCGCCCACCGGTACACGGGCACCTCGATCACGGTGGCCCCGGCGGCCTCCAGTGCGGCCGTGCACTCCGGCTGGCGCTCGCCGTGCAGCTGCATGGCGACCACCTGGCCATCGACGCCGCGCTGCTGGAGGTGCTTGATCACCTCGTCGCAGCTCTCTCCCGCGGGCGACCATTCGTCGTGCAGACCGGCGGCCCTGATGGCGCCGCGCGCCTTGGGCCCACGAGCCACGATGTACGCCTCGGACAGCACGGACTTGAGCGGCTCGGCCAGGCCCCAGCCCTCGGCGGCCTCCAGCCAGCCGCGCATGCCGATGCCGGTGTTGGCCATCACCACGTCGGGCGGGGAGTCGAGGCACGCGCGGGTCGCCGCGCGCAGCTCGGTGTCGTCGGCGAGCGGCACGATCCGCAGCGCTGGTGCGAGTACGACCCGAGCCCCGCGCCGCTCCAGCATTGCGGCCAGTTCGTCGCGACGCCGGTCGGCGGTCACTCCGACGGTGAAGCCGGAGAGTTCGTCGGACATTAGCGGGAGATCTCGATCATGTCGTCGCGCAGCCGGACGTTGTAGACGGGCACGGACACCCCGGGCTCGTCGAGGCACTCTCCGGTGCGCAGGTCGTACACCTGCTTGTGCAGCGGGGAGGCAACGGTCGGCGCGTCACCACGGGTGCCGACGATGCCGCGCGACATCACGAAGGCGCCGGCGATCGGGTCGCGGTTGCCGATGGCGTACAGGCTGCCGTCGAACGTGCGGAAGATGGCCACCTGCTCGCCGCCGACCAGTGCGGCGACGCCGCGCTCCGGCTCCAGCCGGTTGTACGGGCAGATCATTGTCCACTGTTGCGTAAGGGTGTCCGTCATTGGCGTGCTCCCATGGTCGGAAGGCCGAGCGCCACGGGGCGGCGCTCTCCCAGAGCCGGGACCGGCTGCCCGCGCTCCACCTCGAAGGTGATCGAGGGGTCGGGGGTGTCCGGCGCGTTGACGAAGGAGGTGAAGCGCCGGACCCGCTCGGGGTCTTCGATGGTGGCCCGCCACTCGTCCTCGTACGCGCCGACGTGCTGGGCCATCGCGGCGTCCAGCTCGTCGCAGACACCGAGGGAGTCGTCGACGATGACCGCGCGCAGATGGTCGAGGCCGCCCTCCATGGCCTCGATCCACGCCGCGGTGCGCTGCAGCCGGTCAGCGGTGCGGATGTAGAACATCAGGAACCGGTCGATGAGCCGGACCAGATCCTCAGTGGACAGATCGCTGGCGAAGAGGTCGGCGTGGCGGGGGCGGAAGCCGCCGTTGCCGCCGACGTACAGGTTCCAGCCGTTGTCGGTGGCGATGATGCCGAAGTCCTTGCTGCGCGCCTCGGCGCACTCCCGGGCGCAGCCGGACACCGCCGACTTGAGCTTGTGCGGGGCGCGCAGCCCGCGGTACCGCAGCTCCAGCGCGACCGCCAGCCCGACCGAGTCCTGCACGCCGTACCGGCACCACGTGCTGCCGACGCACGACTTGACCGTGCGCAGCGCCTTGCCGTACGCGTGACCCGACTCGAACCCCGCGTCGACCAGCCGGCGCCAGATCTGGGGCAACTGCTCGACGCGCGCGCCGAACAGGTCGATCCGCTGGCCACCCGTGATCTTCGTGTACAGGTTGAAGTCGCGGGCCACCTCGCCGATGACGATCAGCTTCTCCGGCGTGATCTCACCACCGGGGATGCGCGGCACCACGGAGTACGTGCCGTCCTTCTGGATGTTGGCGAGGAAGTGGTCGTTCGTGTCCTGCAGCGCGGCCTGCTCACCGTCCAGGATGTACCCGCTGCCGAGCGCCGCCAGGATCGACGCGACCGCCGGCTTGCAGATGTCGCATCCACGCCCGCGCCCGTGCTCGACGACGAGCTGCGAGAACGTCCGGATGCCGCGCACCCGGATGATCTCGAACAGCTCTTGCCTGCTGTGGTCGAAGTGCTCGCACAGCGCCTTCGACATCTGCACGCCGGAGACGGCCAGCAGCTGCTTGAGCATCGGTACGCAGGAGCCGCAACTGGTGCCGGCGCGGGTGCACGACTTGATCGCGCCCACGTCGGTGCAGCCCTCGTGGATCGCGCCGATGATCTGGTCTTTGGTCACCGCGTTGCAGGAGCAGACCTGCGCGCTGCCCGGGAGCGCGGCGATGCCGGCGCCGGTGCCGCCGCCCTCGGACTCGGGCGCGAGCAGCGCGAGCGGCGGGCCGGGCAGCGGGCCGCCCACGCTGGCGCGCAGCGTCGGGTATGCCGTGGCGTCACCGACCAGGACGCCGCCGAGCAGCGTCTGCGCGTCGTCGGAGAGTACGAGCTTCGCGTACACCCGGGTGGCGGGATCGGTGAACGTCACGTCGAGGCAGCCCTCGGTGGCGCCGTGCGCGTCGCCGAAGGACGCCACGTCGACACCGAGCAGCTTCAGCTTGGTCGACAGGTCGGCGCCGGGGAACGTCGCCTGCCCGCCGAGCAGCCGGTCGGCAACCACCTCGGCCATCGCGTACCCGGGTGCGACGAGGCCGTAGCAGAGACCGTCGACCGCGGCGCACTCGCCGATCGCGAAGATCTGGTCGTCGGACGTCTGGCAGGTGCCGTCGACGAGGATGCCACCCCGGTCGCCGACCGCGAGACCGGCGGCTCGCGCCACGTCGTCGCGCGGCCGGACGCCGGCGGCGACCACCACGATGTCCGCCTGGATCCACTCCCCGTTGGAGAGCGTCAAACCATGTACCTCGCCGTCGTTGCGGGGCCGGATCGCCGTCGTCGCGGTGCCGGTGTGCACCTTGACGTCCAGGTCCTCGACGTACCGCCGCAGCATCGCGCCGCCCGCCTCGTCGACCTGTACCGGCATCAGCCGCGGCGCGAACTCGATCACGTGTGTGGACAGGCCGAGCAGGCGCAGCGCATTGGCCGCCTCGAGGCCGAGCAGGCCACCGCCGATCACGGCACCCGTGCGCCTGCCCTTGGCGAACTCGCGGATCGCCTCAAGGTCGTCGAGCGTGCGGTACACGAAGACGCCGGACAGGTCCCGGCCGTCGATCGGCGGCACGAAAGGGTAGGAGCCCGTAGCGAGCACGAGGGCGTCGTACGGGTACTCGCCGGCACCCGTCACGGCGACCCGCCGGTCGCGGTCGAGGCTGACCACCGGCTCGCCGAGCCGCAGGTCGACCTCGTCGTCCGGGGTGTGCAGGCTCAGCTCCTCCGGGCTCACCCCGTCGAAGAACGCCGACAGCCGCACCCGGTCGTACGCCGGCCGGCCCTCCTCGGCGAGAACGGTGATCCGCCACTCGCCGGAAGTGTCGCGGGAGCGCACCGCCTCCACGAATCGCTGGCCGACCATGCCGTTGCCGACCACCACCAGGTTTTTCATGCGGCAACCTCCGTCGAGTCCACAGTGGAAAGCCATTCGACGATGCCCTCCACGGCGTCGCGGCACGTGCCGCAGCCCGGGGTGGCCCCGGGCGCGGCGGCCACGGCCTGGGCGGGCCGCGCACCCGACCGCCAGCCGGGCGCCAGGGCGCCCTTGGTGACCGTGTTGCACTGGCAGACGGTCACCGCGTCGGGCATCAGCGCCGGCGACTCCGCCGGCGTCGCCGCGCCACCACCGATGGCACGACCGAGGAGAAGGGCCCGCCGGTCGATCGGCACCGGGGCGCCACGGTCGAAGAGCTGGATCACCGTGCCGATGGCCGGGTTGTCGCCGAGCATGATGGCGCCGGTGAGCCGCTCGTCGACGATCGTCAGCTTCGCGTACGTGCCGCGGGCCGGGTCGGCGAAGCTCAGCTCCTCCGCCACGGCGCCCTCGGGTGCCGGGGCACCCATGGCGGCGAGGTCGATGCCCGCGGCCTTGAGCCGTGTGACCACCGGAAGCGGCCGGTACCGGGCCGTCGGGTCGACCCCCGCGAGCACCCGCGCGACGATCCGCGCCTGCTCCCAAGCGGGTGCCACCAGGCCGCTGACCACGCCGTCGTGCTGCGCGCAGTCACCGATCGCGGAGATCGCCGGGTCGCTGGTGCGCATCCGGTCGTCGACCACGATGCCCCGCTCGACGGCGAGGCCGGCGGCGCGGGCCATCTCGGTCTCGGGCCGCACGCCACACGCCACCACCAGCAGGTCGGCGGTCAGCTCGCGCCCGCCGGCCAGGCCGAGCGTCACGCTGTCGGGGCCAGCGGTCACGGACGACGCCATCGCGTCGAGGTGCGCGGTGATGCCGAGGCCGGCCAGCGTCCGCACCAGCACGGCGCTCGCGCCGGGGTCGAGCTGGCGTTCCATCAGGTGCCCGACCGCGTGCACGACCTGCACGTCCAGGCCGCGGGCCGCGAGGCCGCGCGCGGCCTCGAGACCGAGCAGACCGCCACCGAGTACCAGGGCCGTGCGCGCACCGTCAGCGGTGGCGAGGATTCGCCGGCAGTCGTCGAGCGTACGGAACACCGCCACCCGTTCTGGCAGGTTGGTGGTGTCCAGCCCCGCCAGCGGCGGCACGAGCGCGCGGCTGCCGGTGGCGAGCACCAGGTGGTCGTACTCGATCTGCTCGCCGTCGGCGGTGGTGAGCTTGCGCGCGGCCCGGTCGACGGCGGTGACCGTGACACCCGGGCGCAGGTCGATCCCGTGGCCCGCGGCCTCGGTGATCTCCACGTCGCGCTCGCCCACCTTGCCGGCGAGGACGCTGGACAACATGATCCGGTTGTAGGCCCGGTGCTGTTCCGCCCCGAGCACGGTGATCTTCATGTCGGTGCCTCGGTCGCGGAGCTCAGCCGCGAGCCGCGACCCCGCCATGCCGTAGCCGACAATCACTACCTTCATGCCGCTTCCACCTTGACTGCGCACACCTTGAACTCCGGCATTCGAGACGTCGGGTCGAGGGCGTCGCTCGTCAGTGAGTTGGCCCGGGCCGCGCCGCCCCAGTGGAACGGCGCGAAAACTGTGTCCGGCCGGATCGTCTCGGTCAGCCGGGCCGGAGCCCGCATCTGACCGCGCCGGCTGGTGACCACCACCTCGTCGCCGTGCTCGACGCCGAGGCGAGCGGCCAGGTCGGGGTGCATCTCCACGAACGCGTTCGGTGCCGCCTTGCGCAGCGAACCGATGCGCCTGGTCTGCGCCCCGGACTGGTACTGGGCCAGCACCCGGCCCGTCGTGAGGTAGAGCGGGTACTCCGCGTCGACCTCTTCGGCGGCGGGACGGTGCTCGACGGGCAGGAACCGCGCCAAGCCGTCCGGGGTGGCGAAGGTGTCGGCGAAGAGCCGCGGCGTGCCCGGTTGGTCCACCGATGGGCACGGCCAGAACACGCCGTCCTCGGCGTCGACCCGCTCCCACGTCACGCCTGCGTAGTCGGCCGTGCCCCCAGCCGAAGCACGCCGCAGCTCCTCGAACACGGCTCGCGGTTCGGTGGTGAACCGGTCGCCGGTGCCGAGCCGGGAGGCCAGCTCGGCGATCACCGCCAGGTCCGTCCTCACCCCTGGCGGTGGCTCACGGAGGGCGTGGCGCCGCAGCACCCGGCCCTCCAGGTTGGTCATCGTGCCGTCTTCCTCGGCCCACTGGGCGGTCGGCAGCACCACGTCGGCCAGCGCCGCGGTCTCCGACAGCACGAAATCGGCGACGACCAGCAGGTCGAGGCTCTTGATGCGCTCCTCGATGTGTGCGGCCCGCGGCGCCGACACGACCGGGTTCGAGCCGAAGACCAGCATGGCCTTGGGGCCGCCCGCCGTGCCCAGGGAGTCGAGCAGCTCATAGGCCGACGGGCCGGGGCCGGGCAGTTCGTCGGGGTCGACGCCCCACACCGCGGCCACGTGGGCACGCGCCGCCGGATCGTCGATCTTCCGGTACCCGGGCAACTGGTCGGCCTTCTGACCGTGCTCGCGCCCGCCCTGCCCGTTGCCCTGGCCGGTGAGGCAGCCGTATCCCGATCCCGGCCGTCCGGGCAGGCCGAGCGCGAGCGCCAGATTGATGTACGCGGTGACCGTGTCGACGCCCTTGGAATGCTGCTCGGCGCCGCGCGCGGTCAGGATGATGGTCTTTCCGCCGCACGCCAGCGCGCGGGCGGCAGCCTCCAGGTCTGCGACCGGCACGCCGGT
Organism: Micromonospora sp. CPCC 205371; assembly: GCF_026130045.1. Taxonomy (GTDB): domain Bacteria; phylum Actinomycetota; class Actinomycetes; order Mycobacteriales; family Micromonosporaceae; genus Phytohabitans. The sequence goes on from NZ_JAIBNX010000014.1 coordinate 70,845, forward strand.
CATCCGCTCCACCCGGGCCGGCCAGTAGCTCGCGACCGTGCGGCGCACCTCGGCGAACCCGGTCGTGCGGGCGGCGATGTAATCCTTGTCGATCCAGCCCTCGCTGAGCGCGATGTGCAGCAGCGCGTTGGCGAGCGCCAGATCGGTGCCCGGCGTCGGCTGGAGGTGCAGGGTGGCCTGCCGCGCTGTGGTGGTGAGCCGCGGGTCGATGACGATCAGCGTGCCGCCGCGCTGCTTCTGCTCGGTGAGGTAACGCGCGAACGGCGGCATCGTCTCGGCCACGTTGGCGCCGACGAGTAGCAGCGTGTCGGCTTCGCCGATGTCGCTGAGGGGAAACGGGAGGCCCCGGTCGACGCCGAAGGCCTTCATGCCCGCCGCGGCCGCCGACGACATGCAGAACCGGCCGTTGTAGTCGATGTTCTTGGTGCGCAGGCCCACGCGGGCGAACTTGCCCAGCGCGTACGCCTTCTCATTGGTGAGACCGCCGCCACCAAAGATCGATACCGCGTCCCGGCCGTGCTCGTCCTGAATCCTCTTGATCGTGTCGGCGACCTTGTCGAGCGCTTCTTCCCAGGTGGCGGGCCGTAGCGTGTTGCCTTCTCTTATCAGGGGCGCCGTGAGACGTTCGGGGTGGTCGAGCAGCTCCGCCGCCGTCCAGCCTTTCTGGCACAGGCCGCCCCGGTTGGTCGGGAACTGCCTGGCCAACACCTCGGTCTTCCCCTCCGGGGTGGCCCGCAGGGTCATGCCGCACTGCAGGGCACAGTACGGACAATGTGTGGCGACCTCCCGGGTCGCCGTCACCGCCTCCGCACCGCCTGTCATGCCTCGAAGCGTGCCCAGCAGCGGTTTCGCCGCCGCGTCCCGATTGTTTCGAGCCTGCTAAGAGAGGTTCACTAGCCCTCGGGGCACGCGGTCAGCCCTTCTTGGTGGACGTTCAGCTGGGATGACGCTCGGTCATACTCGCGGTACGCTTCAGCGCATGACCAAGAAGGTGACGCTGTCGTTCCCGGACGACACCATCGAAGAGGCTCGCCGGTTCGCCAAGCGCGAAGGCCTCACGCTGTCCGCCTGGATGGACCAGGCCGCCCGGGAAAAGGCGCTCCGCGAGGTCTTCACCGCGCACGCCGCAGCCGTCAACCGCGCCGGTTTCGACCTGGAGGCCGATGCGCTCGCCGACGAGCGCGAGGTGGCGATGGTCGACGCGGCGATCTTCCGTGCTTCGTAGAGGCGAGATCTGGCGGGTGGAAGGCGCCCGCGAGCGGCTCGGCCTCGTGATCAGCTCAGACGTGTACAACAGCACCGACGTGCCGATCGTCGTGGTGGCCGAAGTGGTAGAAGAGGAACTGCTACGCGACTCGCCGCTCGCCGTGCGGATGGGTCAGTACGTGGTGATGCCCGACCGGCTGTCGTCCCCGATGAAGAAGTGGTTCACCGAGTGCGTCGACTACGCCGACACCGACACCATGAACAAGGTGGCCCGCGCCTTACGCATAATCCAAGACCTCTAACCCCCGGTCTCGCCCCCCGCGGCGGCTCGTCGCCCTTCGCCCCGCGGGGGGGCCCCCTCCCCCCCCTCCCCCCCGCCCGGCCGCCCGCCGCCCCCCCCCCCCCCCCCCG
>NZ_JAIBNX010000014.1:72471-73039 GCF_026130045.1 Micromonospora sp. CPCC 205371
TCGCCCCCCCCCTCACCCATACCCCACACCCACTACCCCCGGCCCTCCCCCCGCGCGGCGGCTCGCCGCCCTCCGCCCCCCGCGGCGGCTCCGCCGCCCCTCTCCCCGCGCGGCGGCTCCGCCGCCCCTCTCTCCGCCGATCAAGGGCAAATGCACGCGCTTTGATCTCAAATCCGCGTGCTTTTGCCCTTGATCGATGCGATTCTCCTTGATCGCGGCGCCGTTGCCGTCGTCGCGCGTGCGCCGCCTTGGGCGGCGCACGGCCATCCGGCCGGCCCGGGGGCTGCGCCGGGCGCGACGACCACACGGGGGGCGGCGCCGGCCGAGGCCGGCAGGTCCGGGATGGTGCGGGCATCGCGCAGGCTTGGAGGCCGCAAGTTCGGCGAGCTTGCGACCGCGGCGCGGTCCCGCCGACCGCGCTGCCTCCGACCGCGTGGCCCCGCTGTCGCGGGCGCGGCTCGCTGAACCCGCCGGCCGCGGCCTCGGTGGACGCGTGGCCTCGTTGACCCTCTGCCGGCCCAGGCCCGCCCCTGCGGCGGGGGGCGGGGGGGGGGGGGGGGGGCGCCCG
>NZ_JAIBNX010000140.1:0-2056 GCF_026130045.1 Micromonospora sp. CPCC 205371
CCGCCGATCAAGGGCGAATGCACGTGGTTGGATCTCTTTTCCGCGTGCATTCGCCCTTGATCCATGCGATCTCCCTTGATCGGCGGGGCTTGCGGCGTCCTCGACCCGATCCCGCCACGCAGCCTCACCGCGGCACGGCCCCACACCACGCGGCCTCGCCACGCGCCTCGCACCATGCGGCCTCACACCACGCGGCCTCACACCGCGCGGGCCTGGCGCCACGCGGCCTCGCGGCGGGTGACCTTGCGGCGGGCGGCCTTGCGTCCGACCCGTCGACGCCGCATGGGATGGCCGCAACATGGGGGAAATGCGCCCTCCGCGCGTGCCTGACGGCGCATTTCCCCGAAGTTCTCGCAACCCTCAAGGTCCGCAGCCCGCACCAGGCCGATCCGCTCGTGCACCGCACCCCCGGGGTCCGGCGTAGGTCCACGACGGCGCCGACCTCGCGCCGCCAGGCGGCCTCGCGACCCCGAAACCCCGCGCCCGGCGCACGCCACCTCGCCGATCAAGGAGATCTCCATCGACCAAGGGCGAATGCACGCGGAAAAGAGATCCAACCACGTGCCTTTGCCCTTGATCGGCGGGGAGAGCACCGCGCGCAGCGCACGCGGAGAGCACCGCGCGCAGCGCGCCGCAGGGAGAGGGCACCGCACGGCGTGAGCGTGGGTGGGTGCGGTGGAGTGGGTAAGCGAAAGGCCCGCAGGAACTCCTGCGGGCCTTGTCTTCTGTAGCCCCGATGGGATTCGAACCCACGCTACCGCCTTGAGAGGGCGGCGTCCTAGGCCGCTAGACGACGGGGCCAGGACTTTCCTTGTCACCCTCGCGGGCAACGGTGCTCAACTCTACCAGAGATCAGCTCCGGCGCCTTCGTCAGGCGCCGGCAGCTGGGGTACCAGGACTCGAACCTAGACTAACTGAACCAGAATCAGTTGGGCTGCCAATTACCCCATACCCCAATGTGGCACGAGCCGCGAGGATCGCACCGCAGAGGAACTTTACCCGACCCCTTAGTGCCCGCCAAATCGACTCACTCCAGAGCGAGCACCGGGTTGGTCAGCTCGCCGATCCCCTCGATCCGTACGGTCACGGTGTCGCCAGCCGCTATGGGGCTTACGCCGGCCGGGGTGCCGGTCAGCAGGACGTCGCCGGGCAGCAGGGTCATGACGTGTGACACGTACGAGATGAGGGTGGGCACGTCGAACACCATGTCTTTGGTTCGGCCCAGTTGGCGTACCTCTTCGCCGACCTCGCACCGCACCTCGAGGTCGCTGACGTCGAGACCGGTGGTGATCCATGGGCCAAGCGGGCAAAAGGAGTCGAAGCCCTTGGCACGGGTCCACTGGCCGTCACCGCGCTGCAGGTCGCGGGCGGTCACGTCGTTTGCGCAGGTGTACCCGAAAATCGCCCGCTCGGCCCCGGCGCGGTCGACGCGCCTTGCCCCCGGCGGGCCGATGATGACCGCGAGTTCGGCCTCGTGCTCGACCTGCTTCGATTGCGGCGGCAGCTTGACGGCGTCGCGGGGGCCGACCACGGAGGTCGACGGCTTGAGGAAGATCAGCGGCTCTTTGGGCACCTCGGCGCCGTGCTCGGCGGCGTGGTCGGCGTAGTTGCGCCCCACGCACACCACCTTGCTCGGCAGGATCGGCGAGAGGAGCCGCACGTCGGCGAGGGCCCACCGCTCGCCGGTGAACGAGATCTGCCCGAACGGGTGCCCGTCGATGCCGGCGACGGTCAGGCCGCCCGCGTCGCCTTCGACGACTCCGAAGGACATACCACCAGCGTGAACGAAACGAGCGATACGCACAGCCTCAACCTACCCTGGGCCCGTGAGGTACCTGGACGCGAACCAGTGGCGGGCGAGGCAAGCGGCGCACGAGCGCCGGGTCGACGCCTGGCTGGCCCCGCATCTGGCGCGCCGCCAGGCGGGCGTGAAGCATCCTGTCGAGGACTTCCTGTTCACGTACTACTCGTTCCGTCCCGCGCAGCTTCGGCGGTGGCACCCGGGCGCCGGTGTGGTGCTGCGGGACGCTCCGCCCGACCGCGACTACGTCGCGGT
>NZ_JAIBNX010000140.1:2066-21268 GCF_026130045.1 Micromonospora sp. CPCC 205371
CCCAGGGCTCCGACCCGCCTCCGCGCCCCCGTCGCGGTCGACGGCGGCGTGACGTTGGACACGGCCGCCGCCGCGAAACGATCGCTGGGGTGGATCCACACGCTCCTTTCGCGTACCGCGTCGCGGCCTCCGCAGTTCGGCTGCTTCGGCATGCACGAGTGGGCAATGGTGTACCGGACGGAAAGCGTGCGCCACGGCCAGGTGAGCCTGCGCCTGTCGCCGGCCGAGACCGACCGCGTCGTCGAGGAGAACCGCGTGCGGTGCACCCACTTCGACGCGTTCCGGTTCTTCACGCCGGCCGCCCGCCCGATCAACCGGCTGCAGCCCACCCGCGAGACCCAGCACGACAACGAGCAGCCCGGCTGCCTGCACGCCAACATGGATCTCTACAAGTGGGCGTACAAGCTGTCGCCGCTGGTGCCGAGCGAACTGGTGGCCGACGCGTTCGCGCTGGCACGGGACATCCGGACGCTGGACATGCGGGCCAGCCCGTACGACCTGGCGTATCTGGGTTATCCGCCGGTGCGGGTGGAGACGCCGGAGGGCCGGGCCGAGTACGCGGCCGCGCAGCGCGCCTTCGCGGTGCGTGCCGCACCGATCCGCGAGCGCCTCATCGAAGCGGTCAGTCCACTCGCCGGTTCCGTTTGATCTCGGAGCGGCGGCGCTTCTCGTCGAGGCGGCGCTGCTTCGCCGCGCGGCTCGGTTTGGTGGGCCGGCGCGGCGGTGGTGGCGGCGCGATGGCCTCGCGCAGCAGGGCCGCTAGCCGCGCCTCCGCGGCTTCCCGGTTGCGCAGCTGCGACCGGTGCTCCGAGGCGGCGATCGTCAGTACTCCGTGGACGAGCCGGCCGGCGAGGCGTGCCAGTGCCCGGTCGCGCAGCGGCTCGGGCAGCGCTTCCGAGGCCGCGAGGTCGTACGACAGCTCCACGCGCGAGTCGGTGGTGTTGACGCCCTGCCCACCTGGTCCGCTGGAACGCGAGAACCGCCAGCTCAGCTCGGCCTCCGGGATCGTGATCCCGGTCCGGATAGTCAGGTCCGCCACGCACCTAGTTAAGCGCGTTTACGGCGCGCGCGATGACCAGGATGACGATGAGGAACGACACGCACGACTGCACCATCATGGCCACCTTGGCCCAGCGCGCCAGTGGGAGCGTGTCCGTCGGGCTGAACGCCGTCGAGTTGGTGAACGCCAGGTACAGGTAGTCGATGAAGACCGGCCGCCACTCGGTGTGCGCCAGGTCGTCGAGGGTCATCTGGGGGAAGAGGAAGTCGGGGTGGACGCGCCGGGCGTTCGCGCGCGAGGCCGGGCCGCCTCGGTCGAGCAGCCAGTACCAGAGGGCGAACACCATGATGTTGGTGAGCCAGATGACGGCGCCGCTCAGCAGCACCTCGCTCGGGTTGTCGGCGTCGCCGCCGCGGGTCAGCACGACGACGAGCCGGCCGGTGGACCACACCACGGCGAGGGTGGCGACCGCGGTCAGCGCGATGCTCGCGAAGTGCAGCGCCAACGACTCGCGGTCCATGCGGAACGGGTTGACGGCTAGGAGCCCGATCAGGAGCGCCGCCTCGATGACGGGCAGCAGCCATCGGGGATCGAACGCGAGCTGCTGCGGCGTCAGCCACTGGAGCGCGATCGCCGCCACGATGGCGAACGCGACGGGCCAGCGGTGCTCAGCGGGATGGGGCCGCCGCCAGGCCGGTTCGGTCACCTATCCAGTCTGTCCGATGGCAAGCGGAGAAACAGCAGGTGGTGGCGTGTCGTCGGTGCGATCGGTTGCCGGCAGCCACAGGACGAACGTGCTTCCGACGCCCAGCGACGAGAACACCGCCACGTGGCCGCCGTGCGACTCGGTGATCTGCCGCACGATCGCGAGGCCCAACCCGGTACGCCGGTCGATCTGGGTGCCGGCGCGCCAGAACCGGTCGAAGACCCGCGCCTGATCGGGTGGCGCGAGCCCCGGGCCCTGGTCGGCCACGCCCACCCACAGCCAACCACCGGTCCGCCCAGCCGCCACGGTCACGGTGCCCCCGCCCGGTGACAGGCGCACCGCGTTCGACAGCAGGTTTCCCACCGCCCGGCGGAGCGCGTCGTGGTCGCCTATCAGCCACAGGTCCGCCTGGCGCACGCTGTACTCGATGAGCACCGCGCGCTCGGCGGCGATGGCCATGAAGTCCTCGCCCGCCTCGCGGGCGACCGCGCCCAGCTCCACGTCGCTGTCGGCGAGGGCCTCCGCGTTGCGGCGCGCGGTGGCGAGCAGGTCCTCGACGAGCCGGGTCATCCGCGTGGTGGCCCGGTCGATCACGGCGACCGCCCGCGCCCGCTCGGCATCGGTGGCGTCCGGAGCGTCCATGAGTGACGCGTCGAGGTTGGCCCGGATGATCGCCAGCGGGCTGCGCAGCTCGTGGGAGGCGTCGTCGATGAGCTGCCGCTGCGCCTGGAACGCGCCGTCGAGCCGATCGAGCATCGAGTCGATGGTGTCGCCGAGGTCGCGCAGCTCGTCTCGGTACCCGTCGAGCCGGATGCGCCGCGACAGGTCGGTGGCCTGGATCTCGCGGGCGGTGCGGGCGATGGCGCCCACGGGCCGCAACGCGCGTCCGGAGAGCACCCAGCCGATGCCGAGGCTGGCGAGGAAGAGCCCGCCCAGGGCGATCAGCGAGTAGTTGCGCATCGTCTGGAGGGTGCTGAAGTTGACCGCGGACTCGATCTCGTCGACCTCGGCGACCGTCATCGTGCCGACGGTGCGCCCGTGCTTGACGATGTCCGCCTCGTACTCCTTCGTGATCGGCTTCGGGTCGGTGGTCCGCTCCACCGCCAGGTACGTGACGGCGAGCCCGGCACCGGCGAGCGCGAACAGCAGCGTGGAGTACAGCACCGTGAGGCGGAACCGGATGGACTGTACGAACCGTTTCACGGCGACTCCTTCAACCGGTACCCGCGCCCCACCACCGTTTCGATGGCCTCACCGCCGAGCTTGCGCCGCAGCGTACCCACGGTCACCCGTACGGTCTGCGTGAACGGGTCGGCGTTCTCGTCCCAGACGTGCTCCAGCAACTCCTCGGCGGAGACCACGTGCCCGGGGCGGGTCATCAGGTACTCCAACACGCCGAACTCCTTCGGCGTGAGGTGCAGCAGCGCGCCGTCCCGGCTGGCCTCGTGGCGCGACACGTCGAGCTGGAGCGGCCCGACGCGCAGCACGGCGGTGCCGCCGTTGGTGTCGCGCCGCAGCAGCGCCCGTACCCGCGCCAGCAGCTCCGCCAGCGCGAACGGCTTCACGAGGTAGTCGTCGGCGCCCTCGTCGAGCCCGCGTACCCGGTCGTGCAGCGCCCCGCGCGCGGTGAGCATCAGCACCCGCAGTTCGGCGCCGCCCTCGACGGATACCTCGCCGTGCCGGATGGCGCGGCACACGTCGAACCCGTTCGCGTCGGGCAGGTTGATGTCGAGCAGCATCAGGTCGTACCCGTTGACGGACAGCCGCTCGTACGCCTGAGCGGCGTCCGCGGCGACGTCGACCGCGTACCCGGCGCGGACCAGGCCGAGGCGCAGGGCCTCGGCCAGGTCCTCCTCGTCCTCTACCACCAGTAGCCGCATGTCAGAAACGCTATCCGCCGTCGCGGATGATCCGCTCAGCCGCCTGCTGGGCGCGCTCGATCGGGATCGCGAAGCCGATGCCGATGTTGCCGCTGCCCTCCAGCGTGGCGATCGCCGTGTTCACGCCGATCACCTCGCCCTGGGCGTTGACGAGCGGCCCGCCCGAGTTGCCCGGGTTGATGGACGCGTCGGTCTGGATGGCGCTCTGACGGGCACCGGTGTCGCCGAGCCGCACCCGCCGGTCGAGCGCGCTGACGATACCCGCCGTGACGGTGCCGGAGAGGCCGAGCGGCGACCCGACGGCGAGTACCGGTTCGCCGACCTCCGTGGTGCCCGCCTGGGCGAGCGTGAGCGGCCGCAGGGCGCTTGTCGGTGTGACCCGCAGCACCGCGATGTCGCTGCCCGGATCGCGCCCGACCACCTCGGCCGGGAGCCGCCGCCCATCCTGCCCGACCACGCTCACGTCGCCGCCGTTCGCGACGACGTGGTTGTTGGTGATGATGTGGCCCTGGGCGTCGACCACGAACCCCGATCCGCCGGCGTTGCCGACCCGCACCTGCACCACGCCGGGCAGGGCGGTGGCGGCGGCCGCGACCAGGTCACTGGGCACGGCCCCGGTGGTGGGCGGCGGCGGTGCGGGGGTGTTCACCGCCGCCGCCGGGTCAGTGCCGTCGTCGGCGGCGTACCCGCCGGCGGGGGCGCCGGGCGGCGCCGCCACCCCCCCCCCCGCCAGGGCCCCCGGCAACATGCGGGGCCAACGTCGGGTACCGCCAGCCGGCGGCGCGGCCACCGGTGCCGTGGCCGGATGGGGCACCGCCCACGGGTCCAGCTCCGGGGAGATGAACCCGGGGCCGCGCGGGTGCCCGAGCCCTTGCGGTGCGGTCATCTGACGTCCCTCCATCATGGAATCCGCGCGAACCAGAACATCGACGCGGCCGCCGCCAGCAGGGCGAGGATGAGGCCGAGGCCGATGAACCTGGCCGACACGTCCTGCCGTTCGGTGGTGAAGCCGACCGAGCTGCCGATGTCCTCGTACACGGCGTGCAACTCGTCGCTGCTCGCCGCCTCGTGGTAACCGCCGCCGGTTTCCTGCGCGACGGCTTGGAGCGTCTCGCCGTCGACCGGCACCTGCAGCGAGCGTCCACCGCCCTGGATGACACCGGACGCCGTACCGAACGCGATCGTGTCGACCGGCACCCCAGCGGCCACCAGGTCGGCGGACGCCTCCTGCGGGTCACGCCCGGCGGTGTTCGCGCCGTCGGAGAGCAGCACCACCCGTGCCGGCGGCGTGTCTTCGGCGGCCTCCGCGTCGAGCGTCTGGATGCTCTGCAGCGCCGTCGTCATGGCGTCACCGATCGCCGTACCCTGCCGGCCGGTGCCGCCCTGGTCGAGGCGGTCGATGCCGGCGTCGAGCGCGGCTCGGTCGGTGGTCGGCGCCACGTACACGGACGCGTCGCCCGCGAACGCGACCAGCCCGACGTTGAACTCCTCGGGCAGCCCGTCGACGAAGGTCAGCGCCGCCTCCTTGGCCGCACCGAGGCGGTCCGGTGAGACGTCGGTGGCGAGCATCGACATCGACACGTCCACCGCGACGATCACGGTGGCCCGCTCGCGCGGCACCTCCACGTCGTCGGTCGGCCGCGCGAACCCGACCACGAGCAGCGCCATCATCGCCAGGAACAGGCTGGCCGGCACGTGCCGGCGCCAGCCCGGACGCTTCGGCGCCACCCGGTCGAGCAGCCGCAGGTTGGTGAAGCGCACCGCGTACCGGCTGCGTCGCCGCTGCATGACCACGTAGGCCACGGCGAGCAGCGCCACGCCGAGCAGCAGCCACAGCCGTACCGGACTCTCGAAACTCATGCGACTCCTCTCGGGGGTCGGGCCGCCGCCATGGCGAGGCGGCGCTGGGCGTACACGTGCCGCACGATGTCGGCGACCCAGTCGCGGTCGGTGCGCAGCGGTAGGTGATGCGCACCGGTGCGGCGCAGCGCCCGCCGCACGATGTCCCGCTGCGCGGTGGCCGCGGCCTTGTACTTGTCCCGCAGTTTCCGGCTGCCGGTCGACACCTCGCGTCGCTGGCCGCTCTCCGGGTCGACGAGCGTGATGAGGCCGACGTCCGGCAGTTCCAGCTCGCGCGGGTCGGTCACCTCGACCGCCAGCACCTGGTGCCGGACGGCGAGCCGCCGGAGATTGGCCTCCCACTCCGGGCGATCGTCGCGGTCGTTCTCCGGCAGCCCGTCCAGGAAATCGGACACGACGACCACGAGACCGCGCCGAGGCGCCGACCGCCCAAGGCCCGCCAGCGCCTCGCCCAGCGCGTGCGGTTGCGCTCCGGCTGCCGCCCTGGGTACCCCCAGCAGCGTGCGCAACAGCCCGAGCAGGTGCGTGCGTCCGGTCCTTGCCGGGTATCGCCGCACGCCGCCCATGCCCAGCAGGTGTGCGCCGAGCTTGTTGCCGGCGCCCGCCGTGAGGAAGCCCACCGCCGCCGTGGCGGCGACCGCCAGCTCCCGCTTCTCCAGGTCGGCCGTGCCGAAGTCCATGCTGGGTGTGGCGTCGACGAGCAGCCAGGTGGTCAACTCCCGGTCGGCGTCGACCTCACGCACGTGCGGGACAGCGGTCCGGGCGGTGACCGCCCAATCCATCCGGCGCACCTCGTCTTCGCCCGGCCGGTACTCGCGGCTGCCGGCCAGCTCGCTGCCGGCGCCCGGCAGCAGGCCGAGATACTGCCCGTGCAGCAGCCCGTCGAGGCGCCGGGTGATGGTCAGCTCCAGCCGCCGCAGCCGACGTTCCGGCGCGAGCTGATGGATGGTCGCGTATCCCTCGTTCATGCTGCTTGTTCCACTTGGTGGGGCGCGATCTGCGGCGGCGGCACCGCCTCGACCAGCCTGCGCACCACGTCTTCCTGTGCCACGCCGTCGGCCACGGCGTCGAACGACAGCACCAGCCGGTGCGACAGCACGTCGACGGCGAGGTCGGTGATGTCGTTCGGCAGCACGTACTCCCGGCCGCGCAACAGGGCCAAAGCCCGCGCGGCGGCCACCAGGCCGAGAGTGGCTCGTGGGCTCGCACCGTACGCGAGGCGGGACTTCAGGTCGCCCGCCCCGAACCGCGCTGGGTCACGCGTCGCCACGACCAGCCGCACCACGTACTCGGCCAGCGCGTGGTGCACGAACACCCCGCGCGCCAGCTCCTGCAGCACGGTGAGGCGCTGCGGGTTGAGCACCGTGCGCGGTTCCGGCCGCGAGGTGCCCATCCGGTACAGGATGCCCAGCTCCTCCTCGTCCGTCGGGTACCCCACGACGATCTTCATGAGGAACCGGTCGCGCTGCGCCTCGGGCAGTTGATACACGCCCTCGGACTCGATCGGGTTCTGAGTCGCGAGCACCAGGAACGGGTCCGGTACTGGGTACGAGCGGCCGCCGATGGAGACCTGGCGCTCGGCCATCGCCTCCAGCAGGGCCGACTGCACCTTCGCCGGCGCCCGGTTGATCTCGTCGGCCAGCACCAGGTTGGCCATGATCGGCCCGAGCTCGACGTCGAAGCTCTCCTTCGACGCACGGTAGATCCGGGTGCCGACGATGTCGGACGGCACCAGGTCAGGCGTGAACTGGATCCGGTTGAACGTGCCGCCCACCGCCGTCGCCAGCGTCTGTGCGGCGAGCGTCTTCGCCACTCCCGGCACGCCTTCGAGCAGGCAGTGGCCGTCGGCGAGCAGCGCTGTCATCAGCCGCTCCACGAGCTTGTCCTGCCCGACGATGACCCGCTTGACCTCGAAGAGCGCCTGCTCCAGGAGGACGTGCGGCGCCGGCGCCTCGTTCTCGGTGGTTGTCGGTGCGCTCACAGGCTCTCCTCAGACGGCACGCTTCCGGTGCCGCCGTCCGTCTCTCCGGCGCTGTCACCGCTCTGGCCGCTACCGTCCTTCTCCGGGCAGTCCCGGCTGTCGGTGGCCGCGCCGGGCACGTAGCCGTTGTCCTCGTAGACGATCCGCACGTCCGCGTCCTCGTCGCCGTTGACGCCGCTGGCGTACGCGGCACCCCCTGCGATCACCGCGGCGGTCGCCGCCCCTGCGAAGCTGAGCGCGACGATGGCTTTGATCCGCATTGCTCATGTCCCCTTCCGCTAGTGACGCCGCCCATCACACCAACCCGCCCCGAAAACCAACCGAAGCGTTACCTGTGCCCCCGTTGTGCCCCGTCCTCGTGATCAGGGCGTCCGCCACCCCTCCCGTCCCCCCGCCCCTCCCGTCCCCCGCCGCGCGCCCTCTCCCCGTCGCGCGCCCCTTTCCCGCCGATCAAGGGCGTCCGCCGCCCTTCCCCGCCGATCAAGGGCGAATGCACGCGGTTCGATCTCTTTTCCGCGTGCATTCGCCCTTGATCCATGAAGATCTCCTTGATCGCGGAACGCGCAAGCCACCGCGCCGCACCGCGGTCGCCGCGCCGCACCGCGGGCGCCGCGCCGCGCCGCGGGCGCGGGGCCACGCTGCAGACGCAGGGCCGCACCGGAGGCGCCGCACCGCAGGCCGGGCCGCACCACGGACGCAGGGCCACGCTGCGGACGGCGCGGGCCGCGAGGTGCGGGCGGTTTTCGTACGCTGGGCGGGTGACGAGGGGACGGGGACGCATCGCGGGGCTGCTCGTCGCGTGCCTTGTCGCCACGGGCTGCGGCGACGACGCGCCTACGCCCGCGCCATCCCCGACCGGGTCGCCGCCGACCGCGGCGCCGGCGTCGCCGTCACCAAGCCCCACGGCGCCGGCGGAGATCACGCTGGCGTTCGGCGGTGACGTGCACTTCACGGGGCGCACCGCGCGGCTCCTGCGCGAGCCCGCAAAGGCGTTCGGCGGCGCGATCCCGCTGCTGTCCAATGCGGATCTTGCGATCGTCAACCTGGAGACGGCCGTCACCACGCGCGGCAAGCCAGAGCCGAAGCAGTACCTTTTTCGCGCGCCCACGAGCACGTACGCCGCCCTGCGCGGAGCCGGCATCGACGCGGTGTCACTGGCCAACAACCACGCGCTCGATTATGGACAGATCGCGCTGCTAGACACATTGGACAGTGCCAGACGCGAGGCATTCCCGGTCTTTGGCGCCGGGCGAAACGCGACCGAGGCGCACCGACCGTGGATCACCGAGGTGCGTGGCGTGCGGGTGGCGGTGCTCGGGTTCAGCCAGATCCGGATGCTCGCGTCGACCTGGGCGGCGCGCGACGACCGGCCCGGCATCGCGATGGCGTGGGACGTCGAGCGCGCCACCGCCGCGGTATCGGCCGCCCGGCGCGACGCCGACCTCGTGATCGTGTTCAACCACTGGGGGCAGGAGGGCAACGAATGCCCGACAGCCGACCAGAAACGGTTCGCCGGCAGGCTCGCCGCCGCGGGCGCCGACATCATCGTCGGTACGCACGCGCACACGCTCCAGGGCGACGGCTGGCTCGGCAAGACGTACGTGGCGTACGGGTTGGGAAACTTCCTCTGGTACGGCAACTCGGCCAGTACGCAGACCGGGGTGCTGCGGTTGACGGTGCGCGGCCGGCAGGTCGTGCGAAACGAGTTTGTGCCCGCCGTCGTGTCCGGCACCGGCCAGCCTCAGCCGCTGACTGGGGCGGCCGCCAAGCGCCAGCGTGACCGCTTCGCGGCCCTTCGCGAATGCACTGGGCTATCCGGTCGCTGACACCACCTGGTCGATCCCGGCGCCGCTGATGAGCAGCCGCTCCTTGTTGTTGCCGAGCAGCCGGCGCGTCCAGTCGACGAACCCGCCGTCGGCGACCTCCACGCCCCGTCGACGTACACCTGCAATTCCGCGCCCAGCACGGCGAACCGCGGGTCGAGCACCAGCATCCGCACGTCGATCTCGCGTGCGCCAGGGCTCGCAGAGCGTCCACAAAGGTACGACAGGTGCTCGGCGAGGTGCGCCCGCTCGCGCAGCAGCGGCTCGGTACGCGAATGGTCGTGACGGCCTTGTTCTGGTCCACAGTGGCCACCGCGGAATGGGTGCCGAGCAGGTCCGCGACGGCGGGACCGCCGGCCCGGCGCAGTAAGGAGTCAAAGGCCATCCCCATCGCTACCACCCGCTACGGCGTGTTCGCTAACGCTTTCCCGGCGATATGTGTGCTACGTCGCAAATCCTTCCCTCGGCGGCCAGCACGGGAGGACTATCTCCGGCGGACCTGAGCGGTTCTCACCCCTAGGAGACATCCGTGCAGCACAGAGCTGTGCAGCGACGGGCCTTGCTCGCCGCCAGCGGTCTGGTCGCAGGAGCCATCGGGCTTGTTGCGCGTCCGACTGCCGCATCCGCCGCCACCGCCGCCGAACCCACGCCAAAGACCCCGGCCGCCGCCATCAACCGGCTGCTCGCCGGCAACCACCGCTTCGTCACGGGCCACTCCCGTCACCCGCACCAGTCTCTCCAACGGCTGCATGAGCTCGCCGCTGGACAGCACCCGTTCGTCATCACGCTGGGCTGCGCCGACTCCCGCGTGGCGCCAGAGGTCCTCTTCGACCAGGGCCTCGGCGACATCTTCGACAACCGGGTCGCCGGCAACATCGTCGATGACCTGCTCTTCGGCAGCATCGAGTACGCGGTGGAGCACTTCGCGCCGCCGCTGCTGCTCGTGCTCGGCCACGAGCGGTGCGGCGCCGTCTCGGCGACCGTCGAGGCGATCGAGAGCGGCGGCACCGCCCCCGGTCACGTCGGCACCATCGTCGAGGCGCTCCGGCCGATCGTCACGCCCGTGCTGGAGCAGGCCGGCGACAAGGTCGAGAACTCCGTCGTCGCCAACGTCAAGGCCCAGGCGCGGGCGCTGGTGGATGGCAGCGACATCGTGCGGGAAAAGGTCGAGGCCGGCGAGATGGCCGTGGTCGGCGCCCGTTACGACCTCGACACGGGCAGGGTCACGCTCGTCCACTGAGGCGCGGCACCGAGGCGTAGGGTCGAACCATGCGTTTGATCAAGTACACACACGCCTGTGTGCGCCTGGAGCGCGACGGCGGCCAGCTGCTGATCGATCCGGGGATCTGGACGGAGGACGAGGCGTTCGCGAACGCCTCCGCGGTGCTCATCACGCACGAGCACGCCGACCACATCGACGCCGACCGGCTGGCCGCCGCGCGCTCCGCGAACCCGTCCCTTCCGGTGTACGCGCCGGCCGGGGTCGCGGAGCAGGTGGACGGCGTCACCGCGGTCTCGCCCGGCGAAGAGTTCGAGGCGGCCGGATATGAGGTACGCGTGGTCGGCGGCGCGCACGCCGAGATCTACGACGGCCTGCCCGGCTGCGCCAACGTCGGCTACGTCGTCGAGGGCGTCTACCACCCCGGTGACTCCGTCTTCGTGCCCGACATGCCCGTGGAGACGCTGCTCGTGCCGACCTGCGCGCCTTGGCTCAAGCTCGCCGAGGCGGTCGATTTCGTCCGTGCGGTCAAGCCGCGGCGGGCGTACTCGATCCACGACGCGATGCTGAGCGAGCGCGGCGAGCAGATCATCGACCGCTGGCTGGATATGAAGGGCGGCACCGAGTACGGCCGCATCCCCGTGGGGGAAGCGGTGACTGTCGGCTAGACCGCCGCCAGACCGATCAGCCAGGTGCCGGCGATGCCGAGCGCCGCGCCCAGCTCGATCAGCATGCTGAGGCCGACCGCCTTAAGCGCGTGCTTCGTCGACGGCCACGCCTTGCCCTCGCCCAAGCGTGCTCGTTCGGCTAGCCACACGCCGAGCACGAATCCGGCGATGAGGCCGACGAGCGGTATGACGAAGAAGCCGGCGAGGCCGAGTGCGCCGCCGGCAAGCAGGGTGGTGTTGGGCACGCCCGCACGTTTCAGCTGGCGCCCCGGCCACAGGTACTTGACCAGCGTGCCGGCGGTCGCCAGCAGCGTGGCCACCACCAGCACCACCCACTTGCCCCAGCCGCCTTCGCCGAGCACCGCCCAGGCGAGCACGCCGGCCCAGCACAGCAGCAGGCCGGGCAGGACCGGCACGATGACGCCGACGATGCCGACGACGATGGCCAGCCCGGCCAGCACCGTCACCGTCGATTCGGTATCGCTGAGGTCCACGCGGGTATTTTCCCCTGTTACGGCCAGCCGCGCCAACGACGCACAGCGATCTCCAGGACCGGGCCGTGCACGTCGACCTCGCCGTACTGCGGATACTTGGCGCGCAGCAGCTCCACCGCGTGCGCCACCAAGGCGGGCTCCTCGCGGACGGCGGCCGCCCCGTCCGCGCGGACCCACCACAGCGCCGACCAGTCCTCGTCCCAGTGCTGGACGAGTAGGCTCACCGCCGGGTTGGCCCGCACATTGGCGTACCGGCGCAGCGCGCCACCCCGCTTGGGCTTGGCGTCCGTGGCCGTCCACACCGTGTCACCGTCGAGAGCGAAGACGACGGGCACGGGGTGCGGCTCCCTATCGGAGTCCACAGTGGTGAGTACCGCCACCCGTGCGGCGGCGAATCGTTGCCGTGCCTCGTCTTCGTCCATGGCTCACGTCACCGCGTCGGCCAGCCGGTCCACTTCGTCCAGGGATGCCACCGTCGGGATGAACATCAGCTCGGTCACACCAATGTCTGTGAACCGCTTGGCGGTGTCTCGAGCCGCCTGAGGCGACCGGATCGCCGAGTCGGCGATGACGCTCGCGTACTCCCCCGTGAAGCCGTAGTACCGATGGAGCGCCGCGCGCGACTCGGCCTCGTCGCCCAGCCCGAAGTAGACGAGCGCCGCGATTCGCGGCTCACCCTCCCGGCCGGCGTCCTGCCACGCCTGCTTGATCTTCGCGACGATCGGCGCCGCCTGGTCAGGGCCGCTGCCGCCAGCGGTCCACCCCTCGCCGTACTGGACGGTGCGCCGCACCGCCGCCTCGGAGGTGCCGCCGATGAGCACCGAGACCCGGTTGCCGGACGCCGGCTCCGGGCCGACCGGAAGATCGCCCCCGGTCACGTTCTCGCCCGCCCACGCCCGGTGCAGGATGTCCAGGGTGTCGTCGAACAGCTTGCCGCGCCGCTCGACAGGCCGGTCCATCGCGGCGTAGTCGTCGGGGCGGCCGCCCACCGCCATGCCCAGCGTCAGTCGGCCACCTGACATGGCGTCAAGGCTGGCGGTCGCCTTCGCGAGCCACACCGGCGGGTACAGCGGTGCGAGCAGGATGTCGGTGAAGAGCCCGATCCGGGAGGTAGCTCCCGCGGCGGCGGCCAGCGCGGTGAGCGAGTCGTAGTTGGGGTACACGATCCGGTCGATCGTGGCGAGGGCGCTGAAGTCGCGCTCCTCCGCGCGGCGCGCCCAGTCGACCAGGGCGGGTCCAGAGATGTGCAGGGTGTTCGGGAGTCCGATGCCAATCTGCATACTTTGGACCGTAGCTCGCCGCGCGGAGGAGATCGAAGGCGCTTACCGCGTCGGCGCCGGTGTGCGAGACAGGCCGTAGGTGAGGGCGTCGACAAGCGCGACCCAGCTGGCCTCGACGACGTTCTCGTGTACGCCCACGGTCGTCCAATCGCGGCCGCCCCCGTCGATGGTCTCCACCAGCACGCGCGTGATGGCGCCGGTGCCGTGGCTGCCTTCCAGGATGCGCACCTTGTAGTCGGCCAGCTCGAACGACGCCAGCTCCGGGTAGTGCCTCGACAGGGCCACCCGCAGCGCCTCGTCGAGGGCGTTGACCGGACCGTTTCCCTCGGCTGTGGCGATGACGCGCTCACCCCGTACCCGGACCTTCACGGTGGCCTCGGAGACGACGGCGCCGTCCTCGCGATGCTCGACCTGGACCCGGTAGGACTCGAGGGCGAAGGGCCGTGCCGGGCCTTCGCCGGGCAGCTCGCCGCGGACCAGCAGCTCGAACGACGCGTCCGCCGCCTCGAACGACCAGCCGCCCGCCTCCAGTTCCTTGACCCGGTTGGTGACGCGGCTGAGGGCTTCGGGATGGCCGGCCAGGTCGATACCGAGCTCGCGGCTCTTGAGCTCGATGCTGGCCCGGCCGGCCATCTCCGTTACCAGGATGCGCATGTCGTTGCCGACGATGGCCGGGTCCACATGGTTGTAGAGCACCGGGTCCACCTTGATCGCACTCGCGTGCAGGCCCGCCTTGTGAGCGAACGCCGCGGCCCCGGCATAAGCCTGGTGGGTGTCGGGGGCGATGTTGGCGATCTCCGCTATGGCATGCGAGACGCGCACCATGTTTTCCAGGCAGCCGTCCGGCAGGACGGGCAGCCCGAGCTTGAGTTGCAGGTTGCCGACGACGGCGAAGAGGTCCGCGTTACCGGGACGCTCGCCGTACCCGTTGGCCGTGCACTGGAAGTGCTTCACGCCGGCCTCGACCGCCGCGACGGTGTTGGCGACGGCGCAGGATGTGTCGTTCTGGCAGTGGATACCGAGGCGCTCGGGGCCGACGCCGAGGCGCTCGGTCAGCTCATTGATCGCTGCGGTGATCCGGGACGGCAGCATGCCGCCATTCGTGTCGCACATCACCACGACCTCGGCGCCGGCCTCCAGCGCCGTCGCGACGACGGAGGACGTGTACGCCGGGTCGAAGCGGTATCCGTCGAAGAAGTGCTCACAGTCGAGGAAGACCCGCCGGCCCTCGGCGACGAAGTGGGCGACGCTGTCGCGCACCATCGCGAGGTTTTCGTCGCCGGTCGTGCGTAGCGCGCGCTCGACATGGCGTATGTCGGACTTCGCGACCAGGCACACCGCGGGTGTCTCGGCGTCCAGCAGGGCTCGTACCTGCGGGTCGGTCGCCACCGCGACGCCGGCCTTGCGGGTGGCACCGAACGCGACCAGCACCGCGTGTTTGAGATTCAGCTCGGTCCGGGCTCTGGAGAAGAATTCGGTGTCCTTCGGCATCGCTCCCGGCCACCCACCCTCGATGAAACCGACGCCGAACTCGTCCAGCAGCCTGGCTACCGCGAGCTTGTCCACGACCGAGTAGCTGATCCCCTCACGCTGTGCCCCGTCGCGCAGCGTCGTGTCGTACACCTGGTAGGTCATCTGCTTTCCTTTCACTACCAACAAAAAGACCCCCCGCGGTCGCGGGAGGTCTGCGCGCTCGGCGTGAGGGGTGCCGGCGCGCTAGGTGCCAATAATGAGGGCGAGACGTGTCACGCCGCGTATTCTGCCACTCGCTTCGCGTTCGCCGGAAGCGCGGTCCACATCGCGGGATACCAGGTGGTTAGGTCACTGTCAATCCGGGGTACTCCTGATCCCGGAAGGAGTGATAGCCGTGGACACCCCGTATCAGCCCTTCGACCCGTGGACCTATCGAGACGAGGCCGGCGTCAACGGCGCCGACCTGATCGGGTACAAGGTCGAGGCGACCGACGGCGGCATCGGCAAGGTCGACCGGTGCAGCTATGAGGTCAACTCCAGCTACCTGGTCGTCGACACCGGGCCGTGGATCTTCGGTAAGAAGGTCATGCTGCCGGCGGGTCTGATCAACCACGTCGACCACGACGACCGCAAGGTGTACGTCGACCGGAGCAAGAGCGAGATCAAGTCTGCTCCGGAGTTCGACGAACAGACGTACGCCGAGCCCGTCTACCGGGACAAGCTCGGTTCGTACTACGGCGAATCCCGGTAACGGACAGCACGGTCAAGGCGCCCCACTGGGGCGCCTTGATCATGCGCGCTACCGTGGCTGCGTGGACCGGGCGCTGTCGTTCTCCGAAATCTTCAACTTTCGCGACGTCGGCGGGTACGCCGGACACGATGGGCGGACGGTGCGTTGGCGCCGCCTCTTCCGGTCCGACTCCCTCAGCCGCCTGAATGGCGCCGACGAGGCGGCGTTCGGGGCGCTCGGCGTGCGCACCGTGATCGACCTGCGCCGGCCACACGAGGTACAGCGAGACGGGCGGGTGCCCGCGTACGACGGGCTCGGCTACCGCCACATCCACCCCGAGCACCAGGACTGGGACGAGATCCCGTACGAGGAGCGCATCGGCGTGGCCCGGTACCTGGCCAACCGGTACAACGACCTGGTCGAGCAGGGCGCCGCGGGGATCGCGACGGCCGTCGGCGTGATCGCCGATGCCGAGTCTGCGCCGGTCGTCGTGCACTGCGTGGCGGGCAAGGACCGCACGGGTGTGGTGTGCGCGCTGACCCTGTCGGTGCTGGGCGTGAGCGACGACGACATCGCGGCCGACTACGCGCTGACGACGGCGGCCTCCGACCGTTTCATGGCCTGGTTGCGAGCTAAGGGCGCCTTGCGCCGGGAAATCCCGAAGCCGTACTACTCGTCCCCCGCCGAGGCGATGCGCCTCTTTCTCACGGATCTGCGCGAGCGTCATGGCTCGGCCGAGGGCTACCTGATGGCGGCTGGCCTCAAGCCCGACCACCTCGAATCCCTCCGCGCCAGCCTGCTGACGCCGTGAGCTAGAGGACGCGGTGGACCCAGCCGTACGGGTCGTCGGCGCGGCCTCGCTGGATGTCGACCAGCTGCTGCCGCAGCCCCATCGTCACCTCGCCACCGCTGCCGTCGCCCGCGACGATCTCGCCATCGGGCGTGCGCACCACGCCGATCGGCGTGATCACAGCGGCCGTCCCGCACGCGAACACCTCGCGCAGCCTTCCGCTCGCCGCGTCCACACGCCAGTCGTCGATGCTGACCGGCTGCTCGTGCACGGTGTGCCCGGCCGCCCGCGCCAGCGTGATCACCGAGTCGCGGGTGATGCCGGGCAGGATCGAGCCGGTCAGCGGCGGCGTCACGAGTGTCCCGTCGTCGTACACGAAGAAGACGTTCATGCCGCCGAGCTCGTCGACATACTTGCGGTGCACCGCGTCGAGGAACACCACCTGGTCGCAGCCGTGCTCGATCGCCTCGGCCTGGGCCGCGAGGGACGCCGCGTAGTTGCCGCCGCACTTGGCCGCGCCGGTGCCACCGGGCGCCGCCCGCGTGTACTCCTGCGACACCCACAGCGTGACCGGCTGCACGCCACCGGAGAAGTACGACCCCACCGGCGAGGCGATCAGCACGTAGAGGTATTCCAGAGCCGGCCGCACGCCGAGGAACACCTCGGTGGCGAACATGAACGGCCGCAGGTACAGGCTGCCCTCGGCGGCGGTGGGAATCCACTCCCGGTCGACGTCGATGATCCGGTGCAGCGAGTCGAGGAAGACCTGCTCGGGCATCTGCGCCATCGACATGCGCTCGGCCGACGCGTTGAAGCGGCGGGCGTTGGCGTCCGGCCGGAACATGGTCACGCCACCGTCAGCGGCGTGATACGCCTTGAGCCCCTCGAAGATCTCCTGGGCGTAATGCAAGACGGCGGTCGCGGGGTCCATCGGGATCGGCGCGCGGGCCTCGACGCGAGCGTCGTACCAGCCTTTGCCGTCCGCGTACCGGATCGTGACCATGTGATCGGTGAAGATGCGCCCGAACCCGGGGTTGGCCAGCAAGGCAGCGCGCTCGGCGGCTGATACCGGCTGCGGATTCGGATGAATCTCGAAGTCGAGCTTGTCACCACCGCTCATAGCGCTGCCCTCCAAAAGGCTACGGGCTTGCAGGATACCCCGAACGCTCGTTAAACGACGGTCAGGCCGAGGCGTGGGCGGCGAGCCGGTCGCCGACCTCCTCCGTGCGTACCGACGCACCCGGCGCACGCGACGCGAGCTCGACCGCGACGGCTTCCGCCACGCGGCGGGACTCTTCCGGGTGGCCCAGGTGGTCGAGCAGCAGCGACGCGGACATCACGGCCGCGACCGGGTCGGCGATGCCCTTGCCGGCGATGTCCGGCGCGGAGCCGTGCACCGGCTCGAACGTCGACGGGAACCGCCGCTCGGGGTTGATCGAGCCGCTCGCCGCGAGCCCGATGCCACCGGTGACGGCGGCCGCGATGTCGGTGAGGATGTCGCCGAAGAGGTTGTCGGTCACCACGACGTCGTACCGCTGCGGCTGGGTCACGAGGAACATCGCCATCGCGTCGACGTGCTGGTACTCCGTCTCCACGTCGGGGAACTCAGCCCGCACCGCCTCGAACGTGCGCGCCCACAGCGAGCCCGCGTGTGCGAGGACGTTGGTCTTGTGCACGAGCGTGACCTTGCGGCGCTCGCGGCGCAGCGCACGCGCGAACGCGTCGCGGATGACCCGCTCGACGCCGTGCCGCGTGTTGAGGCTCTCCTCGGTGGCGACCTCGGCGGGGGTGTCGCGGTGCAGCGTGCCGCCGGCGCCCGCGTACAGGCCCTCGGTGCCCTCGCGGACCACCACGAAGTCGATCTCGCCGGCCTTGACGTGCGCGAGCGGGCTCGACGTGCCCGGCCACAGCCGCGCGGGCCGCAGGTTGACGTACTGGTCGAACACGAACCGCAGCTTCAGCAGCAGCCCGCGCTCCAGCACGCCCGGCGGCACCGACGGGTCGCCGATCGCGCCGAGCAGGATCGCGTCGTGCTCGGCGAGCTCGCTGAGCACGGAATCCGGCAGCACCTCGCCGGTGCGGTTGTAGAGGCTGGCCCCGAGCTCATACTCGGTGGCGGTCACTCCCGGCAACACCGCGTCGATCACCTTGCGGGCCTGCGCGACCACCTCGGTGCCAATCCCGTCACCGGCTACGACCGCGATGCGTGTCACCGTAAACTCCTCTTGTCGCCGATTGTGCTGAGCGAACGTTAATCGGCCGTCCCGATTTTCGGTACGCACGTCTCAGTGTCCGGGACACAGGAAGTTCACAGGTGGCGGTCATAGCGCCCCCAATTTATTCACCTACGGTGAAGATCATGGCGATCCAGCAGATCACGCCGCGCCCGCGCACCACGCGGACTCTCACCGCCAACGACCGGCGGACGCGCGCCGACCTCCGGCTCGGCTTCCCCGGCACGGGCAACCGGCCATTTGGCACCGCGGCCACCGCCGCCACCGGCCGCATCGTGGTCCGGCACGCCGTGCAGACCTCCGCGGCCGACTTCTCCCTCATGCTGGTAGCGCCTGAGACGATGAGCCGCCGCGCCGTCAGCGAGGCGCTCGCCGACGCGGTCGCCGAACTACGCGCCATCGACGCCACCTACAGCCCGACACGCCGCACCAGCCTGGTCTCGCGGCTGCGCCGCGGCGAGGTCTCCCCCGACGTATACGCGCCGCTCGCAGACATCGTCGCGCGCTGCGACGCGATGCGCGCGGCCACCGACGGCTGGTTCGACGCCTGGGCGGTGCCCGGCGGCTTCGACCCCAGCGGCCTCCTGAAGGGATGGGCCGTAGAACGCGCGGGCGCCAGGTTGCGCGCCGCCGGCATCTCCGACTACGCGGTGGTCAGCGAGGCTGATCTAGCTGTACGCGGACACGCGCCCCACGGCGGCCCATGGCGCGTCGCCGTCCACCGCCCGTTGGCGCACACCCGCTCCCCGATGATCCTGGAGATGACCGAGGGCGCCGTAGGCACGTCGGGCCTGACCGGTCAGCAAGGCCACGTGATAGATCCGCACACCCGCGAGCCGGTGCGGCAGGGCGCCACAGCGGTGCTCGGACCGGATCTCTCAGTGGCCGACGCCTACGCCACCGCTCTGGTAGCCGCCGGCCCCGCCGGCCTCTCCTGGTTCCCCACCCCAGACGGCTACCGCCTCCTCCTCCCCTAAGCCCGCCCGCCTCCGCCGCCCCGCCCGCGCTCGCGCCCGCCGCGCCCGCCCGGCTCCCCGCGCCCGCCGCACCCGGCCCTCCGCGCT
>NZ_JAIBNX010000141.1:0-232 GCF_026130045.1 Micromonospora sp. CPCC 205371
CCGCGCGGCGCGGGGCGCCACGCCCGTCTCGCCCCTCCCGCCGATCAAGGGCAAACGCACGTGATTGGATCTCATTTCCGCGTGCATTCGCCCTTGATCGATGGAGATCTCCTTGATCGACGCCGGTGGGTCAAGCGATCCGGCGCGGTGTCAAGCCCGACCACCGCAGCCGGCGAGCGCCGCGGCAGCGCCGGGGCGCCCCCCCGCGCCTGCCGCTTCCGGCCCCCCCCCC
>NZ_JAIBNX010000141.1:242-21106 GCF_026130045.1 Micromonospora sp. CPCC 205371
CCCCCGCCCGGCCGGGCGTGCCCGGGCCCCGGGCACCGACCGGATTTGTCCTGATCCGCACAGCGCGTCGTGGAACGGCGACCTTGACAACTGGCTCACGATCGGCGTCCGCCCGGGGGTTGACCGTGGATCGCGGACAGTGAGGCCGCGGGAGCAGCGGCATCGACCACGACGGACGTCGCGGCAGCCCAAAACTCGATCTGATCCTGCGGGCCGCGGACCTGGTGCCGCATCCGACGCCGCGTCGGTCGCCCGACGCTTGGGCGCCCCGGACGCAGGGCCGCCCGGCGCAGGCCACGCCGTGGGGTGCGGTCCAGGCCGCCGCGACGGCCCGTCGATCAAGGCCGTTTGCGTCGATCGAGGCCAAACGCACGCGGAAAAGAGATCCAACCACGTGCATTCGCCCTTGATCCACGCAGGCTGCGGGGCGCGGCCGCCCACGGCCCACGTAAACGCGCGGAGCGCGTTTACGACTGATCGACGGAAAGGGGGAGGTGTTCGGGCGCGGTGTCAAGAGCGAAATGACGGACCACGTGTGCGACGGCGCGGACTTGATCAGGTGTGTGCTTCGCCTGGCCGTCGGCCCCGACGGCGACACGGCGGACAGGTGAGGAGAGGGCGGTGCCCAATGTGTCGGCTGCTCGGCTACGCGACCTGGCGGCAGAGGTGTTCGAGGTCCGACCTGAGGAGGTCACCGAGGGCGCGTCGTTCTACGAGGACCTCGGGGTCGACTCACTCCAGAAGGTTGAGCTGGTGGTGCGCATCGAACGACAGCTGGGCGTGAAGCTCACCGACGAGGAGGCGGCCGGCCTCCGCGACATCGGTGACACGCTTGCGGTACTGCGCGGCAAGGGTCTCTACATTGGACCGTAGGAGAGCTGTCGCGGTGTCCGGTGTCGGCGCGGTTTCGGTCGCCGGCCTGGGCGTGACCGCGTTGTGGGACGCCATTGTCGGCGGGCGGGTGCTGACCGGTCCGGTCACCCGCTTCGACGTGTCCGGGTACCCGACCCAGCAGGCGGGGGAGATCCCGGCGCAGACGGTGGCCGCGCTGGACGCGGCACTGCCGCATCACGAATCGCTGGTGGCCCGGTACCTGAGCGCGGCGGCTCTGGAGGCGTTGGGCCAGGCGGGCATCGCGCCCCGAGCCCGGCGGGAGAAGCTGGGTGTCTTCGTCGGCACGGTGATGGGTACCCGCCCGGTGCTGGACCGCGCGATCGGCCCGGGACGGCTCGGGGTTTCGGATCGCACGTGGGCAGATCCGGACGAGTTGCTGGCGACGCTCTGCCAGATGGTGGCCGTCAACGGTCCGGTGGTGCTCTTCGCGCCGGGCTGCTCGGCGGGCAACGCCGCGATCGCGGCGGGCTCCGCGGCGGTGGCTTCCGGCGAGGTGGACGTGGCGATCTGCGGCGGCGTGGACGAGTTGTCGCTGGAGGTCTTCGCGTTCTTCACGGCGATGCGGGCGCTGGCGCCGGACACGATCCGGCCGTTCGACGCCGGCCGGCGCGGCACGATGCCCGGTGAGGGCGCCGGCGTACTGGTGCTGGAGCGCCCCGAACGCGCCCTGGCTCGCGGCGTCGACCCGCTGGCTCGGGTGCTGGCCACGGCGTCGGCCGCCGACGCGTACAGCGTGACGCAACCGCACCCCGACGGCTCCGGCCTGATCGCGACTATCCACACCTGCCTCACGCGCGCCGGCCGAGGCGCCGACGACGTGGACTGGGTGTGCGCGCACGGCACGGGTACCCCCGCGAATGACGGTGTGGAGGCGCGCGCTGTCGCCAAGGCACTAGCCGGGAAGCGACGCCCGGTGTTGTCGTCGGTCAAGGGCCAGCTCGGGCACGCCGAGGGCGGTGCCGCCGCGCTGGAGGCGGTCGTCGCGGTGAAGGCGCTGGAAGAGAACCGCATCCCGGGCAACGTGACGCTGCTGGAACCGGACCCGGACTGCGCGGGCGTCGACCTGGTGCCGCCTGGTGGCCGGAGGACCACAGTGGACGTCGTGCTCAGCCAGGCGTACGGCTTCGGCGGTGGGGTGTCGACGGTACTGCTCGGGAAGGGTGACGATGGCTAGGGCAGCGGTCGCGCAGGTGGGCCTGCGGCTTTCCGGCGTGGGCGGCACCGACGAGTTGGCCGGGTGGCTGGTGGCGCGCGAGGCGCCGGTCGGCGGTGACCTGGTCGACCCGCGGATGCCGGAGCGGATCGGCACGCGCGGGCTGCGGAACATGGCGCACGAGTCGCGGCTCGCGCTCGCGGCGGCGGCCGACGCCGACCCCGGCGGTCCGCGCGACGCCGCCGCCGGGGCATGGGCCAGGTCGACGGCGGGCCTGACCGAGTACGCGACCATCTGCACCGCGGCGGTCACACTGGGCCCGGGACTGGCGGGCCCCGCCCTCGGCCCCGCCTCGGCATTCAACATCCCGGCGGCCATGATCTCGATCCGGCTGGGTCTCGTCGGACCGAACCTCACCTTGACGGGCGGCGCCACGGCGGGGCTCTCGGCGATCGCCGAGGCGATCAGGCTCATCGCGACCGGCGACGCGACCGGAGTACTGGCTGGTGGCTCAGCGGCGGCGAGCCCGTGGCGCGCGCCGAACGGCTTCATCGCCGCCGAGGGAGCCGCCTGCCTGGCGCTCGCACCCGCGAACCACGCGGGAATTCACCTGCGCACCCGCCACCGCGGCGCCTTGGACGAAGCAGCTCTCGGCGCCACCGCCGGCCTCGTCGTCGCGACACCCGACACCGGTATCGCCGAGGCGCTGGCGAAGCGCCTGCCGTACCCGGTGTGGCACGTCGAGCGGACGCTCGGCGACTTCGGCGCGGCCGGCGGCCTCATCGCAGCGGTCTGCGCGGTCGCGCTCTGCGGTGAAACCACCCGTCCCGTCACCATCCTGGCGCTCGCCATCGAGCCGCGCGGAAACGCCGTGGTACTGGAGGTCTCCTCATCGTGAACGTCAACATCGTCGAGCGCCTGCTGGGCGCTACGGGCAAGTCGGTGGCCTATGTGGACGGCGCCGGCCAGATGACATACGCGGACCTGGGCCGGGCGGTCCGGGCGTACGCGAGCCGCTTGGCGGACACGGGTTTCCGGCCCGGTTCGCGGGCGCTGGTCGTGTCGGACGACTCGGTACCCGCCGTCGTGGCGATCCTCGCCGTTTGGTGGAACGGCGGCATCCCGGTACCGGTGAGCCCGATGCTGACCGTCCAGGAGATCGAGTTCGTCGCGAAGGACTGCTACGCCGCCTTCCTGCACCTTGACGCGAGCGCCGCGGCGAAGGTGCCGATGACCGGTCCGTTCGATGTGCCGCGGGGCGGCGACGACTGGGCCGTCCCCGGCGACACGGGTGACGCGCCGCCGTTGGTCGCCCAGGAGGGCGGCGACGTGGTGCTGATCCAGTACACGTCGGGCAGCACCGGGACGCCCAAGGGCGTACTGCACACGCGTGCCGGCATCGACAGCGTGCTCGGCGGGTTCGGCAAGCTGCTCGGTCTCGGCCCGACCGACGTCGTCCTGTCCACGGCGAAGCTGTCGTTCGGGTACGGGTTCGGCAACTCGTTGCTGTTTCCGCTGGCCGCCGGGGCACGGGCCGTGCTGATGTCCGGTCCACCGGATGTCTACAAGGTCGCCGCCGCCGTCGCCGCGCACCAGCCGACGGTGCTGTGCTCCGTGCCGCGCATGTACGCGGCCCTCCTCGACGAGAAGAAGCCACTCGGAAGCCTCCGGCTCGCGATCTCCGCCGGCGAGCACCTGCCGGCCCCGATCTGCGAGTGGTTCGTCAAGCGGTACGGCGTCCCGATCATCAACGGGCTCGGCGCGACAGAGGTGCTGCACATCGTGGTGGCGACCCGCGGCACCCAGCCCGGCTCGACGGGTACGGCGGTGCCCGGTGTCCGGATCTCGGTCCGCGACGACGAGGGCAGGCCGGTGACGAACGGCTCGCCCGGCCGGCTACACATCGCGGGAGCGTCGGTCGCGGCCGGGTACCTCGACCGTCCCGAGGCGACCACTCGAACGTTCGCTGACGGTGGCGCGTACACGGGCGATATCGTGCGGCGCGGACCCGGCGGCGTGGTCGAGTACGTCTGCCGGCGCGACGACCTCATCAACGTCGGCGGGTACAAGGTGTCGCCGTTCGAGATCGAGGCCGCGATGCTCGGCGTCGAGAGCGTGGCGCAGTGCGGGGTCGTCGGCTCCCGCGACGACCGCGGCCTGGAACAGGCCGTGGCGTACCTCGTGCCGGCACCCGGTGCCGAGCTGGACGCGGTACGCGCGGCCGCGCGCCGCGCGTTCCGGAGCTTGCCGGCCTTCAAACGGCCCGCGGTGGTCGAGGTCGTCGACCGGCTGCCGGTGACGTCGACCGGCAAGCTGGCCCGGTTCAAGCTGCGGGCCGCGGGGGTGCGCGAGGTGGCGACGGTGACGATGCGGGTACTCCGCAACGACCCCGGCCGCACGCTCGTGTGCATCCCCTACGCGGGCGGCTCGTCCGGCTCCTTCACCCGGCTGGCCCGGCACCTGCCCGGCTGGCGGGTGGTGGCCGGCGAGGCGTCGTACCGCAACGGCGTCACGCTCGGCGAGGCGGCGGAGGCCTGGTGGAAGGCGATCACGCCGTACGTCTCCGACGGCTCGGTGCTGCTCGGACACAGCGTGGGCGCGGTGCTGGCCGCCGAGGTGGCCGGGCTCGCGGGCGGGCGGCTGGACGACGCACACGTCGTGCTCTCCGCGCTGCCGGTGTGGGCGGGGCGGATACCACGTGAGTTCCTGGCACTGGACGACGAGACGCTGGTCGTCGAGCTGCTGAGGGCCGGGCTGCTGCCGCGCACCTCGCTGACGCCCGACGAGGTGCGCCGGCTGGTGCTGCCGCGGTTCCGGCGCGACCTCGCGCTGGTGGCGCAGGGCTGGGAGGGTTCGCTCGGCACGGCGGTGCACGTGCTGGCCGGTACCCATGACCCGCTCTGCACGCTTGACGCGATCACCGCGAACCTGCCCGCGGACCTCGTGTCGACCGCGCACGCGGTCGACGGCGATCACTACTTCGTCGCGACCAACGCGGCACGAACCGCGGAGGTGCTTCGGACGATCTTCCGCCATTGACGAGATGTGTCAGGCGCTGACCAGTTCGTAGCCGGCTTCGTCTACGGCGTCGCGGACGGCCTGCTCGTCGAGGGGCGCGGCGCTCTTGACGGTAACCATGCCGGAGGTCAGGTCGACCTGGACGTCGTCGACGCCCGGAAGCGCACCGACTTCGCTGCTGACCGAGTTGACGCAGTGCCCGCAGGTCATGCCCTTGACTAGGTACGTCTGGGTGATCACTGGTTGCTCCCTCCCTATTCGAATTACCCCGGCGGGGTATGTGGAACCTAGCATACCCCCCGGGGGTTTGGCTATCCTGGGGTCATGACCACACCCGTTCGCGGTTACACCGCAAGCAAGGATCAGCTGCTCGCGCGGCTGCGCAGGGTCGAAGGCCAGGTCCGCGGCATCGAGCGGATGGTCGAAGACGACCGGTACTGCATCGACGTGCTTACCCAGATCTCCGCCATCCAGGCCGCTCTCGACAAGGTGGCGCTCGGCCTTCTCGACGGCCACGCCCGCCACTGCATGCACGAGGGCGCCACCGATGGTCGCGGCGATGAGATGGCGACGGAGATGATGGCCGCCGTCGGCCGCCTGATGAAGCGCGGCTGAGGGCGCTTCGCTCGCGCCGGGGCTCGGGAGCGCTTCCATCGATATGCTTGACATCCAAAGACTGGACATTCACCATGTTCGGTGCATCCTCTCCGGGCGAGGATCAACCCGTCGTCTACCAGAGGATTGCCATGTCCAATCGGCCATCGTGGCGCCGATATCTGCTGATCGCGACAGCGTTGCTCGCGCTCGGCGTGTCCTTCGGCCTGCCGCGCCTGATGCCCGAAGCATCCGCCGCCGCCAAGACCGTTTTCATCCCGGCCCGCTGGCAGAGCACCGGCGAGGTGCCGTGGGCGCCGGAACGCACCAAGGAGTCGGCGAACTTCATCCTGTTGTGGGGTGAGAAGTCGGGCACCAACCCCCTGAGCGCGCCGTCGGAGTTCCGCTTCGACCCGGACAACATCCTCAGCCAGCTGGAGAACCTGTACGCCTTCTACGTCAACACGATGCAGTTCACGCCGGAGACGGGGCTCCTGGCTCAACACAAGATCATCGTGATCATCACGCGCACCTGGAACCGGACCGCGCTCGACGCCTGGGCGACCGGCGGCTCGACGGACGGGCGGGTCGGCGTCATCAACGTCGCACCAGGCGCGGCACAGCCCGGATCGTGGGGCCTCGCGCACGAACTCGCGCACGTGTTCCAGAACTACACCTTCCTCGGCCGCTCCGGCATGGGCTTCACGCACCCGTCGGCCGGCACATTCTGGGAGGCCAGCGCGGAGTTCATGGCCATGCAGGTGTACCCGCGCACGGCAGCCGGTGACCTGACCCGGTGGCTGCGCACGGAGAACCTGTACTACAGCTCGAGCCGCCATCACTACGGCGCGTGGATGCTGTTGCAGTACATCAAGGACCGCGACGGGCTCTCCATGTTCAACCGGATCTGGAACGAGGCCCGCAACACCGAGCACCCGCTCGAGACGTACCGGCGGATCGCGAACATCTCGCAGGCTGAGCTGAACCAGCGCATCGGCGAGTACGCCCAACACAACGTCACCTGGGACTACACGAACCGCGCCGACTTCATCGGGTTCATCAACAACGTGTACGGGGCGGGCTTCCTCAACGCGTACAAGGGCGTGCCGGTCGAGGCGGTCAACGCCAGCGCCCGCCACTACCGGATCTCGGACGCGTTGGCGCCGTCGGACTACGGCTACAACAAGATCAAGCTTGTGCCGGACAGCAGCGGCGCACTGATCCGACTGCACCTCAAGGGTCACGCCGAGACCGGCGCCACGGGCTGGACATTCGGCTTCGTCGCGGTGCGTAACGGCAGCACCCCGCGGTACGGGCCGCTCACACAGGGCACTAGCGGGCAGATCAGCTTCCAGACGCAGGCCGGCGAGAACGAGGTGTACCTCGTCGTCACCGGCACCCCGGCCAGCGCCGTACCCAAGTACGCCTTCCTCGACGGCTGGTCGAAGAACCGCCGGTACCCGTACGAGTTCCGCATCTCCGGCGCGATCCCGGACGGACACCAGGCTGGATACCAGAAGCCGGCGGCGACCCACGGCGGGCGCTGGCACTCCAACGGTGGCGGCTGGGTCGCCGGCAACGCCAACGTGGCGGCGACGGCGTACGTCGGTCCGCGTGCGGCGGTCTACAGCGGCACGGTCAGCGGCAACGCCCGGATCGAAGACCTCGCGTGGGTCAACGGCGGCACGGTGACCGGCAACGCGATCGTCCGGCACAACGCGATCGTCCACGGTGGAGTCACTATCGGTGGAAGCGCGATCATCGGCGGTGACGCCGAACCACCGGCCGGCCCCACCGGAGGCAACTGCTCGTCCGGTACGTACCTGATGTTCAACCCCGACCGGGCCTGCGGCAGCGGCTCGACCGAGGTCGACATCAACCCGGCGCACGGCACATTCACCACCGAGGAACTGGCCATCACCGGGGACACGAACCCGACCACGCCGCCGCCCCCGACGACACCGCCTCCGACGACACCGCCGCCGGCCACCACCCCTCCGGCGACGACCCCTCCCGTCACGACCCCACCGCCCGCGACCACTCCGCCGCCTTCCGGGTCGGGATGCAGCGCGACATACACCATCACCAGCCAGTGGCAGGGCGGGTTCCAGGGCGACGTGGCCGTCCGTGCGGGTACCGCGCCGATCAACGGCTGGACGGTGAGCTGGACGTTCGCGAACGGCCAGACCATCAACCAGGCCTGGAACGCGACGGTGACCAGCACCGGCGCGAGCGTACTGGCGCAGAACGTCTCCTGGAACGGTGCTCTCGCGGCCGGTGCCAGCGCGTCGTTCGGCTTCACCGCGTCGTCCGGCGGCACCAACGCCGTACCCACGCTGACCTGCACGGCCCGCTGAGGGCTGTACGGGTCAGCGGCGTACACCGATAATGTGGCGATGACCTCGGAGTGGCTGCGCATCTCGCATCGCGAACGGCAGGACGCCGTTCGGGTCCTGCGTGACGGGGCGCGAGATGGGCGGCTCTCCGAGGTCACGTTCGTTTCCCGGCTGCGCATGGCGCTCGAAGCGCGGCGTCGCAGCGAGCTGAAGGCGGTCGTCAGTGACCTGCCGGCCCGTGGCCTGCTGGCCCGAGCGCGGATGTTGCTCGGCCGAGCCACCCGCTCCCTGTCGCGGCCGGCCGCAGCCGCGGCGGTGCCGGAGATGGAGCTGCGGCTGCCGCCCGCGCCGGGCAGCTATGTGATCGGCCGCGACAACGGGTGCGACCTGCGGCTAGCCGACGACACCGTGTCGCGCCGGCACGCGGTGTTGACGGTCACAGACGGGCAGTGGACACTGTCCGACCTGGGCTCCACGAACGGCAGTCGTATCAACGGTTGGAAGCTCCAGGCGCCGTCCCCGGTGCGCCCCGGCGACGTGGTCGACCTGGGCTCCCAGCGCTTACGCATAGTCGCCTGACCCGCCGCGCCGCGGGCCGGGCGTCACGCGCCTGGGCTATGTAGAGGCGCACGTGAGTGCGGGTACGCCGTTGCTGCCCGTCCACGAGCCGATGAAGCCGAACGTGGTGCTGGCGCCGGCACCCAGCGCGCCGTTGTACGACACGTTTCGGGCTGTCACCGCCGTGCCGCTGATGGTGACCGTCGCGTTCCACGCCTGGCTGAGGCTTTGGCCGTTCGCGAACGTCCATGTCACCGTCCAGCCGCTGATTGGCGCGGAGCCAGCGGCGACCCGCACCTCGGCCTGGAATCCGCCGGTCCACTGGCTGGTCACCGAATAGGTGGCGGTGCACCCGCTAGGAACAGGTGGAGGAGTGGTCGGGGGAGGAGTAGTGGGGGCAGGTGTGCCGCCGCCGAAGCCGGCCGCACTGTCCAGCCAGGACACCCGCTGCGTCAGCCAGGTTCGCATGGCCTGCACCTGGCCCTGCCACGTCGGCGCGGTCGGCGTCTGGAAGAAGCCCACCTGCGGCGAGCTGAGGTTCGGCCAGCGCTGGAAGTTTCGCTGGGCGGCGTTGGTCAACGGTGCCGCCAGGCTGTCGATACGGGCGTTGAGGGAGGCGTTGGACAATACACCCTGGCGGAGCTCTCGCCAGCGGGCCTTGACGTCCGCGACGAACGCGGGGTCGCGCATCAGGATCTGGAACCAGTCGTTGGCCTGTGGCTGCCGCGTCTGCTGGTACTGCCAGCCGGCGGTCTGAGTGTTGTTGAAGTACCCGCCGACGCCGAAGCTGAGGTCGTAGTCCCACAGTGGACCGGCGAATATCTTCGTCTCCCGATCCTTGTGGAAGTACGCGCTGCGCACGTAGGCGTCCATCTCCCGGCTCACCTCGTAGACGATGAGCTGGTTGACGAACGAGCCCACGTCGATCCACGCGCGATACCCGGTCTGCGGATCGGCGTACCCGGGACTGTGCATGAGGTCGTGGAACTGTTGCAGGTGCTGGGTGAGCCACGTGCGCTGCTGCGTGTTGAGCGGCGACGGGTCCTCGACCTCCAGGTAGTTCCAGCAGGTGGAGGCGGGGCCGGTGCACGGCAGGATCGGCTCCTCGGCGGCCATCCACTCGAATTTGAAGATGTACCCGCCCTGGATCTTCGGCAGCGTCGTGTCTTCCTCTTCGAGCTGCTTGAGGTCGAGCCGGTCCTTCGAGTTCTTGATGGTCTCCACGATCATGTAAACACCCTGGTAATCGCTCGCGGTTAGCGGGCTGGCGTCGGTGTTGAGGTAGAACTCCACGAACGCGAACCGTGGCGCGGGAATGCCCATGTCTCGCCCGAGTCCGTAGACGAACGCGTCGCGGATGAGCGACTTGTCGGTGAACGGCCCGCGCAGCACCCAGTCGGAGTCGGCCGGCATGCCGAGCACGGCGTGGTCGGCGTCCTCGTTCGCGTTGTCCCAGAACTCCAACCGGTACGGGGCCTTCTCGAACGTCGACGACGATTGCCCGCGCAGCCGCACCCCGGCACGCGTGGCGACGGCCGGTGCCGAGCCGAGGGAAGCGGGTGCGTTGAATACCATCGTTGCCGCGTCGACGTATTCCCGGCCCGGCTTGCCTTGGCCGTACGCGTCGACGACGACGAGCGGCAGGTCGTGGCTGGCGTTGAACGACCGGGCGATGTAAAGGGCCGTGCCGGGCTCGCCGGTGGCGGCGCCGTCGACGAACGCCCGCGCCCGCAACTGCGTGGTCGCCGTGAACCGCAACGGGGCCCCGTACGCCGTCGAACTGGCGGTAGGCAGCTGGCCGTTCGTCGTGTACCGGATCTGGGCACCGCTGATCGCGGTGCTCAGGGAGACGTTCACCTCCCCTTGGAAGGTCCCACTCGGTACCGAGAACACGATGTCGTCAGAGAGATCGGCGGCGGCCCGAACAGGCGGGCTCATGACGGTGACCAGGATCACCGCCAGGGCGGTGGCGGCAGCGCGAAACACCGGGAGGCCTCCTTTTGTAGCCGAACGCGAGTCAGATGCCGGGCAGCCAGCCAGCCGGTTCGATCCGGGCGACCGGGCTGAAGTGCCGGTTGAGGACGCGCCGCCAGGGTGCGTCCGGCAGGTCGGCGCGGAGTGCGGCCAGACCCGTGGCGTACTTGGAGATGCGGGTGGGGCGGTGCCCGTGCCGCCACAGTCGACGGTCGACAGTGGATGCCGCGCGGCTCGTCTTGGTCTCGACCACCGCGAGGCCGGGCAAGTGCAGGCGATGGTGCCGGTCGTGCCACGACAGGTCGGTGTCGATGGTGACCCGGCTGGCGGTGGCGGGGACGAAGAGGGTGCAGCGACGGTACCGGGTGACGAGCGTGGGCAGGAAGCTCGCCCGCTCGACGAACCCGGTGAGCACGCCGTCGACAAATTCCCGACCCGGGTCCACTGTGGTCCGATGGTCGCTACGGTGCGGGGCGCGGTGTTTGACGGTGCTGCCCCGCGATCCGGCGACCTTCACCTCCAGCCAGCACGTGGCCGAGTCCACATAGGTGCGTGTGCGCACCTTGAACCGCCTCCTGCGCCGGTACGCCGTCAGCAGGTAGCTGGTGAGGTCCGGGGTGTCGAAGTACACCGTCTCGTAGGTGAAGGCCCGCACGCCGTCGATGTCCAGGATCTCGGTGCCCGCCTCCAGATCGGCGAGCAGCGCGTCGACCTCGGCCAGCGGCACCAGGTACTTGCGGTCGACGCGGGTCTGCAGGGCGGCCCGCTCCATCAGGTCGTCGAGGCTGATGGGCGCCAGGTCCCAGAGGCGGCCGAACGCTGTCGGCACGGTGGCGGACGGGGCGCTCACCGGTGAGCCGCCAGCATCGGTCCGACGCCAACCGGTGCCGGCGCGACGGCGTACCGCACGTCGACCACCATCGTGTCGTTGACGAGGTCGACGCGCTGGACCGTAGCCGCGTGCACCCGGCCACCGAGTATCTGTTCCAGGTGGGCGACCAGCGCCACGTGGTCGGTGATCGCCGAGTCCAGCACGACGACCTGGTGGCGGTACCGGCGGAAGAGCCGGGAATGGTCGCCGACGAACATCACGACGACGATCAGCGCCATCAGTGCCACGTTGCGCCAGAGCGGGTCGGTGTCGAGCGCGCCGAGCAGCCCGAGCGCCAGCGCCGAGAAGTAGTAGGCGACCTCGTGCTGGTCCAGCTCGGTGGAGCGCAGCCGGATGATCGACAGCACGCCGAACAGCGCCATGCCGAGACCGAGGCCGGCGCCAACGGTGCTGACGCTGAGCGCGCTGGCCACGGCCAGGACGCCGACGTTGACGCCGAGGTAGGCGACGACCAGGTCGCGCCGGCGGTGGCGGGGAAAGTAGAGCCCGAAGACCAGGACACCTACCGCGACGACGTCGATCACGAACAGGGTGAGCTGCGTCATGGGCGGTTGTCCTCCCCGGGAACGGGATATGCTTACCGGAACAATTCCGGAAGAATACTTGGTTAAATCTACGTCGGTCAATGGATGTCGCTCGATCAAGGGCCGGATCTCCAAGATCAGGTTCGCGAGGCAGGATGTACGGCATGGCTGGCCGCATCCGAGACGAGGACATCGCGCTGGTCCGCGAACGCACTGCGATCGCCGACGTCATCTCCGAGCACGTCACGCTCAAGTCGGCCGGCGGGGGCAACCTCAAGGGCCTCTGCCCGTTCCACGACGAGAAGACCGCGTCGTTCACGGTCGCCCCCGGCCGAAACGTGTACTTCTGCCATGGCTGCGGCGCCGGCGGCGACGCGATCAAATTCCTCATCGACATCGACCACCTGACGTTCGTCGAGTCGGTCGAGCGGCTCGCCGCCCGCGCCGGCATCCAGCTCCGCTACATCGAGGCCGGCCCGGCGCCCGTGCGCCAGCAGCAAGGACAGCGGCAGCGGCTGGTCGCCGCGCACGTCGCCGCCGCGGAGTTCTACACCGGGATGCTCGGCACCGCGGGGGCGCGGCCAGCCCGCGAGTTCCTCGCCCAGCGCGGTTTCGACAAGGCGGCCGCCGAGCGGTACGGCTGCGGGTTCGCCCCGGACGCCTGGGACCTCCTGGCCAAGCACCTGCGGCAGAAGGGGTTCACGCCCCAGGAGCTGATCACCGCCGGGTTGGCGCGCGAGGCGCGGTCGGGCTCGCTGATCGACCGGTTCCGGCGCCGGCTGCTGTGGCCGATCAAGGACCTGACCGGCGACGTCATCGGCTTCGGGGCACGCAAGCTCTTCGACGACGATGACGGGCCCAAGTACCTCAACACGCCCGAGACGCCAATCTACAAAAAGTCGCACGTGCTCTACGGCGTCGACCAGGCCAAGCGCGAGATCGCCAAGCAGGGGCGCGTGGTCATCGTCGAGGGGTACACGGACGTGATGGCCTGCCACCTGGCCGACGTGCCGACGGCGGTGGCCACCTGCGGCACCTCGTTCGGCACCGACCACATCGGCGTGCTGCGCCGGCTGCTCATGGACACCGACGGTTTCGCCGGTGAGATCATCTTTACCTTCGACGGCGACGCGGCCGGACAGAAGGCGGCGCTGCGGGCGTTCGAGGAAGACCAGAGGTTCGTCGGCCGCACCTTCATCGCGGTCTCGCCCGACAACATGGACCCCTGCGACCTGCGCCTCGCCAAGGGCGACATGGCGGTGCGCGATCTGGTCGCGCGCCGCGAGCCGCTCGTCGACTTCGCGCTGCGGCAGGTGCTGTCGCGGCACGACCTCGACACCGTCGAGGGCAGGGTCGACGCGATGCGCCGGGCCGCGCCGCTGGTCGCGAAGATCAAAGACAGGGAAAAGCGCCCCGAGTACGTCCGGAAGCTGGCCGGCGACCTCGGCATGGAGATCGAGCCGGTACAGCGTGCCGTGGCGGCCGCCCTGGGGCGAGCCGAGCCGCCCGCGCGCTCGGCGCCGATCCCGGAGTCGGCTGTGGACAGTCCACAAGCAGCGGTCGAGCGCGAGGCGTTGAAGCTGGCCCTCCAGGTTCCCGTGCTCGCCGGCCCGATGTTCGACGCGCTGGGCTCCGAGGTCTACCGGCACCCCGTGCACGTGGCGATCCGGCAGGCGATCAGCGAGGCCGGCGGGGCCGCGTCCGCCGTCGCCGGCGCAGTGTGGATCGAAGGGGTACGCGACGCCTGCACCGATCTGGCCGCGAAGGCGCTGGTCGGCGAGCTGGCGGTAGAGCCGATGCGGATCGACCGCGAGCCCGACCCGTATTACGTCTCGGTGACGCTGGCGCGGCTACAACTCGCCTCGGTGGCCGCTCGCATCCGCGACCTCAAGTCCAAGGTGCAGCGGGTCAACCCGGTGTCCAACAAGGACGAATACCTGGCGCTCGCGGGCGAACTGTTCTCGCTGGAGCAGCACGCGCGGGCGCTGCGCGAGCAGGCGGTTGGGGGATTGTGATGGCCCTGTTCCGGCGCAAGCCCAAGCTGCCAGCCGACCGGCGGCCGGCGCTCGACCGTGACGAGCGGGTGCTGGCGTGGGCCGAGTCGGGCGGGGGCGTCGTGGTCGCGACCAACCGCGGGCTGTGGCTGCCGGAGCACGATCGCCTCGGCTGGCACGAGATCCACAAAGCGGCGTGGTCGGGGCGCGAGCTCGCGGTCACGGCGGCCACCCTCGTCGAGGAGCAGGAGGGGTACACCGTGGTGGCCGACCGGCTGCCGCTGTCGTACCTGCTGCTCGATCCGGGCGAACTGCCGCACGAGGTGCGCACCCGGGTGACCAAGTCGGTGGCGTACACGGAACACCATGCGCTGCCCGGCGGTGGCGGCGTGCGGGTCGTGGCGCGGCGGGTGAGCGGCGTCGACGGCCTGACCTGGACCGTTCGCTACGACCCAGACACCCCACCCGCGCCGGAGGCCGTAGACGACCTCGTGGCCGCGGCCCGCGCCACCCTGGGCGTCGCCGTCACGGGGTGAGGATGTGGTCGCTGATCAGGCGAGCGGCGCCTACCAGGCCGGCCTCGTCGCCCATCTCCGACAGGGCGATTGGCATGTCGCCCGTCGCTAGCGGGGGCGACGAGCGGTAGACGATGCCGCGGATCTCGGCGAGCAGCGCGTGGCCGATGCCCGCGACACCGCCGCCGACCACGACCAGGCCGGGGTTGAAGAAGCTGACCAGGCCGGCGAGGACCTGACCGACCCGTCGCGCGCCGTCGCGCACCATTCCGATGGAGTACGGGTCACCCTCGGCGGCCGCCCGCGCGACGTCGACCGAGGTGACCATGCCGGCCTCGGCCAGCCGCTCGGCGAGCTGCGGTGACCGGCCCGATTGTGCGGCGGTGAGCGCGTCTCGGCTGAGTGCCGCCCCGCCGAAGAACGCCTCCAGGCAGCCGGTGTTGCCACACACGCACACCGGCCCGTGCGGGTCGACCGAGGTGTGCCCGATGTCGCCGGCGCTGCCGGTCGCGCCGCGGTACACCTGGCCACCGACCACGATGCCGCAGCCGATCCCGGCGCCGATCTTGACGAACAGGAAGTCGTCGAACGAGCGGGCGATGCCGGCGTGCATCTCGCCGAGCGCCATGATGTTGACGTCGTTGTCGACCAGCACCGGGCAGGCCAGCTCGGTGGCGAGGGTCTCGCGGACCGGAAACCGGTGCCAGCCGGGCATGAACGGCGGCGACACGGGCACGCCCTCGCGAAAGCTGACCGGGCCGGGGACGCCCACACCCGCCCCGGCGAACCGCGTGGTGCCCGTGTCGGCGCGCAGCTTGTTGACCAGTTCGAGGGCTTGGGCGAGCACCTTCGCGGGCCCGCGCCGCAGGTCGGTCTGCTCGGTGAGCCGGGCGAGCAGCCGCATCTCGCCGTCGACAACGGCCAGGTCGAGCGTGCTGGCGCCGATGTCGATGCCCAGGAAGCGGGTGGCGGCGGCGATGCGTACCACCGACGACCGCCGGCCGCCCCGGGTGGCGGCCGGCCCGCCGGCGTCCACCAGCCCGCGCTCGACCAGGCGGTCGATCTCCAGTCCCAGCTTGGATCGGGAGAGTCCCACCGCGTCGACGAGCTCGGCGCGCGAGGACGGCCCGCCGTCGCGCAGGAGGCGGAGCACTGCCGCCTGGTGCCGATTGTCGGGCCACAAGCCAACCATTCGCCCAAGATATCCTAAAGTTTGACTCCGCAGTGATGAACTTTGTTCTATCCATTCAAAAGTCCGAAACTCGGTGGGTTCGTGTCGGACCCCAGGGCTAGGGTGCGGATCGTGGCAAACGAACCACTCATCCATGCACGGGGGCTGGTCAAGCGGTTCGGCTCCTTCACGGCTGTCGACGGCATCGACGTCGACGTCCAGCCGGGAGAGGCATTCGGCTTCCTCGGTCCAAACGGCGCCGGCAAGAGCTCGACCATGCGCATGGTTGGCTGCGTCTCGCCGCCGACCGGCGGCACCCTGCGCATCCTCGGCATGGATCCGCGCCGCGACGGCCCGGCGATCCGCGGCCGGCTCGGCGTGTGTCCCCAGCTCGACAACCTCGACCCCGAGCTGACCGTCCGGGAAAACCTCACGACCTACGCGCGATATTTCGGCATCCCGCGCAAGGTGGCCCGGCAGCGCGCCGACGAGCTGCTCGACTTCGTGCAGCTCTCCGAGCGGGCCGGCAGCAAGGTCGAGCCGCTGTCCGGCGGCATGAAGCGCCGGCTGACGATCGCCCGTGCGCTGGTCAACGAGCCCGAGATCGTGCTGCTCGACGAGCCGACCACTGGGCTCGACCCGCAGGCCCGGCACCTGGTGTGGGAGCGGCTCTTCCGGCTCAAGCAGCAGGGCGTGACGCTCGTGCTCACCACGCACTACATGGACGAGGCCGAGCAGCTCTGCGACCGGCTCGTGGTGATGGATGGCGGCAAGATCGTCGCCGAGGGCTCTCCCCGCGAGCTCATCGACCGGTACTCCACGCGTGAGGTGGTCGAGCTGCGCTTCGCCGCCGAGTCGCAGGCGGGTTTCGCCGACAAGCTGGCCGGCATAGGGGAGCGGGTCGAGGTGCTGCCCGACCGCATCTTGCTGTACGTCGAGGATGGCGACGCGGCCCTCGCGGCGGTCCACGAGCGGGCACTGACCCCGGCGAGCGTGCTGGAGCGGCGCAGCTCGCTCGAAGACGTGTTCCTGCACCTCACCGGCCGGACGCTGGTCGACTGACATGGCCGCGGTCTTCGAGTTCTACCTCGTCGCCTACCGGCGGGTGTGGCGGGGCAGCGCGATGTCGTCGTTCGTGCTGCCGCTGCTCACCATGCTCGGCTTCGGCCTCGGCGTCGGGGCCTATGTGGAGGGTGGCGTCGACGGCACGCCCTACCTCGACTGGATGGTGCCCGGCCTGATCGCGTCGACCGCGCTGCAGGTGGCCGTCTTCGAGTCGACCTGGCCGGTGCTGAGCAGCTTCAACTGGGTGCGCACCTACGAAGGGCAGGCCGCCACGCCGGTGCGGCTCGACGACATCCTCGGCGGCAATCTCCTCTTCGTGGTGTTCCGAGCGCTCACCAGCATCGTGGCCTTCCTGCTGGTGGCGCTCGCGTTCGGTGTGCTGCACTCGCCGTGGGCGCTGGCCACGCTGCCGATCGGCGCGCTGCTCGCGTTCGCGGTGGCGGCGCCCACGTTCGCCTACAGTTCCTCGGTCACCAGCGACAGCTACCTGGCGCTGCTGTTCCGCTTCGTGGTGATCCCGATGTCGCTGTTCGCGGGCGTGTTCTTCCCGGTCGAGTCACTGCCATTGGGGCTGCGCTGGCTGGCGTACGCGTCGCCGCTGTGGCACGGCGTCGACCTCAGCCGGGCGGCGACGCTCGGAGTGGCGCCGGAGTGGTCGGTGGCCGGCCACCTCGCATATCTCGCGGTGTGGGCGGTCGCGGGCTACCTGCTGGCGCGTCGGCAGTTCGCAAAGAAGCTGGTGGTCTGATGCTCGCTGTCGCGGTTGGCCGGCGTGCGCTGTCGGTTGCCGAGCGCAACGTGGCCGCCCTCAAGTCGGCGTACTGGATCGTGCTGCTCTCCGGCTTCCTGGAGCCGCTGCTCTACCTGCTGTCGATCGGCATCGGCGTCGGCGCGCTGGTCGGCGACCTCACGCTGCCCGGCGGTGAGGTGGTGGAGTACGCCGCGTTCGTCGCCCCCGCGATGCTGGCGTCGTCCGCGATGTCCGGCGCGCTGTCGGAGACCACCTTCAACTTCTTCGGGAAGATGAAGTACATGAAGCTGTACGACGGGGTGCTGGCCACCCCTGTGCAGCCGTTCGAGATCGCGCTCGGCGAGCTGGCCTGGGCCATGGTGCGCGGCTCGCTGTACTCCGCGGCGTTTCTGGGCGTCATGGTGTCGATGGACCTGACCACCGGCCTGCGCGCGCTGGCCGCCTTCCCGGCGACCGTACTGACCGGGTTCGCGTTCGGGGCGCTGGGCATGACCCTGTCCACGTTCATGCGTGGTTGGCAAGACTTCGACGTGGTGGGCTCGGCGCAGTTCGCGCTGTTCCTGTTCTCGGGCACGTTCGTGCCGGCCGAGAGCTACCCGGCGCTGCTGCGGTGGGTCGTCGAGCTTTCCCCGCTGACTCGGGCGGTCGACCTGATCCGCGGCATCACGACCGGCGCCTCGGGTGGGCACCCGTGGCTCGACCTGGCCTACCTGGTGGCCGTGTTGGCACTGGGTCTGTGGGTCGCCGCCAGGCGAATGGGCAAGCTCCTAGCGAAGTAACCTTTCGCTGAGATCGCCAAAAGTTTGACGCCCTGGGGACTTTCTTTCGCCCATCGGTGCCGCTAGCGTCTGCACTCAGGCGTAACACCTTCGACACACTTCCGGGCTGGCACCCCCGGGCTACTCCTCTCAGCTACCTAAGTCAGTAGGTCCGGCGCATCGGCGGCGCTCGAACCATCGACGGCGGCTTCAGGCTGCCGGAGAAAGGTGGAGAAGCATGAACGAGCCGCAGTCTAAGTCCGCGTTGACCCGCCGGCGGCTGCTCACCGCCTCGGCCGGAGCCGCCGCCGCGATCGGCGCCGCCGGCCTTCCAGTGCTCCAGACCGGCGCTCCCGCGCTCGGCGACAAGAAGCTCACGGTCGAACCCCTCATCCCCCACCAGAACCGCGGCATCATCCTGTACAGCGTGCGCGACCGCATCGCGGCGGCGCCCGACGACAGCGGCGTCCCGTACGGCTTCGAGCGGGTGCTCGGCCGGCTGGCCGAGGTCGGGTACAAGGAGATCGAGTTCGCCGGGTACAACCAGCACACGTCGATCCTCGGTCGCCAAATCACGCCGGCCGAGATCAGGAAGATCCTCGACGACAACGGGCTCGTGGCGAACGGTACGCACACCCAGATCAACCCGGCGACGTTCCAGCAGCAGCTCGACATCGCCGAAGAGCTGGGCATGAAGCACATCGGCACCGGCTCGGACCCGACGGGCAGCCCGTACCAGTCCGACTGGGACGCCGCGGCCGACGTCTGGAACGAGCTGGGGCGGCAGGCCAAGGAGCGGGGCATCAAGCTCTACACGCACAACCACGACGCGGCCTACAGCTTCCTGCTCGACGCCGGCCCGCTCGACGCGAACGGCCGGCCCACGCGCTCCTCGGGTGTGCGGCGGCTGGAGTACTTCTTCGCCAAGACCGACCCCAAGTACGTGTTCTTCGAGATGGACATCTACTGGGCGCACGTGGCGAAGTTCAAGCACAAGACATACACGAACTCCGCCGGTCAGGTGAAGACGGACATCTTCGACCCGATCCTGACGGTGGCCCGGCGCACCAAGCGGTTCCCGCTCTTCCACGCGAAGGACGGCGACAAGGCGCCGGAGCAGGCCAACGGTTACGTGATGACGCCGCTGGGTGAGGGCGACATCAACTTCCAGCAGTTCTTCGAGGTGATCGGGGAGCAGGACTACCACCACGCCAACT
This sequence comes from Micromonospora sp. CPCC 205371, assembly GCF_026130045.1. Lineage (GTDB taxonomy): Bacteria > Actinomycetota > Actinomycetes > Mycobacteriales > Micromonosporaceae > Phytohabitans. The sequence goes on from NZ_JAIBNX010000141.1 coordinate 19,657, forward strand.
GGGAGCAGGACACCGCTCCCGGTGGCACGGCGAACCCGGCGCAGTCCATGAGCTTCGCGGCGCTGAGCTACACGAACATGTCCGAGCTGACCATCTACCGCTAGCCGGGGGGCCCGCGCCGCTCCTCCAAGGGCGGCGCGGGACTTTTGTTCAGGCCGAGAAAAGTTTGGTCTCAGATCGCGCAAAGGTATGGACAGCACAGGCGGAAGACCCATATTGTTTCGAGCACGTTGCTTCTAGGAGGATTCCGTGCGCATTGCCGAACCTCTGCACCTGCGGCTCCTGCGGCTCCTGCGTGATCAGGGCACGGTCTCCCGCGCCGAGCTGGCCGACCGCCTGGAGATTCCCCGACCGCGCCTTCTCGCTGAGCTCGAGCGCCTGGTCGGCGCCGGCTACATCGCCGAGGCCGGCATGGCGGCGTCCCGTGGCGGTCGGCGCTCCACACTGGTCGAGCTGAACCCGAACCTGCGCTTCGCGGCCGTCGACCTGGGCGCCAGCTCCGTCGACGTCGAGGTGACCAACGGCCGGCTGGAGCCCATCTCGGCATACACCGAGAGCACCGACATCCGCAGCGGCCCCAAGGTCATCCTGCACCGGGTCAACGAGCTGCTCGCCAAGGCCAAGGCCGACGGCGCGTACGAGCGGCTGGACGCGATCGGCATCGGGGTGCCGGGGCCGGTGAGCTTCCGCGATGGGGTGCCGGTGTCGCCGCCGATTATGCCAGGCTGGGACCGGTTTCCGGTGCGCGAGCTGCTGACCCGCGAGCACGGCTGCCCCGCCGTAGTTGACAACGACGTCAACATCATGGCGATCGGGGAGCGGCACGGGGGCGTCGCGCACTCGGTCGACGACTTCCTCTTTGTCAAGATCGGCACCGGTATCGGTTGCGGCATCTACCTCTCCGGTGAGGTCTACCGGGGCACCGACGGCTGTGCCGGCGACATCGGGCACATCCAGGTCGACTCGCACGGTCCAATGTGTTCCTGCGGCAACGTCGGCTGCCTGGAGGCGCTGTTCAGCGGCGCCGCGCTCGCCAAGGACGCGGCGCTCGCGGCGCGCGGCGGCACCTCACCCGCGCTAGCCGAGCGGCTCGCGGCCAAGGGCACGCTGACCGCACGAGACGTGGCCGAGGCGGCCTCCGAAGGCGACGTCACCTGCATCCGGCTCATCCGTGACGGGGGGCGCCGGCTCGGTGGCGTACTGGCAGGGCTGGTCAGCTTCGCGAACCCGTCGATGATCGTCATCGGGGGCGGGCTCGCGCACCTCGGGCACATCCTGCTCGCCGAGATCCGCAGCGTGGTGTACCGCCGGTCGCTGCCGCTCGCCACCGGCAACCTGCCGGTGGTCCTCTCCGGGCTGGGCCCGCGTGCCGGCGGGACCGGCGCCGCGGCCCTGGGCAGCGCCGTCCCCTTCGAGCAGGCGTGCTGACCTGCCCGGCAGTGCAGGGCGC
>NZ_JAIBNX010000142.1:0-14452 GCF_026130045.1 Micromonospora sp. CPCC 205371
CGTGGTTCGATCTCTTTTCCGCGTGCGTTTGCCCTTGATCGATGCGATCTCCCTTGATCGGCGAGCCGTGCGGGCGTCGCGGGCGGCCAGCCCGGTGGACGCCGCGCGCGACAGGCCCGGGCGGACGCGGCAGCGGGCCGTGCAGGCCCTGCGGGGCGGGCTAGTGGTGACCTGTGGCCGCGTCGAACCAGGTCAGGACGCGGTGCCAGACCTCCGTCGCGGCGTGGGGGTTGAAGCGGGCGCCGGTGTCGTTGAAGAACGCGTGGTCGGCCTCGCTGAAGGTCAGCAACTCGTACCTCAGCCTGGCCGCGTCGAGCGCCGCCTTGGCCGCGGGCAGGGTCGCGTTGACGCGCGTGTCGAGCCCGCCGTAGACCCCGAGCACCGCCGCGCGGGAGCCGGAAAGGTCGCCGTCGGTCGGGAATGGGCCGTAGAAGGGCGCGGCCGCCGCCAGGCGCGGCTCGCTGGAGGCGAGCAGGCGCCACACCATGGCCCCGCCGAAGCAGAACCCGATCGCGGCCAGCCTCTTGCCGCGTACTCGGCGCTTGAGCTCGGTGACGCTGGCCTTCATGTCGGCGACGAAGCGTTCCGGCGGGATGGCCGACAGTGCGGCGGCGACCTCGGCCTCGCCGGGGAACGCACCGGTGCCGCCCTCCTCGGAGAGCAGATCGAGCGCCAGCGCCGAGTACCCGCTCGCGGCCAGCCGGCCGGCGACGGCGCGGATGTGCTCGGTCAGACCGCGGTTTTCATGGATGACCAGGACGCCACCGCGCGGCTTGGCGGCGGGGGCCCAGGCGGCCAGCAGCGGCCCACGCGGACCCGCGAACGTGATCGACTCTCGGGGGACTGGCGCCCAGGTCGTCTCCGACGAGCCGCGGCCTCCGCCTTGGGCCTCCGGGCCCGCGGCCGCAGGTGCGGCGGCGAACGTGGCCAGCAGCCCTGTCGCCGCCGCGCCGGTCACGCCAAGCAGGCCCAGCCGGCGTACCGCCTCCCGTCGCGTGATGATCCCGTCGGCGAGGTCTTCCGCGACCTCCTCGGCGAGGTACCGCTGAAGCTCCGTCATGGCCCCTCCCTCAGACTTTGAGACCGGCCTCCGGAATCGACAATAACGCCCTTCGATGTCAGCGGCGGCGATCCCGCAGGAAGATCTCCTCGTTCGGGTCTGGATCGCCGTGTACCAGGCTGGTCGCCATGGAGGCGAACGCGATCGCCCGCCCGTTCGCGCTGATCGACGGCCGGCCACTGTCGCCGTTCGACGGGGCGCCGCCGGTCGACACGCTCGCCGTGACGGTGGTGCCGGCCTGCCGGTCACGCAGAAGCACCTCGTTGAAGTCGCCGTAATGGCTGATGAAGGCCACGTACCTGCCGTCCGCGCTGATCGATGGTTCGGTGCCGCCCTCGGGAAGCTGCCCGCCGGTGGGGGACAGGCTCACCAGGCTCGTCGTCGCGGTGGCCCGGTCGTGGACGAAGACGTCCATCCGGTCGTTGGCGTCCCCGGGGACGAGGTCGAAGGCGGCGGAGGCGAACACGACGTACCGGCCGTCCGGAGTCATCCGCGGCATGGCGCTGTCAGCGGTGCTGGAGGCTGTGAGCCGGGTCGTGGTATCCGTCCGCCGATCGCGTACGAACAGGTCGTAGTACCCGCCGATATCCCCCGACACCAGGTTGGAGGCGCCGGAGTAGAACGCCACGTACCGGCCGTCGGCGCTGAGCGAGGGCTCGTAGCTGTCGGCGTTGGCGACCTCACCGCTGGACGAGACGCTCACCAGCTCCAGGGCGCCGGTCTGCCGCTCCCACAGGTAGACGTCCGGGGAGGTGTTGGTGTCGCCGGGAACGCGTGGCCCGAACGACGTGAAGGCGACATACCGGCCGTCCGCGCTGATGGACGGGTGCACCACGGAGCCGTCCGTGGTCGGCGGTCCGACCCGGACGGTGGTGCCGGGCACCTGGTCGCGCACGAAGGCGTTTCCCGCCCGGGTGGGGGCGCCGGGTACCACGTTCGTCCCGGACGGGGTGAAGGCGACCCATCGGCCGTCGGCGCTGATCGATGGCGCCCCGCTGGAGCCGTTGATCTGGCCGCCGGCACTGGTGAGGCTGACGCGGCTGGTGGTACCGGTCCGGACGTCCCGGACGAAGACGTCGGCTGCCTGGTTCGTGTCACCGGGCACCAGGTTCGAGGCGAACGATTCGAAAGTGATGTACCGGCCATCGGCGCTGACCGCCGGAAACACGTTGACGCCATTGGGCTGCCCGCCGGAGACGGACACGCTCACACGGGACGTCCACCCCGTCCGATGTGACGCGGCGGCCCCGCTCCCGGAGCCCACCACCAACGCTGCTGCCACTGCTACGACTACGGCTCGATAGGTCCTCATGTCCGATACACCCATCGGGCCGTCGGGCGGTTGCGGTCCATACGGGAGATCAGCTCGACCTCGGGGGGCGACCGCGCCATTGTCCAACCCGGACAGTGGCAGCAGAAGCGGGCCGCGATCCGGTGTGTCTTTTCGGTGGCGATCATGACATAGGCGACGGCGAAGACGGCGATGGCGGACCACGCGCTGCCAATACCTGCCGGACATACGACCCGCATTGACAAACGCCGCTACCATTGGGGCTTGTTCGTCGCACAACCGGAGTGTCGTGACGCGCATGGCCGACAGGTATGACTACGCGACCAAGCTCACCCGGGAAGAGGCGGCTGTCGACTTGGTCGTCCACGATCGGCTTGGGGTGCGCGACCGCCTCGCGCATCTCGCGAGCGAAGCGGCGCGCAGATACGGTTTCAGCCTCAACCGGCTCTCGGTTCCGCCCGCCTCGCGGGATCTGGCACGGGGCCTGCATCACCTGATGACGGTGTGGGACGGTCCATTGGACGACGCGCTGCTCGACGCCACGTCCGGCCGCCTCGGCGAGGCGTACGACACGGCGAGCATCGCCTTCGCCTACCCGGATGCGCGAGCGTCCCGTGATGCCATCCCGGTGATCGACGCCGTCAAGCGGGCCACCGGCGACCGGCTGAACATCATCCGGCCCGACCTGACGCTCGGCGAGACATTCCTGGTCTCCAATTTCAAGATCGTCGACGCGATGATCGCGGAGTCCGTCCGCGTGCGCTACCAGCCGCACTGTGCCGGCACCAACCTGCCGCCGGGCCTGCGCGACCGCGTCCTGCCGTTCTTCCGCGCCGCCTCCGACCGGATCAAGGCCCACCAGCTGTGGCACCGCGGCCCCGGTGACGGCTGCATCGCGGTCCGCACCGAAGAGGGCCTGGTCGTCACCGCCACCCGCACGTGCAAGGCGCCGCTGGATGAGAGCCGCCTGGTCCTAGTGGAAAGCTACGACGAGGCGTCGAACGTTCTGACCTACCGAGGACCGGCGCTGCCGTCGGCGGACTCCGTCGAGCTGTTCGTCCTCACCGAGCAGCTGCCGCACCTGTGGGCCTTCATCCACACCCACGCCAGCCGCCAGATCACCCGCAACCCGAACTTCGAACGCGGTCTCCGCCTCGGCCGCCGGCCCTGCGGGGAGCCAGCTCTCGGCCACGAGATGGCCGGCCTGCTCCGCGGACGCGGGCACGGCCTGATCGTCATCGAGGAGCACGGCGAGATCTTCATCGGCTCCCAGCCGCCGAAGGAGTACTTCGAGTGGCTCGACGAGACCCTCACCGCCACCCACCCGTAGACCGCCGCCCCCGTTGGCCCGCACCGCCGCGCCCTGCCTATGCGTCTGCCGGCGTCCCTGCCCGGGAGGGCCGTGCTGGCCGCACCGGATCTGGACCGCGCCACCGCGGCCTTCGCAGGGCGACGCAGCGCCCAACTCGGCCGCGTCGATCAAGGAGATCCGCAGGGATCAAGGGCGAACGCACGCGGAAAAGCGATCCAACCGCGTGCGTTTGCCCTTGATAGGCGGGAGGGGCGGCGCGGCGTGCTCGCGTCGGTAGCCGGGCTGTACGTCTGGCCTATTTGGAGTGTCCGAACGGTCAATCCGTGCCGTTTTTGAAACGGACGGAGCCCTTGTCGCGTCTTGGGGTAGCTGGTCGACACGGGGGAGACACATGGGTTCATGGGCCGCACGTCGCGTACCGAAGCGGCTTCAATGGGTGCCCGCGCACTGGCCGGTGTTGGTGGTGTTCGCGGCTGGAGTGTTGTTGCGGCTGCTCACGATGGTGGCGTATGCGCCTGGCTTGTGGTTCACCGGTGACTCGAGTGTCTACCTTGGCGTCGCGCACACGTTGGTGCCGAACGCGGCGCGACCGATGGGCTACTCGTGGTTTCTTTGGCTGCTGTTGCCGCTTCACTCGGTGCGGCTCATCGTCGCGGTGCAGCACCTGTTCGGGTTGGCGGTCGCGGCGCTGTTGTACGGGTTCATGGTGCGTCGGGGTGTGCGGCGGTGGATCGCGACGGCGGCGGTGGCGGTTTTGCTGTTGGATGCGCGCACCGCGTTGCTGGAACAGTTTCTGCTGGCCGAGGCGTTGTTTACCGCGTTGCTGGTCGGCGGGATGGTGGCGTTGTGCTGGTCGCGGCGTCCCGGCGTCGTGGTGTGCGGTGGTGCGGGGCTGCTGTTCGCGGCGGCGACGACCACCCGCACGGTCGGGTTGCCGTTGATCGGCCTTGCTGTGCTGTATTTGCTGGTGAGGCGTTTGGGTGCGGTGCGGGTGGCGACATTCGCCATGGCGGCCGCGTTGCCGCTGGCCGGATACGCCACGCTGAATCAGCGTCACCATGGCGACTTTTCGCTCAGTAGCTACAGTGGACGGTTTCTGTGGGCGCGGGTGTCGACGTTCGTCGACTGTGACCGGCTGGCGTTGACCGAGGCGGAGCGGCCGTTGTGCCCGCCGGAGCCGCTCGGCCAGCGGAAGGCAGCTGACCTGTACCTGTGGTCGCCGGGCCCGAACACCCAGTTTCTGGGGCGGGGGAACGACGCGCGTTTCGAGTCGTTCGCCCGTAAGGCGGTGCGGGCACAGCCGGTCGACTACGCGAGGACGATCGCGGTGGAGACGTGGCGGATGGTGTGGCCGGGTGGGGCGTCGGATGAGCGGTACCGGTGTTTCGATCGACTGTGGCGCATGCCCCACACCGGGGATACCCACCATTGCCAGGCGTTGATGGCACCGGCTGATCCGCAGGACCGTACCTCGACGATGCGTTCGGGCCGTCACGAGCATCCGTTGATGGCGCCGCTGCACCGGTATTCGCGGCTGGCGACCGTTCCGCCGACGCTGGTCGGTGTGGCCGTGCTGTTCTGCGCCGGTGCGTTCGTGTGGCAGCGGCGCCGGCGCGGGCAGACCGGCGTCGTGTCCGGCACCCTCGTGGTCAACGCCCGCCTCCGCGACCTCGTCCCACGTCCCACTGGGCCGCAATCGCGCCGCCGGCACGACCGGCGGCGGATCATCGACTCGGCAATGTGGACGATCATGGGGTTCGTCATGCTCCCGATCGCGGTGGCGACGTCGGTGATGGAGCCGCGGTACGCGGTGCCGGCCCTCCCGTTGGCGCTCGTCGGCATGGCCCTGGCGACCGCGAGACGGGACCAGCATGGTCCGGTACCGCGCCGGGCGGTCGTCGGCGCCGAGCCGCTCGCGTTGGTGGCGGACAGGGGCGACGCCGCGGTCGGCGGGTAGGTCAGGGAGCGGGCGAGGCGGGGGAGGCCGGGATCTCGGAGACGTGGGCGTGCGCGATGCGCCAGCCCTCGGCCATGCGGGTCCAGGTCTGGGACTGGCGGCCAACGAATGGGCGATCCGGGTACGTGAACAGGGTGGTGACCGCGGCCTGGCCGGTGCCGAACGTGGTGACTCGGGTGTCGTGGAGCGTGCGCCCCGGCGGCAATGGTGGCTGCGCGCGCCGCCACGCCAGCTGCTCGTCGTAGCCCACCTGGTGGTCGGCGATGCCGTACCGGACCGTCTCGCCCGACTCCCAGAAGTAACCGGCCGCAAGGTCGGCGGCGCCGGCGCCGGGGGCCCTCTCGCGGCCGGCGGAGGGCGCCCCGACCTCCGCGGCGGCCTCCCGCAGGGTGGCTTCTTCCGCGTTCATCTACGACGCCACCGCCGTGCTCTCGCGCGCTGCCTCGCCGCCGCCGTGCAGGCGATCCAGCGCCGACTCCTCCTCGTCCGGCACCCGCGGGGGGATCTTCGCGAGGGCGAACGCCCCGCAGATCACCGTCACGAACGCGTATCCGAGAGCTACCTCGCCGTTGGCATTCCACGCGATCTTCTCGCCGTGGATCAGCCCGATGAAGGACAACAACGCGCCGCATGCGGCGAACGCGGCCGCGTGGGTGAAGCGCTTGTCGATGATGAACGCGACGATGGCGCCCAGTACCAGCCCGGCGAGGATGGCGCCCTGGCCGAGCACGAGCAGTCCGTCGTAGGCCACACCGGCCCCGGCTAGCGCTTCCGAGCCCACCTCGGCGGCGGTGGTGCCGGCGGCGGCGAGCACGTTGTCCATCTGGCCGGTGGCCCAGGCGGCGATGTTCGGTATCAGGGCGGCCACCACGGCGGCGGCGTGCGCCCGTGGGGTTGCCTGGAACGCCTGCGCACCGATCAATAGTCCGATGTAGAGCAGGATCGGCACGATCGCCGCCGTCGGGAAGACCGCGCCGAGCAGCCCGAACATGCCCAGGAAGCACAGCGCCGCGACGACCACACCGGCGGCCATCGAGTACCCGGTGCGGCCGCCGGCGGCCTTCCAACCGGGGTGTCCGACGTAGACGGCGGGTGGGAATGGCGAGCCGAGCGCGGCGCCGATGACAGCGCCGGCACCGTCGGCGAGCAACACGTTGCGCAGGCTGTAGTTGTCGCCAGCCGTGGCGGCGCTCTCCACGTTGGTCATGCCCTCGGTGAAGTTGTAGACACCAAGGGGGATGGCGGTGGCGAGCAGCGGCGCCATGTCGCCGAGGCCGTCTGCGAGCAGGCCAAAGTGGAACGTCGGTACCGCGAAGGCGATGTCCTTGGCGGCGGCCTCGACGTCCGGTACGGACATGGCGCCGCCGATCCAGCCGATGGCGGTGCCGAGTAGCAGTGCGGCGAGCCCGATGGGGATGTTGCCGGGCAGCTTGACGTTGGTGAGCAGCCCGACGAGTAGCAGGGCGAACACCGGAAGCGCAACCCAGGCCAGATCCCACATGCGGCCGGCCGGGTTCATGGAGATGAACGTGATGGAGATGCCGGCGAGCGTGCCGAGCAGGGCGGCCCGCGGGGCGTACTTGCGGATGTACGGGCCGACGAACGCGCCGATCAGCACGATCACGCCGATGATGAACGCCCACGCCACGCCCGCCTGCCAGGCGAGCACCGGGTTCTGGGTGCGCAGGTAGATCGGCAGCATGATCACGAAGATCACGATGAACATGTGCGGGACGCTCGGGCCGTACGGCAGGGCGGTGACGTCGGCGCGGTTCTCCCGGCGGGCCAGCCGCCGGCCGAGCACGGTGTAGTAGATGTTGCCGAACACGAGGGCGATGCCGAGCGCGGGCAGGATGTCGCCGAAGACGCTGTCCCCCGGCAGGTGGATGACGCCGACGCACAGCGCGGTCAGCGTGAGCACGTTGACCAGGACGTTGACGCCGAAGCCGAAGAACGCGTTGGTGTCACCGCGCACCCAATAAGCGAGTCTCATGGCCTGACCCCCTGCGGAAGGACGGCGAGTACGTCGGAGGAAGACGCGACCCAGCCGAAGATCCCGCCCTGCGCGGCGATCATCTCCAGACCGATCTCGTGGAAGCGGGGGAAGTACGAGCCGACGCAGTCCGCGAGCACGAGGCATTCGTAGCCGCGGTCGTTGGCCTCCCGGACCGTGGTGTGCACGCACACCTCGGTCGTCACGCCGGTGACCACAAGGCTGCGGATGCCGTCCCGGCTCAGTAAGCGGTGCAGCTCGGTAGCGTGAAACGCTCCCTTGCCGGGCTTGTCCACGACCGGTTCCCCGGGTAGTGGTGCCAGCTCGTCGATGATGTCGTGCCCGTACTCGCCGCGGATCAGGATGCGGCCCTTCGGTCCGGGGTCGCCGATGCGCATGCTGGGCGCGCCGCGCGCCAGCTTCGCGGGTGGGCAGTCGCTCAGGTCCGGTAGGTGGCCCTCGCGGGTGTGGATGACCGGCAGGCCGGCGTCGCGCCAGCCGGCGAGCAGGGCCGCGGTGGGCGCGATGGTGCGCCGCAACTGCGACACGTCGTTGCCGAGGCTCTCACCAAAGCCGCCCGGCTCGAGGAAGTCGCGCTGCATGTCGATGACGAGCAGCGCCGTCGCGGCGGGGTCGAAGGTGTACGGGAATGGCCGGGCCTCGACGGCTATCACGACGTACCCGCGATCACGTCGCCGGCGGTCGCCACGCAGCCGAACACGCCGCCCTGCATGGTGACCATGTGCAGCGCGGCGGCGTGGTTGCCCGGGTCGGTGGCGCCGGTGCAGTCGGACAGGATCAGGCACTCGTACCCGCGGTCGTTCGCCTCGCGCATCGTGGTGTGCACGCACACGTCCGTCGTGATGCCGGTGAGGATCAGGTGGGTGATGCCGTGCGTGCGCAGGACGAGGTCGAGGTTGGTGGCGTAGAACGCGCCCTTGCCGGGCTTGTCGACGACGACCTCCCCGGCCACCGGCGCGACCTCGGGCACGATCTCCCACCCAGGCTCCCCCTTGATGAGGATGCGCCCGCACGGCCCGGTGGAGCCTATCTCGGCGCCGATTTGGGCCGAGCGCCAGCGCTTGTTGGGTGGCAGGTCGGACAGGTCGGGGTCGTGGCCCTCGCGGGTGTGGATCACCAGCATTCCGAGCGAGCGGACATGGTCGAGCAGCTTCGCGGTCGCGGGCAGGCCGGCTCGGGTCAGCCCGATGTCGTACCCCATGCTGTCCACGTAGCCGCCCGGGCCGCAGAAGTCGGTCTGCCAGTCGATGCAGAGCAGAGCGGTGCGTTCGACCGGCACGGTGCCGTCGTACGGCCAGGCGTATGGTTCGGCGCGCACCGGCCCGATAGTGGTCATTGCGTCGTTCCCCCTTCCAGGCGGACCTCGGTCGCCAGCCGGATGAGTGTGGCGTCGCTGAACGCGGGACCGATCAGCGTGAGGCTCGCCGGCCGTCCGTCCACTGTGAATCCGTTGGGGACGGTGAGGGCGGCGAGGTCGAGCAGGTTGGCGAACTGGGTGTAGCGGCCCAGGTCGAGGTTGCGGGTCAGCGGCTCCTCGGCGATCTGCGCGTGGGTGTACGTGGTGCCGATCGTGGGGAGTACGAGCACGTCGATCCGCTCGAACAGCCGCGCCGTCCACGCCCGCAGCTCGCGCAGCCGGTGCTGCCCTCGGAAGGCGGACACCGCGTCGAACAGGTAGCCGCTCTCCAGCACGCTGCGGGTCACCGGCAGCACCGAGTCGGGATGGGTGTCGAGGAAGTCGCCCAGAGCCGCCAGCCGCTCGGCCACCCACGGTCCCTTGTAGAGCAGGTCACCGGCCTCGAAAAGCGGACCGAGCTCGACCGGTACAGCATCGGCCACGACGTCCGCGACGCGGCTGCTGCCGTCGGCGAAGCGCTCCGACTGGCCCTCGTCGCCGAAGAAGTCAAGGTCCTCCCGCAGGGGTACGCCCAGGCGCAGGGTCGCTGGCATCCGAGGGTGCGCGCTCTCCGGCGGCTCTGCCCGGCCCCACGGGTCGTCCGGGGACAGGCCGCGCGCGACCCCGAGCACGGTACGGCCGTCGGCGACGTCCCGGGTGAAGATCGAGACACAGTCCAGCGACCGGCACGCCGGCACCACCCCGGCCGTGCTGAGCAGCCCGCGGGTCGGCTTGACGCCCACGATCCCGTTCAGGGCGGCGGGCACGCGTCCGGAGCCGGCTGTGTCGGTACCCAGTGCGAAGGACACCAGCCCCGCGGCGACCGCGACCGCCGATCCGGAGCTGGACCCGCCGGAGATGAGGTCGTTGCCGAAGACGCTGCCGCAGCTGCCGTACGGCGAGCGCGCACCGGTCAGACCGGTGGCGAACTGGTCCAGATTGGTCTTACCGACCAGCAGCGCGCCGGCGTCCAGCAGCCGGGCGACGACCGGTGCGGTCCGCTCGGGCCGGTAGGAGAAGTCGGGGCAGCCTGCGGTGGTGGGCAGGCCGGCGACGTCGATGTTGTCCTTGACCGCGAACGGGACGCCATAAAGTGGCAGCTCAGCGAGGCGGTCGCGGCGGCGGGCCAGCGCGGCGGCCGCGGCGCGCAGCTCGTCCGGCGGCACCGTGGTGATCCAGACATGATCGTCCCCGCGCGCCGTGATCCGGGCGAGCACCGTCTCGGCGACGTCCGCCGGGGAGAGGGCGCCGCTGGCGTACCCGCGGCGCAGGTCCGCGAGGCTCGCGAGGGCGGCGGTCTCGGTTGGCATACTGTCGATTGTCGACCGTCGTGTTTCGACCGCCTCGCTGGTTTATTACAACGCTGTGACGCACTCCTCACGTCATGTAGGCGTGGGCGCCGTGCGACGCCAGCTCCTCCAGCACGCGCCGCGGGTCGCCGGCCGCCACCGCCTCGAACAGCCGCTCGTGGCGGCGCAGCCCGTCGTCCTCCTGCGCCGACGTGGCCTCGCGGCTGAGGTTCAGCGCCATGTAGAGCTGGAGCTTGACCAGCACCGACTCCTGCACCTCGACGAGCTGCCGGTTGCCGCCGAGGGCGACCAGCGCGAGGTGGAAGCGCCGGTGCGACTCCGCGATCCGCAGCCGGTCGCCGCCGCGCGTCGCCTCGGCCATCTCGTCGAGCGCGGCCCGCATACCCGCCAGGTCGGCCTCGCGCGGCACCGGCAACGCCGTCTCCACGACATGCCGTTCCAGCACATCGCGTACCGCGTACAACTCACGAACGTCCCGGTCGGAGAGCGTGGCGACGCGTACCCCGCGGCGCGGCACATGCTCGACCAGTCCCTGCTGTGCGAGCAGGCGCAGCGCCTCGCGCAGCGGCGCCCGGCTGATGCCCAGGCGGCGGGTGAGCTGCTCCTCGACCAGCCGCTCGCCGGGTTCGGTCTTGCCGCTGAGGATCTCCCGGCGCAGCCGGGACACCGCCAGCTCCACCAGGCTGAGGCTGTGTAGCTCGCCCGCTCCCTCGGCTGTGCCGGATGGTTCGCTCGGTCGCGCGGCGCCGAAGGCAACTCCTTCCCTCGTCGCTTCGCTCCTCGGTCCAGGCGGCGCCGCGCCCGCTCCCTCGCTCACGGGAGTGAGTGTGCCAGCCGCCGTCCCGGATAGGGTGATCGGCATGGCGGTGCGGATCGACCACTGCGTGATCGCGGTCAGCGACTGGGAACGGTCGACGGCGTTCTACCGCGACGTGCTCGGCGCCGAGGTGGTCGAGCACCCGGACGGGCGGGTGGCGTACCGGTTCGGCGACCAGCAGCTCAACGTGCACGGGCCGGGCCTCGACGTCGGCAGCCTGGTGGCGCGCCCACCCGTGGTGCCCGGCGGCAGCGACCTGTGCTTCACCTGGCCCGGCACCGCTGGCGAGGCGGTCGCGCACCTGCGCGCTCGCGGCGTGGCGGTGGAAGCGGGGCCGGTGCCGCGCCACGGCGGGCGCGGCCGGGGCACCAGCGTGTACTTCCGCGATCCGGACGGGTCGCTGCTGGAGTTCATCAGTTACGTGTGAGCACCACCGGACCGTCCGCCGTGATGGCGACGGTGTGCTCGGCGTGTGCGGCGCGGCTGCCGTCGGTCGTGGCGATCGTCCAGCCGTCGCGCAGTGCCCGCGTGCGGTCGCCGCCGCCCTCGATGACCATCGGCTCGATCGCGATGACCAGGCCCTCACGCAGGGGCATCCCGCGGCCGGGCTTGCCGGTGTTGGCCACGTGCGGGTCGTCGTGCATCACGGTGCCGATCCCGTGGCCGCCCCAGCCGTCCGGGATGCCATAGGGGCGGCAGACCGCCTCGATGGCGTACCCGATGTCACCCATCCGCCCGCCGGCTCGCGCCGCGGCGATGCCCGCCGCGAGCGCCGCGAACACGGTCTCGATCAGTTGCAGCCCGGCCGCGTCGACCTGGCCCACCGGCACCGTGATCGCCGCGTCGCCGTGGTACCCGTCGACGTGCGCGCCGCAGTCGATCGACAGGATGTCGCCGTCGCGCAGCACGCGCTTGTCGGGGATGCCGTGCACGATGGCGTCGTTGACCGATAGGCAGAGCACGCCGGGGTAGGGGGTGCCGGCGAACCGCGGCAGGTAGCCGAGGAACGACGGCTTCGCACCGTTCGTGGCCATCGTGTCGGCCGCGAGGGCGTCCAGGTCGGCGAGGCGCACGCCGGGGCGCACCTCCGCGGCCACCGCGTCCAGGGTTCGGGCGACCACCCGGCCGGCCTCGCGCATGGTCTCTATCTCGGTCTTCGTTCGCAGTACGACCATGGTGTGGGATTTTAATACCAGGCTTAGTATCGACGCCATGGTGCGTACACCGTTGACCGCCGAAGAGCGTGAGCGCGGGTACGCGCTGGGCCGCGCCCTGCAGCACGCGCGCGGCCGGCGCAGCGCCGCCGAGGTGGCCATGCTGGCGGGCATCTCCCTCGACACGTTGCGCAAGATCGAGCGGGGTGCGATCGCGGCACCGACGTTCTTCACGGTGGCGGCGCTGGCGCGCGTCCTCGGGTTGGATCTGGACGCGTTGGCCTCCAACGCGGCGGCGGCCATGGGCTCGGGCGAGCGGCGGCTCGCGTCGTGAACGGGGCCGAGGTGCTCGCCTACTGCCTGGCCAAGCCCGGGGCGTGGCAGGACGAGCCGTGGGAGGGCGACGTGGTCGCCAAGGTCGGGCCGAAGATCTTCGCGTTCCTGGGGCCCGAGCCGCGCTCGTCGGTGGGTGTCAAGTGCGGCCCGAACCGCGACGTGGCCGACGAATGGCTGGCCCGGTACCCGGACGACGCCACGGTGATGGCCTACATCGGACGGTCCGGCTGGAACACCCTGCGTATCGGCGGCAAGATTCCCGACGACGAGATCCGGGAGGCGATCGACGCCTCCTACGACGCGGTAGTGGCCAAGCTCCCCAAACGCGACCGCCCCACCTAGCTGCCCCACCCAGGCCCCGCTGCGCCGCGGGCGCGGACGGCATCGCGGATCTCCAGCAGCTGGCGCTGCTCGGAAGCGAAGTCGCGCGGACGGGGGCTGTCCGGATTCGGGTCCAAGATCACCTCGCCCGCGCCGGCCTCGACCAGCGCGGCCACGTCGTCGACGACCTGGGCGAGCGTGCCGACGCCGAGCGGCCGGTCCGGCGGAGCGGGTTCGGGCTGGAGGCGGGCCTTGATCCGCGGCACCAGGCCCGGCACGGGCCGCCCCACCGCCGCTGAGGCGTCGGCCAGGGCGGGAATGCCGGTGTCGCGCAGCCACGACAGGGTCGGGTTGATCGGGTGCCAGGCGGTGGCGAAGCGCGCCGCGCGGCGGATCGCCGCCTTGCCGGCGCCGCCGATCCACAGCGGCACGTGCCCGCCGGGCGGGTTGGGCCCGGTCGCCACGGCGTGGAAGCGCGGGGCGTCGCTGATCGTCGGCTCAGCCCAGGCGCGCGTGATGATCTCCAGGTGGGCATCGGTGGTGGCGCCGCGGGCCGACGCGTCCAGACCCAGCGCCGCGAACTCGGTGCGTGACCAGCCGCTGCCCGCCCCGAGCACGAAGCGGCCGCCGCTCAGCACGTGCAGCATGGCGCTGAGCCGGGCGGTGAGCAGCGGGTGCCGGTACGGGAGCACGGTGACCGAGGTGCCCAGGTGGACGGTGGTCGTCTGGCCGGCGAGCCAGGCGAGCAGGGTGAACGGGTCGTAGAACGGTGGCGGGTAGAGCGCCACCACCTCGGCGGTGGGTGCGACGTGGTCGGAGACGACGATCGTGCTGAAGCCGTTGTCCTCGGCGAACCGTGCCCAGCCCAGCAGGGTGTCCGGGTCGGCTTCCGGGCCGAAGTTCGGCACGTTGAGGCCGAGCCGGGTCACGCGGCCACCGCCCGCAGGTACGACCGGAACGGTGCGGACAGGCGCGCGTCGGTCAGGCTGGTCGCGCCTCGCCGGGCGATGCCGGGCAGCAGGGCGGTCACGGCGTCGATGAGCGCGGCGGTGGCGTCCGGTGTGGGGTCCATCGCCAGCGGGACGAGCTCCTTGCCGGCGGCGTACACGATCTCCCGGACCCCGGCGGCGGCCGCGACCGTCCGGCAGATCGCGCATGGCTCACAGCTGGAGTAGACGACGGCGCCGGCGAGGTCGAGCGAGCCCGTCCGGCGGGCGGCGTCGCGGATCGCGACGACCTCGCTGTGGGCGGACGGGTCGAGGTCGGACAGGGCCGTGTTGAGGCCCGTGCCGATCACCACGCCGTCGCGGGCGGCGAGCGCGGCGAACGGGAGCTGGCCGGACGCGCCGTGGCGCTCGGCCGCGTCGACGGCGCGGGCGAGCGCGCCCGCCTCGCCGCCCCGCGCGGCGGTCGCCGCCCCGGCGCGGTTCCCGTGTCCGGCCGGATTCGGGGTCATGACGGGCCCCCATGGCGCCGGGCGGGGG
>NZ_JAIBNX010000142.1:14462-21089 GCF_026130045.1 Micromonospora sp. CPCC 205371
GCCCGACCCCCACCCCGCCGCCCGCCCCCCCGTGCGCCGCCCCCCCCGCCCAGCGCGGGCCCCGCCGCGCCGGCGAGGTTCTCGTGTCCGTCCGGATTCGTGGTCATGACGGCACCCTATGGCGCCGGAGGGCGCGGGCGCTGCCCTCCGCGATCAAGGAGATCTCCATCGATCAAGGGCGAATGCACGCGGAAAAGAGATCGAACCACGTGCGTTCGCCCTTGATCGGCGGAAAAGGGGGGCGGGGGCGCGCGCGGGGGGGGCGGGGACGCCCCCGGGGGCGGCGGGGGTACAGGGCCCCCCGCCGTGCGGCGGCCTTGGGGCCAATGAACGGGGCCAGGACCACGTAGGTCAGGGCGGGCAAGCGGTCGGGGAGTTCGGCTGTGCGGCCCGTCGAGACGTGGTCGAAGATGACGCCGTAGACGCCCGCGATGATGGCCTCGACCGCCACCTGCGGCACCTCGGGCTGGCCGGCCCGGCGAGGCGCGGCGGCGAAGAAGTCGATGTAGCTGGCCAGCAGGGCGCGCCGGCAGGCGAGCGCACGGGGCCCGGCCGCCAGCACCTCGACCACGGCGAGGGCGGCGAACGCGGGCTCGGCGGCCAGGATGTGCAGCAGCGTCCCAAGGCCGCGGCGCATGCGCTCGGGCCACCGGCCGGGCTGGCCGTACGAGGTGGCGACGCTCTTCTGCATCAGCTCGACGCCCAGCTCGAACGCCGCCAGGAAGCATGTCTCCTTGTCGACGAAGTGCTGGTAGTACGCGCGTGTCGACACGCCGGCGGCGGCGCACACATCACCCAGGGATGTGTTGACGTAACCCTTCTCGGCCACGGTGCGGGCCATCGCGTCGATGAGGCGGTCGCGCTGGGTACGGGCGACGAACTCGCGCGGCAGGTCGTGGCGGCCCCTCGGCAGCCTCCGGTCCGGAGCCGTCGCGGAACGCGAACCCGGTATGCCTCGTTCGATCGAGGTCCACTGCGACACGCCGCCCCCTTCGCGCATGGTCACCTGTGAACCAGCGTAGGTCTCGCCTCACGTTTGTGGTGTCGGGTATCTGCCCAGCTCCTTGCGCGCAAGGGATGAACGGTGCACCTCGTCCGGCCCATCCGCCAGCCGCAGCGTGCGCGCCGCCGCCCACAGCTGGGCAAGCGGGAAGTCCTGGCTCACGCCGGCGGCGCCGTGCGCCTGGATGGCCTTGTCGAGCACCCATTCGGCCATCTGCGGTACCGCGATCTTGATGGCCTGGATCTCGGTGTGCGCGCCCTTGTTGCCTACCGTGTCCATCAGCCAGGCCGTCTTCAGTACCAGCAAGCGGGCCTGCTCGATGCGCACGCGCGACTCGGCGATCCAGTCGGCGACCACGCCGTGCTGCCCGATCGGGCGGCCGAAGGCCACCCGATCGTTGGCGCGCTGGCACATCAGCGCAAGGCCCCGCTCCGCCATACCGATCAGACGCATGCAGTGGTGGATGCGCCCCGGCCCGAGACGGGCCTGGGCGATCGCGAAGCCGTCGCCCTCCGCGCCGATCAAATTCTCCTTGGGTACGCGGACAGCCTCGAACACCACGTCGGCGTGACCGCCGTGCGGGCCGTCGGTGTACCCGAACACGGTCATCCCGCGGCGCACGTCGACGCCGGGCGTGTCGCGGGGCACAAGGATCATGCTCTGCTGGCGGTGGCGCGGGCCGTCCGGGTCGGTCTTGCCCATGACGATGAAGATCTCGCAGCGCGGGTTCATGGCGCCGCTGGACCACCACTTGTGCCCGTCGACGACGTAGTGGTCGCCGTCCGGGGTGATGCGGGTGGCGATGTTGGTGGCGTCGGACGAGGCGACGCCCGGCTCGGTCATGCAGAACGCCGACCGGATCGTGCCATCCAGGAGCGGCTGCAACCATCGCTCCTGCTGCGAGGGCGTGCCGAATTCGGCCAGCAGCTCCATGTTGCCCGTGTCGGGGGCGGCGCAGTTGAGTGCCTCGGGCGCCAGGTACGGGCTGCGGCCGGTGATCTCGGCCAGCGGCGCGTACTGGAGGTTGGACAGACCGCTGACCTTCGGCAGGAACAGGTTCCACAGACCGGCGGCGCGGGCGCGCGCCTTCAGCTTCTCGACGACCGGCGGCGTGCTCCACTGTGGACCAGCGGCAGCCTGCTCGGCGAAGACGGGCTCGGCCTTGTACACGTGCTGCATGAAGGGGAGCAGCCGGCCGCGCAGCTCCTCGGTTTTGGCGTCGTAGGCGAAGTCCATCGTGTCACCCCAGGGTCGCGTGGCCGCGTGCCAGCAACGGTGGCACCAGCTCGCCCATGTGGTCGAAGCCGGCACCGACCGTCTGGCCCTTCGTGTACCGGTAGTGGATGCCCTCGGCGATGACCGCGAGCTTGAAGTAGCCGAACGCCACATACCAGTCCAGTGTGGACAGGTCAGCGTCTCGCCGCTCGGCGTACCGGGCGGCCATCTCGCGCCCGGTGGGGAACCCGGCGTCGGGGTGGATCGCTGTGGAAACCACGTTGCCGGCGAATTCGGTCAGGCCGTCCCAGTACACGAGCAGCAGGCCGAGGTCGGCGAGCGGGTCGCCGAGCGTGGCCATCTCCCAGTCGAGCACGGCGGCGACCCGGCCGTCGGGGCCGACGATGACGTTGTCGAGGCGGTAGTCGCCGTGCACGACGCCGGCTCCCGCGGGTGCGGGCACGCTCGCTGCGAGCCGGTCGTGCAACTGATCAGCGCCCGGCAGGTCGCGGCTGCGGGACGCGTCGAGCTGGCTCTTCCACCGGCGTACCTGGCGGGCCATGAACCCGTCGGGCCGCCCGAAGTCTGACAGGCCCACCGCGCCGGGGTCCACCTCGTGCAGGTCGGCGAGCACGTCGATCAGCGTGTACGCGAGGGTGCGGGCACGCTCGGCGCCCAGCTGCGCGGTCTGCTTCGCCGAGCGGTAGACGACGCCGTCGACCTTCTCCATCAGGTAGAAGGGGGCGCCGAGCACGTCCGGGTCGGTGCACAGCCGCAGCGTGCGGGGGACCGGTACGGGGGTGGGGGCGAGCGCGGTCAGCACCCGGTACTCGCGGGCCATGTCGTGCGCGGTGCTGAGCACGTGACCCAGCGGCGGCCGCCGCAGCACGAACGTGCGGCCGCCCTCGTGGACGAGATAGGTGAGGTTGGACTTGCCGCCCGCGATCACCTCAGCGGTCAGCTCGCCGCTGTCCAGGTAGGCGCGGAGCTTGTCCAGGTCAAGCCCAGGCAGGCTCACGCTGTGCCTACCGGTTCGCTCGGTCGCGCGGCGCCAAAGGCGACGCCTTCCCTCGTCGCTGCGCTCCTTGGTACAGGCGCCGCCGCGCCAGCTCCCTCGCTCACTCCAGACCCCCGAGCAGGGTCCTGCCGCCGTCGAGGATCAGGGTCTGGCCGGTGATCCAGGAGGCGTCCGCCGACACCAGGAACGCGACCGCGCCAGCAACGTCGGCCGGTACACCCAGGCGTCCCAGCGGATAGCCGGCCGCGACCTGGTCCTCGCGGCCCTCGTACAGGGCGGCGGCGAAGGCCGTCTTCACCACGGCCGGCGCGACCGCGTTGACCCGTACCGCCGGAGCCAGCTCGGCGGCGAGCTGCCCCGTCACATGCATGAGCGCGGCCTTGCTGGCGCCGTAGGCGCCGAGGCCCGGTGTGACGCCGAGGCCGGCGATGGAGGCCATGTTGACGACCGCCGCGCCCTCCCGCTCGCCCAGCCCCGCCGCCGTGGCCAGCCGGGTCCAGGCGACGGCCGCGATCGTGTTCACCTCGAAGATCTTGCGCAGGGCGGCCACCTCGGTGTCGACCAGCCGGCCGAACACCGGGTTGATGCCGGTGTTGTTGACCAGGATGTCGAGCCCGCCGAACGCCTCGACCGTCGCGGCCACCGCCGCCGCCTGGTGCTCGGGATCGTCGGCCTTGCCGGCCACCCCGATCGCCTGACTGGAACCGCCGAGCGTGTCCACCGCCGACGCGAGCGGATCGGGCTTACGCGCGGTCACACACACCCGGGCGCCTTCGGCGACCAGGCGCTCCGCGACCGCGTACCCGATACCCCTGCTCGCGCCGGTGACCAGCGCGACCTTCCCTTCCAGCCTGCGCTCCACCTGGCTCCGCCCTCTCTCTGCCGACGCCGCGAATGCCTCAGCATGCCACGCGGATCAAAGCCGCGACCGCCCGCAGGGGGGCGGGGTCCCCCGTGCCCCTGGTGGGGTCGCCGGCCCGGCGCGCGATCGCGGCGTCGAGCGCGTCCGCTGGCACCGCGCCCATCCGGCCGAGAAAGCCGGTGAGCAGCGCGCGGGCGGCGTCCGCCAGGCCGGGAGCCGGATCCAGCGCCGCCTGCGCGAGGATCACCGCGGTCGCCGCGACGTCGAGGTCGGCCGGACCCTCGGTGCCGTTGCGCCAGTCGATGACGACGGGGCCGGTGGGCGTGAGGACGACGTTCTCGGGGTGCAGGTCGAGGTGGATGACGCGGTCGCCCGGCCGCCGGCCGAGCCGCGGCGGCAGGGCGTGCAGCCGGCGGTGCAGGTCGGCGAGGATGCCGGCACCCTCGTCGAGCCCCATCGTGCCCGCCTGGAAGGCGGCCAGCATCGTCGCGCCGGACAGCCGCTCCAGGACCATGTCGGCGCCGCGCGCCTCGTAGACGCGCGGGACCGGATAGCCGAGGGCGCCGACATGGGCCATCACGGCGGCCTCGGCGGTGACATCACCGCCGTTCCGGTACCGCCGGAGCGCGCGCACCTCGTCGATGGCGAACACGTCGGCCTCCCGCCCCGAGCCGAGCAACGGCAGCGCCGGTTGGGTGGCCGTCACAGCGGTACGCGCAGGAAGACGGCGCCGCGCATGTCGAGCCACGCCGCTGATGGGCCGCGTACCAGGCGCAGCACCACCTCTTCGCAGCCGGGGCAGCGGGCGACCAGGCCGGGCGCGTGGTCGTACACCCGCAGGGTCGCCAACGGCCCGGACTGGCCGCAGGAGGCGCACTGGCTGGTCGCGGCGGTGACGTCGACCGCGAATATCTCCCGCAGCGGCCCGGCGAGTGCGTTGCCGTCGGTGTAAAGGTCTGTCATGGTCTAGCCTCCTGTGGGGCTTCCTGCAGGCCCTCCCGTAGGGCTTCCCGAAGGGCTTCCTATGGTCCCTCCCATGGGGCTTCCGGTGGGGCTTCCGGAAGGGCTTCCCGTGGGGCCGAAGCGTTCGGCGCGGACGCGGCGGGGGTCGTGGCCTAGCGCGACGAGGATATCGGCGACGGCCTCGACGAAACCGGTGGGACCGCAGACAAAGCAGGCCGGCTCCAGGTTGGGCGGCCAGCCGGCGGTGTTGACGGCCGCGACACCGAGCCGGCGCGGCGGCTCGGGCCAGCCGTCCGGCACGGCACGGGTGTACGCGTACGCGACATCGAGCCCACCGTCGTCGCGGACGCGGCGGCGCAGCTCGTCGGCGTAGTACACATCGGAGGGTGTGCGCACCGAGTAAATCAGCCGGAACGGCACCCGGCTGCCGGCCGCACGCCGGGCCCGGACCATCGCCATCAGCGGCACGATGCCGGAACCGCCGGCCACCAGCAACACCGGCGCGGTGTCTGTCGGACGCCAGACGAACCAGCCGCCGACCGGTCCGCGAACCTCGACCGGGTCGCCCTTGGCGAAAACCTCCGTCAGGTACGGGGAGACCTCGCCATCGGGTACACGTTGGACGGTCAGCTCGACGCGGTCTCCGTCGGCGGGCGCGGCGATCGAGTAACTGCGCTGGGCGGTGTATCCGTCATCGGCGGTCAGCCGCACGTCGACGTGCTGGCCGGCGAGGTGGCCGGGCCAGCCGGACACGTCGAGCACGAGGGTGCGCGCGCTGGGCGTCTCGTCGCGCGTCTCGACCAGCCGCGCGACCCGCCAGGTCAGTCGCCTTGGTATCGCTGCTCGCGCCACGGGTCACCGTAGTCGTGGTAGCCGGCGCTCTCCCAGAAGCCGGGCTCATCGTCGAGCAGGAGCTGGATGCCACGCACCCACTTGGCGGACTTCCAGAAGTACAGGTGCGGCACCAGCAACCGCGCCGGGCCGCCATGCTCGGGTGCGAGATCGGCGCCGTCATACCGGTACGCGATCCACGCCTGCCCGTCGAGCAGGTCTTCCAGGGGCAGGTTGGTAGTGTAGCCGCCGTACGAGTGCACGAGCGCGAAGTCGGCCGCTGTGTCCACATCGGACATTAGGGTGTCGAGGGACACGCCCTGCCAGGAAGTGCCGAGCTTGGACCACTTGGTGACACAGTGGATGTCTACCGTCGGAGTCTCGCTGGGCAGGGCCATCAGCTCGGCCCAGCTCCACCGGTGCTCCTGGCCGGCCTCGGTGCTGATGACGAACTCCCAGCGGTCGGTCAGCACCCGTGGGGTCGGGCCGGCGGACAGGACCGGGAAGTCCTCTGTCAGGTACTGCCCTGGCGGCAGCTCCGGCCCGGACGAGCGGGGCCGGCCACGAAAGCCCGGCGTCACAATTCCCACGATCGCCATCCTCCCACGGCCACCTGGCCTGGCAGGGCCGAGCCGCCCGATCGCGGCCCCACACGGTGCCCGCGCGTGCCGTGCCCGCGCGTGCCGTGCCCGCGCGCGCCGTGCCCGCGCGTGCCGTGCCCGCGCGGCCCGCCCC
>NZ_JAIBNX010000143.1:0-3864 GCF_026130045.1 Micromonospora sp. CPCC 205371
CGAAGGGGCAGGCGGCGTACATCGCGAGGAACCAGGAGAAAGCGGTGCTGATCTCGCCGGTGGCGGTGTACGAGTCGCTGATCGCCCGCGGAAGGTAGAAGCCACCCGCCGCGCCGACCGCACCGGCGATACCCAGGGTGGCCGCCGACTCCCGCTTGGCCGTGGCCAGGTCCGGCGACTTCGCCGCGAAGATGGCCGGGATCATCCGGTACGTCGAGCCATTGCCGGCCCCGGCGAATGCGAAGAGCAGCGCGAACGAGGCGAGGAACATCGGCAGGTTGTGCGCACCGACGGCGGTGATGACGCCGAAGGAGCCGACGCCCATGAGGACGAAGCAGGCTGCGGTGACGCGGGCGCCACCGACCTTGTCCGACAGCCAGCCGCCCACGGGCCGGGTCAGCGAACCGATCAGAGGACCGGCGAACGCGAGCGTGATCGTGGCCGCGCCAAGGCGTGCCGTCGGTGCGTTCGGGAACTCCAGCTTCAGGACCAGCGGGAACGCGGCCGAGTAGCCAAGAAACGAGCCGAACGTGCCGATGTAGAGGAACGACATGACCCAGGTGTGCAGCCGCTTGACGGTCGCGAACTGGGCCTTGAACGGCGTCTTGGCGACCGCCAGGTTGTTCATGAAGAGGTGCGCGCACACCGCCGCGGCCAGGACCAGCGGCATCCACATGAGCCCGCCGTACACCAGCCCGACGGCGAGCACCATCGGCACGAAGAGCTGCATGGTGCTGATGCCGATGTTGCCGCCGGCCGCGTTGAAGCCGAGCGCGGCACCCTTCTTCTTCTCCGGATAGAAGAAGGAGATGTTCGTCATGGAGGAGGCGAAGTTGCCGCCGCCGAAGCCGGCCGTCGCGGCGAGCACGAGCACCACCCAGTACGGCGGCTTCGCCGTGACCGCCACCGTCAGGCCGGCGATCGGGATGAGCAGCAGCAGCGCGCTGATCATGGTCCAAGTGCGCCCACCGAGCCGGGTGACCGCGAAGGTGTACGGGATGCGCATCAGCGCGCCGATCAGGTTGGGCAGCGCGACCAGCCAGAACCGTTGGTCGACCGAGTACGGGAACTGCGACGCCGGCAGCGCGACGACGACCACGCTCCAGATCGTCCAGACGGAGAACCCGAGGTGTTCTGCGAAGATTGAGAAGATCAGGTTGCGACGGGCCACCTTGCGGCCGGTCGTGGCCCAGAAGGTTTCGTCCTCGGGGTTCCAGTCGGTGAGCCACCGGCCCTTCGCGGCCGGAGCAGCCGCGGCGCCAGCCACGGGCGGGGTCAGTGTCGTACTCATGACGGGCAAGTTATGGAGGAGACTTTGCCGTCGGGTTCCACGAGATGTACCCGGGGTGTAAAACCCGGCCTACCAGCCGCGCTGTCAGGGTTGTGAGGAGGACGTCAGGGGCCACTTTGACCCTGGTGCCGGCGACCGGGTATTGTTGCCTGCTGTTGTGCTATGCCGTGAGCGCTGCCGTTGATTAACGGGCATATACAGCGGACCCAGCATGCGCCCAAGACCCACCATGAGCCTCAGACCCACCATGAGCCTCAGACCGACGACGAGACAAGGTAAACCTGTGCGTACGTACAGCCCGAAGCCGGGTGAGATCGAGCGTCAGTGGCACGTCATCGACGCCGCTGACGTCGTCCTGGGCCGTCTGGCGACCCACGCCGCCACGCTCCTGCGCGGCAAGCACAAGCCGACCTTCGCCCCGCACGTCGACACCGGCGACTTCGTGGTGATCGTGAACGCTGGCAAGGTGGCGCTGACTGGTAACAAGCGCGCGACCAAGGTCGCCTACCGCCACTCCGGCTACCCGGGCGGTCTGAAGCAGGTCGGCTACGAGGAGCTGCTTGCCAAGCGCCCCGACCGGGCCGTCGAGCTGGCCGTTCGCGGCATGCTCCCGCACAACCGGCTCGGCCGTAAGCTGATCAAGAAGCTGAAGGTGTACGCCGGCCCAGAGCACCCGCACGCCGCCCAGCAGCCGGTGCCGTTCGAGATCAAGCAGATCGCGCAGTGAGCGCGGGCGAAGGAAACAGCATGACCGACACCATCGTCCCGACCCCGCCGGCCGCCGACGTTGCCCCAGTGACGGTGACGCGCGTGCCGCGCGGCGACCGGCCGATCCAGACGGTGGGCCGCCGCAAGGAGGCCATCGTCCGGGTGCGCATCGTTCCGGGCACCGGCAAGGTGACCTGCAACGGGCGCGGCCTTGAGGAGTACTTCCCGAGCAAGGTCCACCAGCAGCTGATCCGCGAGCCGCTGGTGACCGCCGAAAAGGCGGAGGCGTTCGACATCATCGCCAACCTGCGGGGCGGCGGCATCACGGGGCAGGCCGGCGCGCTGCGGCTGGGCATCGCGCGGGCGCTCTGCGTCAACGACGTTGATGACCGGCCGGCGCTGAAGAAGGCCGGCTTCCTCACCCGTGACGCGCGGGTCAAGGAAAGCAAGAAGTACGGCCTCAAGAAGGCCCGCAAGGCGCCGCAGTACTCCAAGCGCTGACGCGCTTGTACGCCTGATCGGACGGCCGGCCCGCCCCCATCCGGGGCCGCGGTGCCGGCCGTTTCGCTGCCGCCGTACCGGCGCTCCCCCTGGAAGGCTTACGCGCATGGGTCGTCTCTTCGGCACCGACGGAGTACGTGGCCGGGCCAACGCGGACCTCACGCCCGAGCTCGCGATGGCGATCGCCCTGGCGGCGGCGCGGACGCTCGCCGAGTCCGACCGGAGCCACCCGCCGCTTGCGGTGGTCGGCCGCGACCCGCGGGCCAGCGGCGAGATGCTGGAAGCCGCCGTGGTGGCGGGCCTCGCCAGCGCCGGCGCCAATGTGGTACGCGTCGGCGTGCTGCCCACTCCGGGCGTGGCGTTCCTGACCGCTGAGGCCAAGGCCGACTTGGGCGTCATGCTCTCCGCCTCGCACAACCCGATGCCGGACAACGGCATCAAGCTCTTCGCGGCTGGTGGGCACAAGCTGCCCGACGACGTCGAGATGAGGATCGAGGCGGCGGTGGAGAACGGCGCCACCTGGGCCAGGCCTGTGGCGGGAGGCATCGGCCGCGTGCATGACCTGCTCGACGGCGTCGACCACTACGTCCAGCACCTCGTCGGCACGGTCCCGCACCGGCTCGACGGGCTGAAGGTCGTGGTCGACTGCGCCAACGGCGCCGCGTCCGAGGTCGCGCCGGCCGCGGACGAGGGGGCCGGCGCCGAGGTCATCGCGGTCCCCGCCCAGGCCGACGGGCTCAACCTCAACGACGGCTGCGGCTCGACCCATCTGGAGCCGCTGAAGGCCGCCGTCCGCGAGCACGGCGCCCACCTGGGTATCGCGCACGATGGCGACGCCGACCGGTGCCTGACCGTCACCGCGGACGGCGACGAGGTCGACGGCGACCAGATCATGGCGATCCTGGCGCTCGCGATGCGCGACGCCGGCGCGCTGACCGCCGACACGCTCGTGGCGACCGTGATGAGCAACCTCGGGCTGCGGATCGCGATGGCAGACGCGGGCATCCGGCTGATCGAGACCAAGGTCGGCGACCGGTACGTGCTGGAGGAGCTGCGCGCCTCCGGGCTCGCGCTGGGCGGCGAGCAGAGCGGGCACGTCGTGATGCCGGCGTACGCGACGACCGGCGACGGCATCCTCACCGGCCTGCACTTGATGGCGCGGATGGCCGCCACCGGCCGGTCGCTCGCCGACCTGGCGTCCGTGGTCACGAAGCTGCCGCAGGTACTGATCAACGTGCCGGTCGGTGACCGCGAGGCCGGCGCCTCGGCGCCCGACGTGCTGGCGGGGGGGGCCGGGGGGGGGGGCCGGCCGGGCGGGGCCGGCCCCGGGCCGCCCCCCCCCTCGGGCACCGAGGCCGCGGGGG
>NZ_JAIBNX010000143.1:3874-20961 GCF_026130045.1 Micromonospora sp. CPCC 205371
GCGGCGGCCGAGGTCGAGGCCGAGCTGGGCGCGACCGGCCGCGTGCTGCTCCGCCCGTCGGGCACGGAGCCGCTGGTGCGTGTGATGGTGGAGGCGGCGACGGTCGACACCGCCCGCGAGGTCGCCGAGCGCATCGCCACCCTGGTCCGTAAGGCATCCCCAGCTAAGAGCTGAGCCGGCGAACCGCTTCCTCGATCACTTCGGGGCGCTTGCAGAAGGCGAACCGCACCAGGTGCTGGCCGGCTGCCGCGTCGTCGTAGAAGACCTCGGTCGGCACCGCCACGACACCGCACCGCTCGGGCAGCGTGCGGCAGAACGCCATGCCGTCGGTCCCGCCCAGCGGGGTGATGTCGGTGGTGACGAAGTACGTGCCCTCGGACGGCAGCACGCCGAAGCCAGCGGCGGCCAGTCCGGCCATGAGCTGGTCGCGCCGCTGCTGGAGGCCGGCCCGGAACTCCTCGTAGTAGCTGTCGGGCAGGGCGAGGGCGACGGCGACCGCGGGCTGGAACGGTGCGCCGTTGACATAGGTGAGGAACTGCTTGACCCGCATCGCGGCGGTCACCAGGTGCGCCGGACCACTCGCCCAGCCGATCTTCCAACCGGTACAGGAAAAGGTCTTGCCGGCCGACGAGATGCGCAAGGTGCGGTCGCGCATCCCGGGCAGCGTGGCCAGCGGTGTGTGCGGCGCCGCGGCGTCCGTGAAGACCAGGTGTTCGTACACCTCGTCGGTGACCGCGTAGGCCCCGTGCTCCTGGCACAGCTCCGCGACGAGCGCGAGCTCGGCCGGGGTGAAGACCTTGCCGGTGGGGTTGTGCGGCGAGTTGAGCAGCACCAGCTTGGTGCGCGGGCCGAACGCCGCCCGCAGCGCGTCGGGATCGAACTCGTACCGGCCGCTGGCGCCGGGCCGGAGTGTGACCGGCTTGCGCACGGCGCCCGCGAGCGCGATCGAGGCGGCGTACGAGTCGTAGTACGGCTCGAAGCAGACCACCTCGTCGCCCGGCTCGCACAGGCCGAGGATGGCCGCGGCGATCGCCTCGGTTGCTCCGGCGGTGACCAGCACCTCGCCGTCCGGGTCGTACTCGAGCCCCCAGAACCGCCGCTGGTGCGCCGCGACAGCCGCGCGCAGCGCGGGGATGCCCGGTCCCGGTGGGTACTGATTCTGGCCGCTGCGCAGCGCGTCGGCAGCGGCGGCGAGCATCTCGGGCGGGCCATCGGTATCGGGGAAGCCCTGGCCGAGGTTGACGGCTCCGGTGCGCACCGCGAGCGCCGACATCTCCGCGAAGATCGTGGTGCCGAAGGGGCGCATCCGCTGGACGCCGACCTCAAGAGCGGTGGTCACTGAGCTAGCCTAGGCCCTCGCTCCGCTCGGGCGGGTCGGGAGCGGAGAGCGAAGTCAGCCTAGCCAGGGAGTACGAGCTTGGTGCAGGTCGCGGTGGCGAAGGTGCCGGAGGCCGACTTCTTGGCCACCTCCTTCCCGCCGATGGTGAGGCGGCAGTTGACGGCGCCGTTCGACCTGAGGCCCCGGGTGGCGGTGACCGTCGCCAGGGCGGCGCTGTCGTCGAGGGTCAGCTCCAGCCGCCAGGGCAGGTCGACGTCGGACTCCTGCACCACGGTCCGCCCGTCTTCCTTCACGTACACGATGGTGGCGGGGCCTTCGCCGGTGACCTCGTAGACCACGTCTCGGCCTCCGTCGCCGGCTGGCTCGCTGGACGGCGACTCCTTGGACGGCCGGCCGGCGTAGCTGGACGGCGTGGTGACCGGGTCGTCTGGCTGGTTGTTCCGGTTGACCAGCAGTACGCCGGCCACACCGCTGCCGCCGCAGAGCAGGACGGCGAGCGCGATCACGACTGCCAGCAGGGGACCGTTCGAGCGTCTTGGCCGCGGCGGTTGCGGCGGCTCGTACATCGGTTGGGTGTAGGTCATCGGATGACACGGTCTTGCACTTTGGTCGGGTTCGGCAAGTCGGGTGTCCGATTGTTCCCAGCTGTTCGCCAAACGCTCATGTCGGATGCGCGATAAGCCGACTTTCGAGCAAGCATGATGAGCGATTCTTCGCTACGCTGCGGGGCATGTGTGGAATCGTGGGGTACGTCGGCGGGCGGCCGGCGCTGGGCATCGTGATTGACGGGCTGCGACGGCTGGAATACCGCGGGTACGACTCGGCGGGTGTCGCGGTAGTGGCCGCAGACGAGGTGCTCACCGAGAAGCGGGCCGGCAAGCTCGCCATCCTGGAGAAGGCGCTGGCCGAGGGCGACATCGGCGGCATCGCCCAGGGCACCACCGGCATCGGGCATACCCGTTGGGCCACCCACGGCGGTCCCACTGACCGTAACGCCCACCCGCACCTCGCCCGCGACGGCCGGGTGGCCGTGATCCACAACGGCATCATCGAAAACTTCGCGAAGCTGCGCGCCGAGCTCGAGGCGGACGGCGTCGAGTTCGCCAGCGAGACCGACACCGAGTGCGTGGCGCACCTGCTGGCCCGCGAGATGGTCGGCGACGGTGCCCAGGCGCTCGCCGACGCCATGCGCCGCGTCTGCCGGCTGCTGGAGGGCGCGTTCACGCTGCTCGCCGTCTCGGCCGACGCGCCCGGCGCGGTGGTCGGCGCCCGGCGCAACTCCCCGCTGGTGGTCGGTCGCGGCGTGGGGGAGAACTTCCTCGCCAGCGACGTCTCCGCGTTCATCGAGCACACCCGCGAGGCGGTCGAGCTGGGTCAGGACCAGGTTGTGCTGATCACCGCCGACGGCATCGAGATCACCGACTTCGACGGCGAGCCGACCACCGGGCGCGACTTCCACATCGACTGGGACGCCTCGGCCGCCGAGAAGGGCGGCTACGACTACTTCATGCTCAAGGAGATCGCCGAGCAGCCGCAGGCCATCGCGGACACGCTGCTCGGGCGGCTCAAGGAGAACGGCGATATCGTCCTCGACGAGGTCCGTCTCAGCGACCAGGATCTGCGCGACGTCGACAAGATCTTCATCGTCGCCTGCGGCACGGCGTACCACGCGGGGATGGTCGCCAAGTACGCCATCGAGCACTGGACGCGCATCCCGTGCGAGGTCGAGCTGGCCAGCGAGTTCCGGTACCGCGACCCGGTGCTCGACCGCTCCACGCTGGTCGTGGCGATCAGCCAGTCCGGCGAGACCATGGACACGCTGATGGCGTTGCGGCACGCCAAGGAGCAGAAGGCACGGGTGCTCGCCATCTGCAACACCAACGGGTCCACGATCCCGCGGGAGTCCGACGCCGTGCTGTACACGCACGCCGGCCCGGAGATCGCGGTCGCCTCGACCAAGGCGTTCCTCACCCAGCTGATCGCGTGCTACCTGGTCGGCCTGCACCTCGCCCAGGTGCGCGGCATCAAGTACGCCGACGAGGTGGCCGCGGTCGTCGAGCAGCTTCAGCGGATGCCCGGCAAGGTGACCGAGGTACTGGAGACCATGGAGCCGGTGCGGGAGCTGGCCCGTTCGCTGGCGGACGCCAAGAGCGTCCTGTTCATCGGCCGGCATGTCGGATACCCCGTCGCTCTGGAAGGCGCTCTCAAGCTCAAGGAGCTGGCGTACATGCACGCCGAGGGGTTCGCCGCCGGCGAGCTCAAGCACGGCCCGATCGCGCTGATCGACGAGGGCTGCCCGGTGGTGTGCGTGGTGCCGTCGCCGGCCGGCCGTGGCGTCCTGCACGACAAGATCGTGTCGAACATCCAGGAGGTGCGCGCCCGAGGCGCCCGCACGATCGTGATCGCCGAAGAGGGCGACACGGCCGTCGAGCCGTACGCCGACCACCTGGTCCGCGTGCCGCGCACGCCGACGCTCCTCGCGCCCCTCGTTACCGCCGTGCCGCTGCAGGTCCTCGCCTGCGAGATCGCCGCGACCCGTGGCCACGACGTGGACCAGCCCCGCAACCTCGCGAAGAGCGTCACAGTGGAGTGAGTGAGCTGGCGCTGCGGCGCCTGGACTGAGGAGCGCAGCGACGAGGGAAGGTGTCGCCTCGTAGCGCCGCGTGAGCGAACGGAACCAGGGCCAGAGTGGAGTAAAGCCGGCCACGTCGCCGATAAGGTGAACGCGTGATCGTGGCTGTCGGCATCGACGTCGTCCTGGTCGACCGGTTCACCAGCGCGCTCGCCCGCACCCCCTTGCTCGCCGACCGCCTCTTCACCGAGGCCGAGCGGTTCACGGCCTCGGGCAACCCGCGGTCGCCGGAGTCGCTGGCCGCCCGGTTCGCGGCCAAGGAAGCGGTCGCCAAGGCGCTCGGCGCCCCCACCGGGCTGCACTGGCACGACTGCGAGATCGTCTCCGACCCCGACGGCCGGCCCTGGCTGACCGTCGGGGGCACGGTCGCCGCCGCGGCTGCCGAGCGCGGCATCACCCGCTGGCATCTGTCCATCTCCCACGACGGTGGCATCGCCTCGGCGATGGTGGTGGCGGAACGGCTCCCGGAGGAGGCCCCATGAGGCACGCATGGCGGGTCAGCGACGTGCGAGCGGCCGAAGAGGCGCTCATGAAGACGGTGCCCGAGGGCACGCTCATGCAGCGCGCCGCCGCCGGGCTCGCCCGCCGCTGCGCGCTCCTGCTCGTCGAGCGGGGTGGCGTGTACGGGGCACGCGTGCTCCTGCTCGTTGGCGCGGGCAACAACGGTGGCGATGCGCTGTACGCGGGCGCCCGGCTCGCCGGGCGCGGTGCGGCCGTCCGCGCGCTGCTGCTCGTGCCTGAAAGGGTGCATCGCGCCGGCCTGGCCGCGCTCGAACGGGCCGGTGGCCGCGTGGTCGACGCGGTGCCGCACGACATCGATCTCGCCGTGGACGGCATCGTGGGGCTGGGCGGCTCGGGCGGCCTGCGTGAGGGCGCCGCCGAGGTGGTCGAAGAGCTGCACGCGCGCCGCACGCTGATGGTCGCGGTCGACATCCCGAGCGGCGTCGAGGTCGACACCGGCGGGGTTCGCGGTCCGGCGGTGCGCGCCGACGTGACCGTGACGTTCGGGTGCCTCAAGCCGGCCCTGGTCGTGGGCCCGGCGGCACCGCACGCCGGTGAGGTGGAGCTGGTCGACATCGGGCTCGGGCCGTGGCTGCGGGCGGACGCCGCGCTGGCCGTGCCGGAGTGGGCCGACATCGACGCGTGGTGGCCGCGCTTGGGCGCCACCTCCGAGAAGTACACCCGTGGCGTGGTCGGGATCGCGACCGGCTCGGCGACGTACCCGGGTGCCGCCGTGCTCTCCGTCGGCGGCGCGCTCGCCGGCCCGACGGGCATGGTCCGGTACGCCGGTAGCGCGGCCGGTCATGTGCTGCGGCAGCACCCGTCGGTGATCGCCACGAAGCGGGTCGCCGACGCCGGCCGGGTACAGGCATGGGTCTGCGGTTCGGGTCTGGGTACCGACGAAGCCGCCGCCACCGAGCTGCGCACCGTGCTCGCGACCTCGCTCCCGGTGGTGCTGGATGCCGACGCGCTGACCCTGCTGGTCGGCGGCCGGATGGCCGACCAGCTTCGCGGCCGCGACGCGCCGATCGTGGTGACCCCGCACGACCGGGAGTTCGCCCGGCTGGCCGGCGGCGAGCCGGGTCCGGACCGGGTGGGCGCGGCCCTGCGGCTGGCCTCCTGGATGAACGCGGTCGTGCTGCTCAAGGGCGACCGGACGGTGGTCGCCACCCCGGCCGGCGAGGCGTGGGTCAACCCGACAGGCACGCCGGCGCTGGCCACCGGCGGAACTGGTGACGTGCTGGCCGGGTTGCTCGGTTCGCTCCTCGCGGCCCGGCTGCCCGCCGAGCGTGCCGCGGTCGCGGCGGCGTACCTGCACGGCCTCGCCGGCCGGGAAGCGGGCCCCCGGGGGCCGCGGGGCGGCGGGGGGGGCGGGGGGGGGCCTCTCCGCGCCGGGGTCCCCCCGACGGACGTCGCGGCGGCTCTACGCGACGTGGTTCCGCTCTCCTAGCGCCACCTACTATTTGCGAAGGGCGTACTCGGCGATCTCGCCGAAGTCGAGGAAGATGCAGGTCTCATCGCCGACCACCTCGGCGTCATGCCCAGGCTGCAACGCGACGACCTCGCCCGGTACGAGCTCCTGCTCGGTGCCGTCCTGCATGTGAATCCGCATCCGGCCTTGCAGCACGTATCCAAGGTGCGAGACCTGGCACAGGTCGCCGCCCACGATGGGCTTGACGTTCTGCGACCACTTCCACCCCGGCTCGAAGTGCCCGCGAGCTACGGGCTTGCCGCCTACGGTGCATACGTCGGCCCAGCCCTTGCCTTCGAACTCGCGTGTCTCATCGGGCTTGTCGAACGTCTTGACCTCAACGCTTTTCACCGTGCCACCCCCAATGTGTGCAAGCCGACCGGAGCCTCCCCTACCCGGTTTCCCCCCTCGAGAACGTCAGCGCGTCCCAATAAGTGGACGGTAACCACTGGCTGCGTAGGCATGTCAAGGTCCAGTCACCACGCAGTCGCGGAGTGTGGCCGCTCGGACGATGACAGACCTCTCAGGAGGAACTCGACGCGCTGCGGGGCCGCAATGGTGACATTTCCGTCTCTTTGGCCAGGTAGTGCGGACGGCGCTTGGCCTCGTAGTACAGCCGGCCGATGTATTCGCCGATGATGCCGAGCAGCATCATCTGGATCCCGCCCAGCCCGATGACGCTGACAATGATCGTGGTGTAGCCGGGCATGTCGATGCCGCGCACCATCGCGCTCACGACGACCCACGTCATGTAGGCCACCGCGAGCAGCGTCAGCGCCAGACCGCCGTAGATCGCGAGACGCAGCGGGCGGTTGTTGAACGAGAGCAGCCCGTCGAGCGCGTAGTTGAAGAGCTTGCCGAAGCTCCATTTGCTGCGGCCGCCCTGGCGAGCCTCGTTCGTGTAGGCGAACACGACCGTGTTGAAGCCGATCCACGAGTAGATTCCCTTGGAGAACCGGTTGTACTCCGGCAGCGACAGGATGGCGTCGACCGCTCGCCGGGAAAGCAACCGGAAGTCGCCCGCGCCGTCGACCAGCTGCACGTCGACCAGCCTGTTGACCATGCGGTAGAAGGCGCGCGAGGCGAGCGTGCGGAAAAACTGGTCGCCCCTCCGGTCGCGGCAGGCGATCACCTGGTCGTAGCCCTGCTCGTACAGCTCCACCATGCGGGGGAGCAGGTGCGGCGGGTGCTGGAGGTCGGCGTCCATGATCACGATGGCGTCGCCGGTGGCGCGTTCCAGGCCGGCCAGCATGGCCGCTTCCTTGCCGAAGTTTCGGCTGAGCGAGGTGTACTTGACCGACGAGTCGCGCGCGGCGAGCTCGCGCAGGGCGGCCAACGTGCCGTCGTCGCTGCCGTCATCGACGAACACGATTTCGACGTCCGCGGTCAACGATTTCACGGCGAGGGTGACCGCCGAGTGGAGGCGATCGACGCTCGCCTCTTCGTTGAAGCACGGCACCACGACAGACAGGCGCATTCTGAGATGTTACGTGGCCGGTCAGTACGCTGAAGAGCATGTGGCAGGCGGAAGTTCGCGTCGACCTCGACGCGATTCGCGAAAACGTGACGCGGCTGCGCGGCGGGACCAGCGCCGAGCTGATGGCTGTCGTCAAGGGCGACGGGTACGGCCACGGGATGCTCCCGGTCGCCCGCGCCGCTCTGGACGCCGGTGCGACGTACCTCGGCGTGTGCACGCTCGACGAGGCGCTGACGCTGCGCCGCGCCGGGCTGACCGTGCCGGTCCTGGCCTGGTTGCTCGCGCCGGGCCTCCCGCTGCACGAGGGCGTCGCGGCCGACATCGAGCTGAGCGCCGCGAGCCTCGACCTGCTCCGCGAGATGGTGGAGGCCGGCCGCCGCGCCGGCCGCCCCGCGCGCGTGCACCTCAAGCTCGACACCGGCCTCTCGCGCGGCGGCGCCACCGCCGCCGACTGGCCGGTGCTCGCCGAGGCCGCCGCGAAGGCGCAGGCCGACGGCGAGATCGAGGTCGTCGGCGTGTGGAGCCATTTCGCGTACGCGGACGCGCCCGGCCATCCGAGCATCGACAAGCAGTTGGCGGCGTTCCAGGAGGGGGTGGCGGCCGCCGAGCGGCTCGGGATCAGCCCCCGCTATCGGCACATCGCGAACTCCGCTGCCATTCTCACCCGCCCCGACGCCCACTTCGACCTGGTGCGAGCCGGCATCGCGATGTACGGCCTGTCGCCGGTGCCGGGTGAGAAGTACGGGCTGCGGCCGGCCATGACGGCGCGGGCTCGGGTCATCCTGAGCAAGCGGGTACCGGCTGGCGAGGGCGTCTCTTACGGTCACACGTACATCACGGAGCGCGAGACCACGCTGGCGGTCGTGCCGCTCGGATACGCCGACGGGGTGCCCCGGCACGCGTCCAACAGCGGCCCGATCGAGCTGGGCGGCCGGGTCCGACAGATCGCCGGCCGGGTCTGCATGGACCAGGTCGTACTCGACTGCGGCGACGACCCGGTAGCCGCCGGTGACGTCGCCACCCTCTTCGGCACCGGTGAACACGGCGAGCCCACCGCCGACGACTGGGCCGAGGCCGTCGGCACGATCAACTACGAGATCGTCACGCGGTTCGGCAGTACCAGAGTCCCCCGGTTCTACGACGGAGACGCCGCATGATGCACCCCACGACAACGCTCCGCTTCGCTCCACGTTTCCGCGAGGGCTCCGCATGAATCCACGGACGAAGCGCGTCGGTCTGATCGGCGCGGTAGTAGGCGTCGCCGCCGCGGGTATCGCGGCGGGCGTGGCGGCCGAGCGAGCGCTGGTACGGCGTACCAAGCGCGGCACCCCCGACCCGTACGTCGACGAGGAGTTCGGCGAGCAGGCGTACGACGAGTCGCTCACCGTCACCACCGCCGACGGCACCGACCTGTACGTCGAGGTGGTCGAGCCGGCCGACGGCATCGAGTTGGACGCGGCCTTCGCCGACGCGGAGACGACACCCGAGCCGACCCTGGTCTTTGTGCACGGCTTCTGCCTCGACATGGGCACGTTCCACTTCCAGCGCAAGGAGCTCACCCGGCGGGGCGACTACCGGATGGTCTTCTACGACCAGCCGGGGCACGGCCACTCCGGCAAGCTGGAGGCCGGCGAGTACGAGCTGCCCGCGCTCGGCGAGGCGCTGCGCGCGGTCATCGACGAGACCGTGCCCGAGGGGCCGCTCGTGCTGATCGGACACTCCATGGGCGGCATGACCATCATGGCCTTCGCCGAGCTGTACCCGGAGCTGTTCGGCGACCGGGTGGTTGGCACCATACTGATGGCCACCTCTGGCGGGCGCCTGGAGGAGACCAAGCTCGGCCTGCCCGCGCTGATCGCCCGTGCCGGCGCGCCGATCATGCCGCTCGTCAACAACGCCACCCGGCTCACCGGCGGCGCCATCGATCGCGCGCGGAAGGCGTCGTCCGACCTGGCCTGGCTGCTCACGAGGCGGTACGGGTTCGGCAACACCCGGCCCAGCCCGTCGCTGGTGTCCTATGTGGAAGAAATGAACTCGCGCACCACGGCCGAGACGGTCGCGCGGTATCTCCGAACGCTCTACACTC
Organism: Micromonospora sp. CPCC 205371; assembly: GCF_026130045.1. Lineage (GTDB taxonomy): Bacteria > Actinomycetota > Actinomycetes > Mycobacteriales > Micromonosporaceae > Phytohabitans. The sequence continues at coordinate 13,381 of NZ_JAIBNX010000143.1, forward strand.
ACGCGCGGTACCCAGCGCTCAAGGCGCTCAGGTCCACGCCCACCCTGGTCATCGTCGGCGAAAAAGACATGATCACGCCGTTGACGCATTCCGAGGAGATCATGCGGCACCTGCCGGACGCCGAGTTCGTCAAGATCCCCGACAGCGGCCACGTCGTGATGCTCGAACACGCCGACGAGGTCAACGTCGCGCTGCTCGCGTTCCTGGAGAAGCTCGAAGGATGAGTCCATCCCGCAGTGTGCGGCTCGACACCGTTGAAGACACGCAGGAGTTCGGCCGGAGGCTCGGTGCGATCCTGCGCGCCGGTGACCTCGTGGTGCTCACCGGGCCGCTGGGAGCCGGCAAGACCGCGCTCACCCAGGGCATCGGGGCCGGCATGCGGGTGCGCGGCGACATCACCTCGCCGACGTTCGTGATCGCGCGGGTGCACCGGCCCGACACCGAGCACGGTGGCAGGGTGGCCCTGGTACACGCCGACGCCTACCGTTTGGGCGCGGCGACAGACCCGCGCGCCGAGATCGACGACCTCGATCTGGACGCGTCGGTCGACGACTCGGTGACCGTGGTGGAGTGGGGAGAGGGCATGGTCGAACAGTTGGCCGACGCGCACCTGCAGGTGCGCATCGACCGTCGCGACGACGACGCACGGGTCGTCGAGCTGAAGCCGAGCGGCGGCGACTGGGCCGCCCGGATCGGGGCACTCTGATGGACCTGCTGACCCTCCTGCCGCCGGCCTGGCGCACGGCCGTCGAGCCGCACCTCGACCCCGCACGCACCGCCGCCCTGGGCACCTTCTGCGCCGCCGAATACGCGACTCAGACCGTGTACCCGCCGATCGAAGATCTCTTCTCCGCGTACCGGCTGTGCACGCCCGACCAGTGCCGGGTGCTGATCCTCGGGCAGGACCCATACCACCGGGCCGGCCAGGCGCACGGATTGAGCTTCAGCGTCCGCCCCGGCGTCTCGGTGCCGCCGTCGCTGCGCAACGTCTTCAAAGAGCTGGCCGACGACCTGGGCGCCCCGGCACCACGCACCGGCGACCTGACCGGCTGGGCGTCGCAGGGCGTGCTGCTGCTCAACGCGGTGCTGACCGTGCGCCAGGGCAAGCCCGGCTCGCATGCGGGGCAGGGCTGGGAAGAGTTCACCGACGCCACGATCCGGGCGCTTGACGGGCTCGACCAGCGGGTCGTGTTCCTGCTTTGGGGCAGCTACGCGCGCAAGAAGAAGGCCTTGGTGACGAACCCGGCGCACGTGGTGCTGGAGGCCGGCCACCCGAGCCCGATGAACCCGCGCGGCTTCCTGGGCAGCCGACCATTCAGCGCCACCAACAAGGCCCTGACCGACGCCGGCCACCCCGAAATCAACTGGACCGCCCTCTAACGCCCGCCCGCGCCGCCCGCGCCGCCCCGCGCCGCGCCGCCCGCGCGGGTCCGGGCGCCTCTCCCCGCCGATCAAGGGCGAATGCACGTGGTTGGATCTCTTTTCCGCGTGTATTCGCCCTTGATCGATGAGATCCCCCTTGATCGGCGGGGAGAGCCCCGGCGCGAGGTCGGCGCGGAGAGCCCGGGCGCGAGGTCGGCGGGGAGTGCGCCGGCCGAAGCCGGCGAAGCCGGCGGAAGAGGTGCGGTTGGGTGTGGCCGCGCCGGGCCGCCGCGGCGGCAAGGATAGGGTGCGTACTGTGTTGGTGCTGGTGGTGGATTCGGCGACCCCGGCCGTGACCGCGGCCCTCGCTGAGGTCTCCGACGACGCGGTCGCGGTCCGCTCGGAGCGGCGTTCGATCGATGCCCGGGCGCACGGTGAGCTGCTCGCTCCCGCCGTCGAGGCGGTGCTCACCGAGGCCGGCGCCCGCCCCCGTGACCTCGGTGCGATCGTGGCGGGTGTCGGGCCCGGCCCGTTCACCGGGCTGCGGGTCGGGCTGGTCACCGCGGCCAGCATCGGACAGACGCTCGACGTTCCCACGTACGGGGTGTGCTCACTCGACGCGCTGGGACGCGTCCCCCAAAGGGTGCTGGTCGCCACCGATGCCAGACGCCGGGAGATCTACTGGGCGGTGTACGAGGACGGCACGCGGCTCACCGAGCCCGCCGTCGACCTGCCCGCCACGGTGGCGGATCGAGCCGCCGAGTTGGGCGTTGCCGTGGCGGTTGGTGAGGGCGCGCACAAGTACGCCGATGTGCTCGGGGTGGCGGTGGTCGACGAGCCGCTCTATCCGCCCGCGGAGGCGCTGGCCGCGCTGGCCGCCGATCGGGTGCGCGCCAAAGCACCCGGCGAGCGGCTGACCCCGCTGTACCTGCGCCGTCCGGACGCGGTCGCGCAATCCGTGCGCAAGCCGGTGTTGCCGTGACCCTGGAGCGGTTCCGGTGGTGGCACATCGACGAGGTACTGGCCATCGAGGCGGACCTGTTCGGCGCCGAGCAGTGGTCGGCCGGCATGTTCTGGAACGAGCTCGCGAACGGCCACTACTACCTCGTCGCTCGCGGCGAGCGCGGCGAACTCGTCGGATACGCGGGATTGGCCGTGCAACCGCCCGACGAGGCGTGGGTGCAGAACATCGCGGTACGCCGCGACGTGCAGCGCCGGGGAATCGGGCGCACGATGCTGGAGGCGCTGCTGCGCGAGGCCGCCCGCCGCGGCGCACGCAAGACGCTGCTTGAGGTCGCGGTCGACAACGCGCCCGCGCAGAAGCTCTACGCCGAGTACGGGTTCGAGCCGGTCGGCGTTCGCCGCGGGTACTACCAACCGAGCAACACCGACGCCCTCGTGATGATGAGACGTGATGACTGAGCCACTGGTACTGGGTATCGAGACCTCCTGCGACGAGACCGGTGTCGGTGTCGTACGCGGACACACCCTGCTCGGCGACGCGCTGGCGTCCAGTGTGGACGAACATGCCCGGTTCGGTGGGGTTGTGCCCGAGGTGGCGAGCCGCGCCCACCTGGAGGCGATCGTGCCGACGATGCAGCGCGCGCTCGACGACGCGGGTGTGACGCTGGCCGACATCGACGCGATCGCGGTGACCGCCGGGCCAGGGCTCGCCGGTGCGCTGCTGGTCGGCGTGGCGGCCGCCAAGGGGTACGCGCTGGCCGCCGAGAAGCCGATCTACGGCGTCAACCACCTGGCCGCGCACGTCGCCGTCGACACGCTGGAGCACGGGCCGCTGCCGGAGCCCGCGATCGCGCTGCTGGTCTCGGGCGGGCACTCGTCGCTGCTGCTGGTCGACGACCTGGCAGCCGGTGTGACGCCGCTGGGCGCCACGATCGACGACGCGGCGGGGGAGGCGTTCGACAAGGTGGCCCGGCTGCTCGGGCTGCCGTTCCCCGGTGGGCCTCCGATCGATCGGGCGGCCCGGGAGGGCGACGGCGCGTCGATCGTGTTTCCGCGCGGGCTGACGGCGCCGAAAGACCTGGCGAGGCACCGGTTCGACTTCTCGTTCTCCGGCTTGAAGACGGCCGTGGCCCGCTGGGTGGAGGCGCGCGAGCGGATGGGCGAGCCGGTGCCGGTCGCGCACGTCGCGGCGTCGTTCCAGGAGGCGGTGTGTGACGTGCTCACGGCGAAGGCGATCGACGCCTGCCGGGAGCGCGGTGTGGAGACGCTGGTCATCGGCGGCGGGGTTGCCGCGAACTCCCGTTTGCGGGCGCTGGCCGAGGAGCGGTGCGCGAAGTACGGCATCACCGTCCGCGTACCGCGGCCGAAGCTCTGCACCGACAACGGCGCGATGGTCGCGGCGCTCGGGTCGCATCTTGTCGCGGCCGGGGTGGCGCCGAGCCGCCTGGACCTGCCCGCGGACTCCGCGATGCCACTGACGACGGTGAGCGTGTAGTGTCCGGCGACGTGATCGTCCGGATGTGGGAAGTGCGGGCCGTGCCGGACCGGTTCACCGATCTGATCACCTGGGTCTGCGACAGCGCGCTTCCCGATATCGAGATGAGCCCGCTGCACATCGCGAGCGAGGTGTTCTCCTCGACCGACCACCGGGTCGTGGTCATCTCGAAGTGGCGCAGCCAGCCGCTGACGCTGCCCGAGCCGCCGGCCGGCTACGCTGCCCGCCCGCCGCACTCGTGGGACTTCACCCAGGTCGACCGCTAGCCGATCCTCCCGGCGAAGGCCAGCACGATCTGCTGGATCGCGGATACGTCGTCGCGTGCCACAAAGGTGCGGCCGCCGGTCACCTTCGACACCTCGCTCAGCGCGCTGGCGTCGGCCTGCGGGCCGCACGCGATGCCGATGACCGGGAGCGGCCGGTCTGCCCGGGCGGCGCGTTTCAGCTGGGCGGTCAGCTGCGCCAGGGAGAGCCCATTCTCGTCCTCGTTCTTGCCGTCGGTCATCACCACGAGCACGTTCTGCGCGTTCGGTTGCCAGGCCTGCTGCATCCGCAGGTACGCGGCGTAAATCGTGTCGTAGAGGCCGGTGCCGCCGCCGGCCTTCAGGCCTTGGACCGCGCCGGCTATCGCCTGGCGGCGCGGCACGCCGCCAACGGCGTCGCTCGCGAGACCCGGTGGGACGAGCTCGCGGTAGTCGGTGGTCGGCGTCTGGTCGATCGAGAACGCCCACAGCCCGACCGTCGTCTGGTTGTTGAGCAGCCCGGCCCCGGCGATCGCCGCCCGCTGTACGAGTTGGAGGCGGGTCTGGTTGGTGCCGGGCACCTTGTCGTTCATTGAGCCGGACGTGTCGAGCAGCAGCAGGGCGTTGTTGGGACGCTGGAGCACCGTCCACATGCCGAGGAGCTGGGTGAGGCCCTCGGCGGTCAGGCCGCGTGATGGGGCGGTCAGCGAGGCGCGGAAGCCTTGGTCGGTCGTGAGCAGGGTCGCGTCGCCGACGGCATGACCGGGGTCGCGGAACCCGGCCGCCTGGTACGCCCGCCGCCCTTCCGGGCTCTGGAGGAAGGTGAGCAGGTCGGCCGCCGCGCGCTGGCGGGTGTCGTCGACCCAGTCGGCGCGCAGGATCGCGTACGGATAGTCGGCGTACCCGATGCCCTCGCGCGGGTACACCGGCACCAGCGGCACGCGTGGCTTCTCGGCGGCGTACTGCGCCAGCTCCCGTTCCAGTACCGGAAACGCAGCCGGCAGCGGGTTGCTCCCGCCGGTTTCGCTGAACCGGCGCATGAGTTCGGCCGGGTCGGCCGCGTTGATCGTGGTGAGCTGCGAGAGCGACAGGCCGCCGAAGAGCTCCGCGTCGCTCATTGTCTGGTCGTTGTTGGGGTCCAGGATGGTCAGGGCGGCGACCAGGCCGGCGCCCGACTTGGTCGGGTCCGCCATCCCGATCTGCAGCGGTCCCCACTCCGGGTGGCCGTACTGCGCCCAGGTCTTGCCGCCGCTGAACGCGCCGATCAGCCCGGACCAGCCCAACTCCTGACGCGGCCAGCCGAGCGCCTCGGCCATCGGGCGCTGCATCGCGATGACGGTGGGTGAGCTGGCAAGACTCTGCGGCGCGGCGGTCGGCAGTATCGCGGCGGCATCCTGGCGCGCGGCTGCGAGCGTGAGCCAGGCGCTGAAGTCGGGCGCCCACACGTCGGGGCGCGGGCCGTCGCGGCGCTCGTCCCACCCGGGGCCGATCGTGGCCGCGACGGCGCTTGCCGGCATGGAGCGGACGGTGGCTGCGACGCACCGGCCGCCGACGTCGGGCCTGGTGGCGCTCCACTGGTCCGCGAGGCGGTTCAGGACGGGGAACTGGTCAGGTGACGAGACGACCGTGAGGCGCACCGGATCACCGGTGCACCCGTCTTCGCCGGCGAGTTGGAGGTAACCGATGGTGCCTGCACCAACGGCGACCGCCATCGCGGCGCCGGCCGCGGCTAACCGCCCGGCATGCCCTCCTCGGCGGTGTCGCAGAACAGTAGCCCCCATCGACTGCTCACCTCACATCGCGATGACGCTTGGCACATACACCGTCGCGCACAGTGCGCGAGGGTGACTTCTGGCCAGGTTGGTTGCACAGTGATACGAACATACGGGCTGTGGGGGATGGGTTGATGACCATCATGGTCACAATTCCGCAGGCCAATGGTCACATGTGGGGGCATCGCCAGTGACTCGAACGGTTGGCGGCCGTTACCGGCTGTATCAAATGTTGGCCAACGGCGACACCGGGGAGGTGTGGCAGGCGGTTGACGTCGGCACGGAGCGTGCTGTCGCGGTGAAGCTGCTGTACCCGGATCTCGCCGCCGACCCGCGCCTGGTGGACCGATTCCTGCGTGCGCGGGCGGATTTGACCGCTCTGTGGCACCCGTGTATCGCCCGCCTGCTCGACGTGGTTGCGGACGGTGAGGTGCTGGCGCTAGTGACGGATCTGGTACCGGGCACAGATCTGGGCCGGCAGCTGACCGACTCCGGGCCGTTGCCACCCGCTCTGGCGTCGTCAGTAGGCGCGGCGATGGCGGAGGCGCTCGGCACGGCGCACCGGATGGGGGTGGTGCACGGCGACGTAAAACCATCCAATGTGGTCATCCCGCCGCCGGGCGAAGGCCCGGCGCGGCTGACCGACTTCGCGGTGGCTTTGCTGGTACGCGCGGGCCGCCGTTACCCGGAACCCTTCGAGCGGCTCCGCTACCGGGCGCCCGAGGTCACCGACGGGGCCGTCCCGACACCACCGAGCGACGTGTACGCGCTGGGCGTGGTCCTTACCGAGATGCTGCCCGACGATCCACCGCACCCGCTGAGCCTGCTCGCCGACGCCTGCCTGCAAGACGACCCGGCGGCCCGCCCGTCGGGCGCCGCACTCCGCGTGGGACTGGGGGGACTGGGCGCGGGGCTGGGGGGCGGCAGAGGGCGCGAGAGGCCCCACCCGCCGCCGCGATCGCGCCCGCCGCGCCGCCGGCATCCGAGTGGTTCCCGGCTGGCCTGGCTCCTGGGCAGCCCAACCCGGCTGGTGGCGATCTTCGCGGTCGCGATGGTGATCGTGCTTGGCGCGTTCGTGGTCACCCGGTTCCTGGGCTCGGGGCAGGCGGAGACCGACCAGGCCGGATCTCCCACCACCGGCGCGCCGGGCGGCGCCGCGTCAGTACCCGGAACCGCCGGTCCGTCGCTTCCCACAGCGGCCGGTGAGCACAGCCGCGACGGTGGCGAGGCGTTCATCCGATACTGGTTTGACCTGCTCACGTACGCCCAGCGCAGCGGAGACACGACCGACCTCGACGAGGCCACAAACGACCGGTGCGGCGACTGCGGCACCGCACTATCGACCATCCGCGACGTGTACGCCGAAGGTGGCTCACTGCGCGGCGGCGCGTACCTGGTGCGGCGCATCGCGACGAATAGCCTCTTCACGCTCGACCGCCCGATCTACGAGGCGACCGTCGACCGCAGCCCACGCGCGACGATCGACCGGTCCGGTGTGGAGCGAGGGTCGCTGCCAGGCCTGACCGTGGCGAACTGCATCCTGATCCTGGAGTGGGCCGGCGACCGCTGGCAAGTCCTCGACTTCACCTCCCGCAACTGCGTCGCCTAACCCACCCGCCCCGCACGGTCCCCGCTCCGCCGCCGGCCCTCCGCACTCCGCCCCCGGGGGCCCGCGCTCGGCCCCCCGCGCACCGTGCCGGCCGCCGTCCCGCGCGCTCCGCCCCGCGCCCCGCGCGGCCCGTGGGCG
>NZ_JAIBNX010000144.1 GCF_026130045.1 Micromonospora sp. CPCC 205371
TCCTTCAAGTCGCTATGACGACTTGAAGGACGCCTTGATCACGGGGAGAGCAGTGCGGCGGCAGCCATATCGACGTCACGCTCGGTCGAGTACAGGTGGAAGGAGGCCCGCACGCGACCGGCCCGGACGGCCGCGCGGACGCCGGCCGCCGCGAGCCTCTCCTGCGCCCCCGGCACGTCGACCGTCACGATCGCGCTGTCGCCCGGAGGGCGGCCGAGAGCGCCGAGGAAGCGGTTCGCCAGCGCGACGTTGTGCGCGTTGATGGCCGGCACGCCGATCCGCTCCACCAGATCGAGCGCCGGCGCGAGCCCGACCCACGAGAACCAGGCCGGCGAGATGTCGAAGCGCCGTGCGTTCGCCGCGAGCCGCAGCGGCGGCCCGTAGTAGGACGAGTGCACATCCTCCCCCGCGTACCAGCCGGCGGCCGACGGGACGAGCCGCTCCCGCAGCTCCGGCGACAGGTACGCGAACGCGGTGCCGCGCGGTCCCATCAGCCACTTGTAGGCCGCGACCACCACCGCGTCCGCCCGGCTCGCGTCGAACGGCAGCCAGCCGCACCCCTGCGTCGCGTCGACCACGACCAGCGCGCCGTGCGCGCGGGCCGCCGCGACGGCCTCGTCGTACGCCGCGACCGCGCCGTCCGACGACTGCACGGGGCTGAACCCGGCCAGGGCGGTGGCGCCGTCGACCGCGCCGGCCAGCTTGCCGGCGGGCACGGTTCGCACGTGGACACGCGGCTGGGCCAGCCACGGGAAGAGGTTCGACGTGAACTCCATGTCGGGCGCCAGCACCCTCGCCCCGTCGGGCAGGGCCGCCGCGATGGGCGCGAGCAGCTGAGAGACGGCGGCGCCGACGGCAACGTCGGCGGTGGGCACGGCCACGAGCCGGGCGAAAGCTGCGCGGGCCAACTCGGTCGCTTCACCCCATGGCTCCCATGAGGTACGCCCAGCGCGCCAGTCGCCGAGCGCATGGTGCACCGCGTCCCACGCGGGTCGGGGCGGCAGGCCGTAGCTGGCGGTGTTGAGCCATCCCGGCTCCGGATCCCACAGTCCCTTGGCTTCAGCAAGATCCATACTCGACTCTATCTTGTTACGAACCTGTTGCATTCATGTATTTCGACTCCTATGGTGGGCATACCGCAGCGGTTTCCACCCAAAAATGTCGAAATGTTGGTCGAAGCGCTTCGATACGATTTCGACACCGCGAAGGAGTCACCCATGCGTCGCTCTTCTCTCCTAGCGCTCCTGGTTGCCCTGATCCTCGGCGTCACCTCGGCACCTGCACAGGCGGCCGCGTGGAGCTCGTCCGACCGCTGGGGCACCTGGAACAACGGCGGCTACACCCTCTACAACAACATCTGGGGCAGCGGATACGGGCCGCAGACGATCTGGGCAAACTCGTACAGCAACTGGGGCGTCTGGGCCAACCATCCCAACACCGGCGGCATCAAGTCGTACCCCAACGCCACCCGCCAGGTGAACCGCCGCCTCAGCTCCCTCGGCACCGCCCGCAGCAGCTTCAACGTGACCGTGCCCAGCGGTGGCGCGTACACCAGCGCCTACGACATCTGGGCCGACGGCCACACGTACGAAATCATGCTGTGGATGAACAAATACGGGCCGGTGGGACCGCTCGGCTCGTTCCAGACCAACGTGTCCGTCGGCGGCCACAGCTGGGCCGTGTACCGCGGCTCCAACGGCTCCAACCAGGTCTTCTCGTTCATCCGCTCGTCAAACACCAGCTCCGGCACGGTCGACATCCGCGCGGTGATGAACTGGATCCGCGCCAGGGGCTGGTTCGGCGACGTCACACTGAGCACCGTCCAGTTCGGCTATGAGATCACCTCGTCCTCCGGCGGCATGGACTTCCGCACCAACTCCTTCTCCGTGACGTACTCCTAACCCGCCCCGGGGGACACACCGCGCCCTCCCGGGCGCTCCGCGCCCCTCCCCGCCCGCCCCGGGCGCTCCTCGCCCGCTCTGCCCGCCGATCAAGGGCGAATGCACGCGGTTGGATCTCTTTTCCGCGTGTATTCGCCCTTGATCCATGGAGATCTCCTTGATCGACGAGCCCGGACGCGCTGTGGCGCGAGATCCCCGCCCGTGCGGCTCGCCGACCCGATCGGCGAGGAGACGCCGCCTCCGGCGGCGCAGCACGCCGCGGCATGACCAATATCGATGGCGACACTTCCCCTTCGACCGCACTCCGCAGCTCCAACCTCAACGCAAGGCCGCGCGAGCGGCGATCAAGGAGACAACGCCGTTGAGTTAATCGTGTGAGCCAGATGTCAAGGTCGCCGTTCCACGACGCAGTGAACATCTATTGCTGCCAGAAGAGCTGCCAGAGCAGCAATAGATGTTCACAGCGCGAGAGGCTCGCCACGTGGATCGGGACAATCCGGTCGGTGCCCGGCGCCTAGCGGTGCCGGGTCGGCTGTGGTGGTCGGGCTTGGCACGGCGCCGAATCGTTTAACGCGGCAGCGGCGATCAAGGAGATCCGCCACGATCAAGGGCAAACGCACGTGGATCGGAGATCGATCCGCGTGCGTTTGCCCTTGATCGGCGGGCCGGCCCGCGCCGCGGCCGCCCAGGCCGCCCAGGCCGCCGCGCGAGAGTGGCGGGCCGTGGTGCTCTTCGCGGCGGCGCTCGGTGGGCAGGTCGGTTTACGGCGCGACGGACGCTGGGATTGGGACGGACGGGTCCGGTCCCACCGCCGGCGAGACGGGCGCGGGCTCGTCCTCGTCGAGCAACGTCTGCTCGTTGAACGGGTCGTGGCCGGCGAGTACCTCGCGTGCCCGTTCCTTGTCGAACTCGCCCGTCCACGTGCCGACCAGTACGGTCGCCACCGCGTTGCCCGCGAAGTTGGTCAGCGCCCGCGCCTCCGACATGAACCGGTCGATGCCCACGATCAGGCCGACGCCGTCGACCAGGTCGGGGCGGTGGCTCTGCAGGCCGCCGGCCAGTGTCGCCAGCCCGGCGCCGGTGATACCGGCCGCGCCCTTCGACGCGATGATCATGAAGAGGAGCAGCGAGATCTGCTCGCCCACCGAGAGCGGGTTGCCCATCGCCTCGGCCACGAAGAGCGAGGCCATTGTCAGGTAGATGGCGGTGCCGTCGAGGTTGAAGGAGTACCCGGTCGGCACGGTGATGCCGACGACGGGCTTGCTCACGCCGAAGTGCTCCATCTTCGCGATCAGCCGCGGCAGCGCCGACTCCGACGACGACGTGGAGACGATCAGCAGGAACTCCCGGGCGAGGTACTTGAACAGCGCGAAGATGCTGATCCCGGCGACCAGTCGCAGCAGCAGCCCGAGCACCACGAAGACGAAGATGAAGCACGTGGCGTAGAAGCCGAGCATGATCTGGGCGAGGCTCGTGAGCGCGTCCACGCCGGTCGCCCCCACGACCGCCGCGATCGCGCCGAACGCGCCGACAGGTGCCAGCCACATGATCATCGACAGGACCTTGAAGACCAGCCGCTGGATCACGGTGATCGCGCGCAGTACCGGCTCGCCTCGGCTGCCCATGGCCTGTACAGCGAATCCGACCATCAGCGCGACCAGGAGCGTCTGGAGCACCTCGCCCTCGGTCAAGGCCGATAGCAGTGAGGTCGGGATGATCCCGAGCAGGAAGTCCGCGGTGCCTTCGTCGGACGCGTTGCTGGCCGCGCTCTGGCCGGCCTCGGCCACCGACGCGCCCAGGTCAAGGCCGGAGCCCGGGTGGATGAGGTTGCCGACGACGAGGCCGATCGCCAGCGCGATCGTCGACATAGTCAGGAAGTACCCGAGCGCGAGTCCGCCGACCTTGCCGACCTTGGCGGCCTGCCGCACCGAGCCGACGCCCAGCACGATCGTGCAGAAGATGACCGGGCTGATCATCATTTTGATCAGGTTGACGAATCCGGTGCCGATCGGCCGGAGCTCCTTCGCGAAGTCCGGGACGACGAGGCCGACAAGGATGCCCGCCGCTACAGCGACGACCACGGCGATGTACAGGTAGTGCGTGCGGTCCCGCCTGACCCGCGGGAGGGGGCTCTGGGTCTCCATGCCGCAGACTGTGGTCCAGGTCTCACCTCAGAGCACTCTTACGTTCATTCTGTTCATCACGGGGACGCGGATCGGAAACAGGTACATGACAGGTCGCTGGAGCATCGCGGGGCAGCTGTTCGCCCTTCAGGTGCTGGTCGTGACGCTGCTGGTGGCCGGCGGCACGGGGGCGGCCGTGCTGCTGGCGCGTTCCGACGCGCGGGATGCCGCCACCGAAGAGGTCGTCTCGGTCGCCGAGACGGTGGCTCACTCTCCGAACGTCGCCGACGCCCTCCGCACCGCCGACCCGACGGCCCGGCTCCAGCCGTACGCGGAGTCCATCCGGCGGGCGACAGAAACCGACTTCGTCGTCGTGATGGCGCCCGACCGCACCCGCTACACCCACCCCGAGCCGGACCGGATCGGCGAGAAGTTCGTCGGCACTGTCGAGCCGGCCCTGGCCGGCGGCGTCGTCACCGAAACCTACGTCGGCACGCTGGGCGAGTCGGTGCGCGCGGTGGTGCCGATCCGCGACACCGACAATGAGATCGTCGGCCTGGTATCGGTCGGCATCACCACCGAGGCGATCAACCGCAAGCTGCTGCGCCAGGCGCCGGCGGTCGCGATCGCCACGGCCGCCGCGCTGGCCCTCGCCGCCGCCGGGGCTTGGCTGCTCAGCCGGCGGCTGCGCCGCCAGACCCACGGCCTCGGCCCCGCGGAGATGACCAGGATGTACGAGTACTACGACGCGGTACTGCATTCGGTACGCGAAGGTCTGGTGGTCGTCGACCGGGATCGCCGGGTGGCGCTCGTCAACGACGAGGGCCGTCGCCTGCTCGGGCTGCCCGGAGACGGCGTGACCGACCGCCCGGTCGGCGAGTTGGACCTGCCGCCCGCGGTGGCCGAACTGCTCGCCTCCGGCCGCCCCGCCGATGACGAGCCGGTGCTGGCCGGCGACCGGGTGCTGGTGGCGAACCAGCAGGTCACACGCTTCGAGGGCCGCCCCCTCGGCACCGTGCTCACCCTGCGCGACCACACCGAGCTGCGGTCGCTGACCGGTGAGCTGGACTCGGTACGCGGGCTGACAGAAGCACTCCGCTCCCAGGCGCACGAGGCCGCGAACCGCCTGCACACCGTGCTCACCCTCGTCGAGCTGGGCCGCACAGACGACGCCGTCCGGCTGGCTACCGAAGAGCTGGCGCTCGCGCAGGAGCTGACCGACCAGGTCGTGGGCGCGGTCACCGAGCCCGCCCTGGCCGCGCTGCTGCTCGGCAAGTCCGCGCAGGCCAGCGAGCGCGGCGTCGACCTGGTCGTCGACCGGGATTCGCGGCTCGACCCCGGGCCGCTGCCGGTCCGCGACCTGCTCACCGTGGTCGGCAACCTGGTCGACAACGCGCTCGAGGCGGTCACCGGCACCGAGCCGCCGCGCCGGGTCACCGTGTACGCGCGGTCCACCGCCGACGAGGTGGTCGTGCGGGTCACCGACACTGGACCCGGTCTCGACCCCGACCAGGTGGCCGACGCGTTCCGCCGCGGCTGGTCGACCAAACGCGCCGGCCGCGGGCTGGGGCTCGCGCTGGTGGGGCAGGTGGTCGAGCGGTACGGCGGTAGCTACACGGTCACCGCCGCACCCGAGGGCGGCGCGGTCTTCACCGTCCGGCTGCCGGTGAGATCGTCATGAGCGCCCTGCTAGCGGGATGGTCATGCGCCCCCAAGCCTCCCTGTAGCCGCCAGTCGCTTCGGTCGCTGCGCTCCCGACGCTTTGTGGCGACTGCGGGAGGCGGCGCATGACCATCCGGGTACTCGTCGTGGAGGACGAGCCGCTGATCGCCGAGGCGCACAAGGCGTACGTGGAACGGCTGCCGGGCTTTACGGTGGCGGGCGTCGTGCACACCGCCCAGGACGCGATGGCCGCCCTTCGGGGTGAGCCGGTCGACCTGGTACTGCTCGATCTGAACCTGCCCGACCGGCATGGCCTCGACGTGTGCCGGGCGTTGCGCGCGGCGGGCAGTGGCACCGACGTACTGGCCGTGACCTCGGCCCGCGACCTGGCGATGGTACGGGCGGCGGTGGCGCTGGGCGTGACCCACTATCTGCTGAAGCCGTTCACGTTCGCGGCTTTCCGCGACAAGCTGGAGCGCTACGCCCAGTACCGCGAACAAGTGCTGGCCACGGGCGAGGTCGCCGCCCAGCACGAGGTCGACCGGGTCTTCGCGACACTGCGCGGCACGGCGGCCGGCGGGCTGCCCAAGGGCCTGGATGAGGCGACCCTGGATCGCGTCCTTGCCGCCCTGCGCGACTCCCCCGGCCTGTCGGCGGCCGAGGTCGCCGCCCGCACCGGCGCCTCGCGCGTGACGGCCCGCCGCTATCTGGAGCACCTGGCCGAGACCGGCCGGGTGGTCCGCTCCCCCAGATACGGCACGAGGGGCCGCCCCGAGGTCGAGTACCGACCCCGGTAGCGGCCCCTTGAGAGTGCCTTATCGGGTGCCGGCCTCCACCAGCTCCAGCGACGGCTCCGGCGGCACGGGGAGATGCCGCTCGGGCTGGCCCTCGACGTGCAGCTCCGGCAGGATGCGCCCGAGCCAGCGCGGCATCCACCAGGTGGCCCGGCCGAGCAGGTGCATGACCGACGGGACCAGCAGCATCCGTACGACGGTCGCGTCGACCAGGATCGCGGCCGCCATGCCGACGCCGATCACCTTCAGCACGACGTCGGGGCTGGGCACGAACGCCGCGAACACGGCGATCATGATGGCCGCGGCCGCCGTCACCACGCTGCCGGTGCCGGCCAGGCCCTCGGTGATCGCGCGGCCGTTGTCTCGGGTGCGGTTCCACGCCTCACGCATCCGGCTGACCAGGAACACCTCGTAGTCCATCGACAGTCCGAAGAGGACGGCGAACATGAGCACCGGCACGAACGCGGGCAGCGGCGTCTCGGTGTCGATGCCGATCAGCTGCCCGGCCCAGCCGCCCTGGAGCACGTACGCGACGACGCCATAGGCGGCCGCGACCGAGAACAGGTTCATCACCGCGGCCTTGATCGCCACCGCCACACTCCGGAACGAGGCGAGCAGCAGCACCATCGACAGCAGCACCACGCCACCGATGAGCAGCGGGAGGCGCCCGGCGATGTTCTCCGTGCTGTCGATCGACGTGGCGGTCACGCCGCCGACCCGCACGGCCGTACCCGAGTCGCGGGTGGCCGCCGGGATGGTCTCGTCGCGCAGGCGGTGTACCAAATCCTCGGTCCGCTCGTCCTGCGGCCCGGTGGCCGGCACGACGGTGAGCACCGCGGTGTCGCCGGCGGGGTTGAGCTGCGGTGGCGTCACCGCGGCGACGCCCGGCGGCGCCGCGGCGGGCGCGCGCTGGCCCTGGAGCGCGGCCGTGGCACCCCGCCGGGACAGGGCCCCGGCCCGCACCGGGGGGCCGTTGGCGCCCGGTCCGAAGCCGTCGGCCTGCATGTCGTACGCCTGCCGCGTCGACGTCTCCTCCCGGTTGTTACCGGCGTCCGGGAACCCGAAGCGCACGCCGAGGAATGGCGAGGCCAGCGCGAGCAGGATCGCCGTACCGGCCACCGCGGTGAGCACCCGATGCCGCTGCACGAGTCGGCTCCAGCCGAGCCAGCCGCGGCTCGGCTCGATGTGGCCGCCGACGGCGATCTCGGTGCGACTGGTCCGGCGCAGCGGCAGGCGCAGCCGGTCGACGTGCCGGCCCAGGTATCCGAGCAGCGCGGGGAAGAGGGTGACGCTGGCCGCCATGACGACGAGGACACCGATGATCGTGACCACGGCGGCGCCGCGCATGAACGACAGGCCCATCGCGAACAGGCCCAGCATGCTGACGACGACCGTGCTGCCGGCGACCATGACCGCGCGGCCGGCGGTGTCGAGCGTCGCGACCGTGGCGGCCTCCGGGTCGAGCCCAGCGGCCCGCCACTCCCGGAACCGGGTGACCATGAGCAGCACGTAGTCGATGCCGATGCCGATACCCATCATGGTCGCGAGCGAGGTGGACCAGTCGGGCGCGTCGACGAACCGCAGCACCAGGCCGGTAAGCGCGCTGCTCACCGCGAGGCCGGCGACAGCGGTGAGGATCGGCAGGCCCGCGGCGACCACCGAGCCGAACATCAGCAGCAGGATCACCGCCGCCGCTAGGAGGCCGATGCCCTCCGAGCCGATCTCGCCCTGCTCCGCCAGCTGGACCGCCTGCCCGCCGAGGGCGACGTCGAGGCCCGGCCGGTCGGCGTTGGCGATCTCCAGCAGCCGCTCGCTGTCGGCGACCGGCATGTCGTTGGGGTTGGTCACGTCGAGGCGGACATGCGCGACGAGCGTGCGGCCATCCGGCGAGACGCCGCCCGGCGCGGCGAACGGGTCGTCCACGCTCGCCACGTGCGGCACCGTGGCCAGCTCGTCGAGCAACGCCCGCACGTCACCCCGCGCGGCCTCCACCGGCCCGTCGGCGCGGACCACGACGTCGACGACCTCACCCGACTGGGCGGGGAACTTCTCCTGGAGCAGCTCCTGGGCGGCCTTGGAGTCGGAGCCGGGCGCGGAGTAGTCGGCGGCGAAGTCGCCCCCGAAGGCCGCCGAGAGGCCGAAAGCGAGCATGAGGGCGGCCAGCCAGAGCAGCACGGTGCGGCCGCGGTTGCGGTAGGCGAGCCGGGCTAGCCGGCCGAGCGGTCCTGCATCGTTCATTGTCGTTCCCCACGTGAAGGAGCATCAGAATCGTTACGCCTCATAACGAACACGATGGCTCGTCACTTGTCAAGTGTCTTCACGTCTGTAACGATGCTTAACGGAGTGCTTAATCAGGAGGAAGCATGAGCCCGACCACGCGGCCGGCGCCCCGCCGCGAACGGGCGCGAGCAGCCACGATCGGCGAGATCAAGCAGACCGCGCTCACCCTCATGCGCGAGGGCGGGCCAGCGGCGGTGCGCTTCGCCGACATCGCCCGTGTGATGGACATGACACCGCCGGCGCTCTACCGCTACTTCGCCGATCGCGACGAGCTGATCAGCGCACTCATCACGGACGCGTACGAGGCGCTCGGCACCGAAGTCGCGCAGGCGCGAGCCGAGGTGCCAGACGGTGACATCGCGGGCGGATTCGTCGCCGCCGCACAGGCGTACCGGCGGTGGGCGCACCGCGAGCCGCAGCAGTTCGCGCTGATCCTGGGCTTGCCGCTGCCCGACTACGCCGCGCCTGCGGATGGCAGCACCAGCGAGGCGGCCGGACGGGCGATGGCCCAGCTCTCGTCGCTGTTCGTCGAGGCTCTCCACACCGGGCAGCTGGGTCCACCGCGAATCCGCGATGTGCACCCCGCGGTGGAGCACTGCGCCAAGCTCAAGGGGGCGCACACCAAGGTCAGCGTCGAGCCGGAACACTTCCAGGCGATGCTGCACGCGTGGGCGTCACTGCACGGGTTCACGTCGCTGGAGGCCAACGGCCACTTCGACTGGATGGACTCGGAGGCCCGCGACGCGCTCTTCCTCGGCCTGCTACGCCTGGCCGCCGAGGCCGCAGGCCTCCCCGTGCCCCCGCCCGCCCCCTAGCGCCACACTCCCGCGCCGCGCCCCCTTTCGCCGCCCCCCTTTTCGCCGCCCCCTTTCGCCGATCAAGGGCGAATGCACGCGGTTCGATCTCATTTCCGCGTGCATTCGCCCTTGATCGATGCGATCTCCCTTGATCGGCGCCCGCCCTGGCGCACGAGGGCAGCGCATGCGGGGACGTGCGGCAGCGACCAGCGCTCGGAGGCGCGGGTGTCTTCGAGATCCCGCCAGCGCGCTAGCCGACGGCGGCCATTACCTCGTCGCTGACGTCGAAGTTGGCGAAGACGTTCTGGACGTCGTCGCAGTCTTCGAGCACGTCGATCAGCTTGAAGATCTTGCGGGCGCCTTCCTCGTCGAGCGGCACGCTCACCGACGGCACGAAGCCCGACTCGGCCGACTCGTACTCGATGCCCGCGTCCTGGAGGGCGGTGCGCACGGGGATCAGGTCGGACGGGTCGGTGATGACCTCGAAGGACTCGCCCAGGTCGTTGACTTCTTCGGCGCCGGCGTCGAGCACGGCCATCAGCACGTCGTCTTCTGACAGCCCATCCGCCTTCGGCACCAGGATGGTGCCCTTGCGGGAGAACATGTACGCCACCGAGCCGGCGTCGGCCAGCGAGCCGCCGTTGCGGGTGAGCGCGGTGCGCACCTCGGTCGCGGCGCGGTTGCGGTTGTCGGTGAGGCACTCGATGAGGATGGCGACGCCGTTCGGCCCGTACCCCTCGTACATGATGGTCTGGTAGTCGGCGCCGCCGGCTTCGAGCCCGGAACCGCGCTTGACCGCGCGGTCGATGTTGTCGTTGGGCACCGAGCTCTTCTTGGCCTTCTGGATGGCGTCGAAGAGGGTGGGGTTGCCGGCGGGGTCGCCGCCGCCGGTGGGGGCGGCCACCTCGACGTTTTTGATCAGACGGGCGAAGAGCTTGCCGCGCTTGGCGTCGATGACCGCCTTCTTGTGCTTGGTCGTCGCCCACTTGGAGTGGCCAGACATCCACGCCCCCTAACCGTCGACTGCCGCGCGCGCCATCTCCACGAAGTATCGGTGGACTCGGAGGTCGCCGGTCAACTCCGGGTGGAAAGCGGTGGCGAGCAGATTGCCCTGCCGAACCGCGACAATCCTACCGGCGGCCGCACCATCCGTGACGCGGCCCAGCGCCTCGACGTCCTGACCGACGCTTTCGACCCAGGGAGCGCGGATGAAAACGGCGTGGAACGGCTCTTCGAAGGGCGTCAGGCCGACCTCTCCCTCGAACGAGTCGACCTGCCGCCCGAAGGCGTTGCGGCGCACGGTCATGTCGATGCCGCCGAAGGTCTGCTGGTCGGGGCGCCCGTCGAGCACCCGGTCGGCCAGCATGATCATCCCGGCGCATGAGCCGTACACGGGCATGCCGCCGGCGATCCGCTTGCGCACCGGGTCGAGCATGCCGAACTCGATGGCGAGCTTGCTCATCGTGGTCGACTCGCCGCCGGGGATGACCAGCGCGTCGACCTCGTCGAGCTCGGACGGCCGCCGGATAGCCGTGGCGGAAGCACCACCGGACGTCAGGGCACCGACGTGCTCGCGCACGTCGCCCTGGAGCGCCAGTACCCCGATCTTCACCAGCCGCGCTCCGCGAGGCGGTGCGGCACGGGGATGTCGTCGACGTTGATGCCGACCATGGCCTCACCCAGGCCGCGCGACACCTTCGCGAGCACGTCAGGGTCGTCGTGGAACGTGGTGGCCTTGACGATCGCGGCGGCCCGCTGTGCCGGGTTGCCGGACTTGAAGATGCCCGAGCCCACGAAGACGCCCTCGGCACCGAGCTGCATCATCATCGCCGCGTCGGCCGGGGTGGCGATGCCGCCCGCGGTGAAGAGCACGACGGGCAGCTTGCCGGCCTTCGCCACCTCGCGGACCAGCTCGTACGGGGCCTGGAGCTCCTTGGCCGCCACGTACAGCTCGTCGTCGGGCAGCGACGTCAGGCGCTTGATCTCCGCCCGGATCTGCCGCATGTGGGTGGTCGCGTTCGAGACGTCCCCGGTGCCCGCTTCACCCTTTGAGCGGATCATGGCCGCGCCCTCGGTGATCCGGCGCAGCGCCTCGCCCAGGTTCGTCGCCCCGCACACGAACGGCACCGTGAACGCCCACTTGTCGATGTGGTTGGCGTAGTCGGCCGGTGTCAGCACCTCCGACTCGTCGACGTAGTCGACGCCCAACGCCTGCAGCACCTGGGCCTCCACGAAGTGGCCGATCCGCGCCTTGGCCATGACCGGGATGGAGACCGCGCTGATGATCCCGTCGATCATGTCGGGGTCGCTCATCCGGGACACGCCGCCCTGAGCGCGGATGTCGGCCGGTACCCGCTCCAGGGCCATCACCGCGACGGCGCCGGCGTCTTCGGCGATCTTCGCCTGCTCCGGTGTGACCACGTCCATGATCACGCCGCCCTTGAGCATCTCGGCCATGCCGCGCTTGACGCGGGCGGTGCCGGTGACGGATTCGGTGGACTGTGCGGAAATCTCGGCCATGATTCGGATGCTAGCCCCGCGGGGAGCGACTGCCGACGGCCAATCGCACCCTAGGTGGCCTGCTCGGCGGCCAGCGGCGGGGCCGGAGCGGGTGCGGGTGCGGGTGCGGGCACCGCCAGCAGGATCGGATCATCGATGTCGAAATAACCCGGCTCCGGGTGCCGCCTGGACATGCGCAACAGGCGCACCACCCAGCGCCGCCGCGCGGACAGCGCGTCGCGTACCAGATCGGTGTGCACCTGGCGGGCGACGGCGAGCCGCCGGTTCGCGGCGAGCACCTCGTCGTCCGGCTCGGTCAAGCGGAGCTGGCGCGTGAGATCGTTTTCGGCGGCCTCGCGCTCCTCCGGGCCCGCGTCGAGCGCGATCCGCGCGGCGGCGTAAAGCTCCAGCGCGCCGCGCGCCTCCGCCACGACGGCGGCCGCCGCGGCGCGCCTCAGCAGGTGCGCGTCAAGGGCCCGCGCCGCGGCCGCTGCCCGCATGTGCAGCCTCTCGACCCGGCTTGCCGTCCAGAGGAGGTACGCGGACAGCAGCACCGCCACGGCGATGGCACCCGCAACCCACCACATGCTCGGCATCGTAGAGGTACCTACTCCGGGTCGACATCGATGACCCGGCCGTCGGTGGCCTCGATCGCGGTCGCGTACACCTCCAGCACGTGCCCGGCCACCACCGGCCAGTCGAACGCGGTGACCACCTCGCGAGCGTGCTCGGCCAGCGCGGCCCGCTGCCCGGGGGTGTCCAACAGCTGGCCGACGCACCGCTCCAGGGCCTCCGCGTCACCGACCGGCACCAGCGCGCCGGCCCGGCCGCCGTCGAGCACCCGGCGGAACGCGTCGAGGTCGCTGGCCACGATCGGCGTGCCCGCCGCCATCGCCTCGGTCAAGATCATGCCGAACGACTCGCCACCGGTGTTGGGCGCCACGTACACGTCGACGCTGCGCAGCATGCGGGCCTTGTCCGCCTCCGTGACCTTGCCCAGGTAGACGACCCGGCTGTGCAGGTCGGCCGGTACGTCCTCCAGCAGCTCCTCGCGCTCACCCGGGCCGGCCACGAGCAGCCGCAGCCCCGGCCGCTGCCTGGCCAGCGACACGTACGCGCTGCGCAGGTACTCGAAGCCCTTGCGCGGCTCGGTGAACCGGCCGAGGAAGCCGATCGCCCCGCCCTCGCCTGGCCAACCCGGCAACGGCGGGGCCTGGGCGTACTTTGCCACCGCGACCCCGTTCGGGATCTCCACCGCGCCGCCGGCCATGTGCTCGACCTGCACCTTGCGGGCCAGGGCGCTGACCGCGATGCGGGCGGTGATGCGTTCCAGCACGAGCTGGAGCAGGCCCTGGGCGGCGGCCATGGCGCGAGACCGGGTCATCGCGGTGTGGAACGTCGCCACCACCGGGCCGCGCGCCGACAGCACCGCGAGCATCGACAGGCTCAGCACGAACGGCTCGTGCACGTGGAGCACGTCGAAGTCGCCCCGGTTGAGCCACCGCCGCACCCGCGCCGTCGACACCGGCCCGAAGCTGATCCGGGCCACCGACCCGTTGTACGGGAACGGGACCGACCGGCCGGCCGGCACCACGTACGCGGGCAGGGGCGCGTCGTCGTCGGCCGGCGCCAGCACGCTGACCTCGTGGCCGAGGGCGATCAGGGCCTCGGCGAGGTCGATCACGTGGTTCTGCACGCCACCGGGGACGTCCAACGAGTACGGGCACACGATGCCGACGCGCACGGGCCCCCTCCTCAGGCCGCTCGGCCTGGCGTGGTCGCCGGTGTGTCGAGCCAGACCCGCTGGAGCATGTGCCAATCTTCCGGGTGCTCGGCGATGCCCGCCGCCAGGCTGTCGGCTATCTGTTGGGTGAACGCCTTCACGCGCTGGTCCAGCGGTCCCTCGGTGGGCGGTGCCAGCGGGCCCCGGAGCGCCCCGCGCGGCCCTTCCGGCTCGTACCACATGTCCACCGTGTACAGCGGCGCGTTGTGCTTCAGCGCCAGAAGTGCCGGGCCGGGCGGCATCCGGGTGCGCCCGCCGAAGAACGTCACCTCGACGCCGCGGGCGGACAGGTCACGGTCGGCGAGCAGCGGCACCACGTACCCCTGGTCGAGGCGCTCGCCGAGCACGTCGATCGGGGCGCGGTCGCCGCCGGTGGCGGGGATGATCTCCATGCCCAGGCCGCGCCGGAACGCCAGGAACCGCTCGTACACGCCTTCGGGCTTGAGCCGCTCGGCCACTGTGATGATCGGCCAGCCCTGTGAGGCGACCCAGGCGCCGGCGGCATCCCAGTTGCCACCGTGCGGCAGCGCGACGACCGAGCCGCGGCCAGCCGCGACGTTTTCGGCCAGCATGTCGTCGCCGCCCAGGACGAACCCGCGCCGGTGCTGCTCGCGGGTGCGGGACGGCAACCGGAACGCCTCCATCCAGTACCGGGCATAGGAGCGCACCGCGCGCCGTACCAGCGCGTCGAACTCGTCCTCGGGCATGTCCGGCCCCACGACCTGGCGCAGGTTGCGCGCCAGGCGTGTCGTGCCCGGACCGCCCCGGTGCGCGGCGAGGTCGGCGCCGGCGCGGAACGCGGCCGCGGCGACCGGCTCCGGGAGCGCACGCACCAGCCGCCACCCCGCGGCGTACCCGACCTCCGTCAGGTTCATGCGACTGGTACTTGGGCTTGCTTGTACACGTGGGCGACCCGCTGGCCGATCGTGATCACGGACAGCACCGCCAAGATCCAGAGCGCTGCCGGCAGCGCCCACTCGAGGCCCACCCCCGCCAGCAGGCCACCGACACCGACGCTGAGCAGGCGTTCCGGGCGCTCGGCGATGCCCACGTTGCAGGTCATGCCGAGCCCTTCGGCGCGCGCCTTCACGTACGAGACGACCTGGCCCGACGCGAGGCACAGCAGCGCGGCGACCATGCCCCAGCGGTCATCCTGGGTGGCCAGCCAGTACGCCACCGAGCCGAAGATGCCCGCATCGGCGACCCGGTCCATCGAGGAGTCGAGGAAGGCGCCGAACTTCGTCGAGCCGCCCTTCATACGGGCCATCGTGCCGTCGAGAAAGTCGGTGAGCGCGAACACGACGACGATCACGAGTGCGATGATCAGGTGGCCGCGGGCACCAAAGCCCACGGCGCCGACGAGTACGCCGACGGTGCCGGCGACGGTGACGGCATTCGGAGAGATGCCCAACCGGAGGAGGGCGCGGGCAATAGGCTCGACGACGCTGCTGAGCGCGGTGCGAGCGGACACGCGGAAGATCTTCGCCATGGCGGCTCTCACGATAGCGGTCCCACCAGCCCGCGAGCGCGCCGCCGCCCGCAGACCCGACTGGGGTCTACAGGGCGGCACCAAAGGCGCGGGAGCCCGCCGCGCCGGAGGCGAGGCCAACCAGCAGAGCGCGCGCGAGTCCAACCACAGGAACAGAGCGCGTCGGGGTTGTGTACTACGTGTTGCGGGTGTGGGATCGAAGGGCGAACGTGAGGTAGCTCACGTACCGTCCCAGGGAGGTATGCCGGATGGCGCAGAAGAGTCAGGAGAAGGGAGTCACCGGCCCCGCGCCGGTGGTGGAAGCTCCCGGCAGGGTACGCAACGTGGTGCTGGTCGGGCACTCGGGTGCCGGCAAGACCACCCTGGTCGAGGCGCTGCTCGCCGCGACAGGCACGGTCTCCCGAGCGGGCTCGGTGACCGAGGGCACCACGGTCAGCGACCACGACCCCGCCGCGGTCAAGCAGCAGCGCTCGGTGAGCCTGGCCTGCGCACCCCTCATCCACAACGACATCAAGGTCAACCTGCTCGACAGTCCCGGATACGCCGACTTCGTCGGCGAGTTGCGCGCCGGCCTCCGCGCCGCGGACGCCGCGCTGTTCGTGGTCTCCGCCGTCGACGGCATGGACGCGGCCACGGCCGCGCTGTGGGAGGAGTGCGCCGCCGTCGGCATGCCGCGCGCCGTCGCGGTCACCCGCCTGGACCACCAGCGCGCCGACTTCGACGAGACCGTCGCGCTGTGCCAGCGGGTGTTCGGCGACAACGTGCTGCCGCTGTACCTGCCGATGCTCGGCGACGACGGCGAGTCCACGGCCGGCCTGATGGGTCTGATCACCAAACGGGTCTTCGATTACACGAACGGGTACCCGCCCGACGTGCGCGACCCCGACCCCGAGCACCTGCCCGCGATCGACGAGGCCCGCAACGAGCTCATCGAGGGCATCATCGCGGAGAGCGAAGACGAGACCCTGATGGACCGCTACCTGGGCGGCGAGGAGATCGAGACCCAGGTGCTCATCGACGACCTGGAGAAGGCGGTCGCCCGCGGCCACTTCTACCCCGTCGTACCGGTGTGCGCGGAGACCCAGGTCGGCCTCGACGCCCTGCTGGAGCTGCTCACCGCCGCCTTCCCCACCCCGCTCGAACACGACCTGCCCGCCGTCACCGGCGTCGACGGGTCTCCCCAGCAGCCGCTCACCTGCGACCCCGACGGCCCGCTCGTCGCAGAAGTCGTCAAGACCACCATCGACCGGCACGTCGGCCGGGTCTCACTCGTCCGGGTGTTCTCCGGCACGCTGCGCCCGGAAGCCGTCGTGCACGTGTCCGGGCACGGCATGGAAGACCGCGGCCACCCCGACCACGACAACGACGAGCGCATCGCGCACATCTACTCGCCGCTGGGCGCCAGCCTGCGCGAGGTGCCGTACTGCGTCGCCGGCGATATCTGCGCGATCACCAAGTCGGGCAGCGCGGAGACCGGCGACACGATCTCCGCCAAGGACAACCCGCTGCTCGTCGAGCCCTGGGTGATGCCCGAGCCGCTGCTGCCGATCGCGATCGTCGCCAAGACCCGCGCCGACGAAGACGCCCTCGCCAAAAACCTCGGCCGCCTCGTCGCGGGCGACCCGACCATGCGGCTGGAGCGCAACGCCGAGACCCATCAGCTCGTCCTGTGGTGCATGGGAGAGGCGCACGCCGACGTGGTGCTCGACCGGCTCCGCGCAGGCGGTGTCGAGCTGGAGACCGAGCCCGTGCGGGTGGCGCTGCGCGAGACGTTCGCCGCCGAGTCGGCCGGGCACGGGCGGCACGTGAAGCAGTCCGGTGGCCACGGCCAGTACGCCGTCTGCGACATCAAGGTCGAGCCGCTGCCCAGGGGCTCCGGCTTCGAGTTCGTCGACAAGATCGTCGGCGGTGTGGTGCCGCACAACTACATCCCGTCCGTGGAGAAGGGCGTTCGCGCCCAGATGGAACGCGGGCTCGTCGCCGGGTACCCGGTGGTCGACCTGCGGGTGACGCTCTACGACGGCAAGGCACACAGCGTCGACTCCTCCGACGCCGCGTTCCAGACGGCGGGGGCGCTAGCGCTGCGCGAAGCGGCCGAGAAGGGCCAGATCCAGCTCCTGGAACCGGTCGACGAGATCACCATCCGGGTACCCGACTCGTTCGTCGGCTCCGTGATGAGCGACCTGTCCGGGCGCCGCGGCCGCGTCCTCGGCACCGAGCCCGACCCGGCCGGCGGCGAGCGCACCCTTGTCCGGGCCGAAGTCCCAGCGACCGAGCTGGTGCGCTACGCGGTCGAGCTCCGGTCGATGACCAGCGGCGCCGGCACCTTCACCCGCACCTTCGCCCGCCACGACCCGATGCCTTCCCACCTGGCCGACTCCATCCGCAAAGAACACGCCTCCTAGCGCACGCCCCTCCCCGCGGCCAGCGGGGCCCCTCTCTCCCTCGTCGATCAAGGGCGAACGCACGTGGTTGGATCTCGTTTCCACGTGCGTTCGCCCTTGGTCCCGGGAAATGCCCTTGATCGCCGCGGTCAGCTCAGCGCCGTCGTGCCGAGGCGTTCCACCTCCGCGTACGCGTCGGGAGGCAGCGGCCCGTACGCCAGCGCCCCCGCGTTCTCCTCTACCTGGGCCACCGTCCGGCAGCCAGGAATCGGCACGGTACGTCCACTGCGCGCCCACAGGTATCCCAAAGCGCCCTGCACCAGCGTCCGCCCGTCCGCGGTCAACGCCTCGCGCAGCGCCGCCACCCGCGCCAGCCACTCCGGTGCCGGCCGGCCGTCACGGAAGAAGCTCAGCCACTCCGGCGCGATCCCCCGCACGTCGTCCGGGCCGAGCGTCGACGACTCCGTGTACTTCCCGGTCAGCAGGCCCATCGCGAGCGGCCCGCGATTGATGCTGGCGAGGTCGAACTTCTCGCACACTTCGAGCACCTCTCCCGAGTCCTCCAGCACCGAAAACGCGTGCTGGACCGACGTCGCGTGCGCGCCAGCGGTCGCAAGCGCGGTGGCCCGGTCGGCGAAGTCCGTGCTCCAGCCGTACGCGCGAACCTTGCCCGCCGCGACCAACTCCTCCAGCGTGTCGACCAGATCCAGTCCTTGGGCGATCGGCAGATCGTTGAGGTGCAGTTGGTACAGGTCGATCCGGTCGGTGCCCAGCCGCCGCAACGAGCCCTCGACCGCCTTCGTCAGGTAGCCGGGCGACGCGTCGGTGCCGGTCGCCTGGCGCGTCGCGGGGTCGAACGTGTTGCCCCATTTGGTGGCGATCACCACCTCGTCGCGTACCGTGCGCAGCGCCCGCCCGACGACCTCCTCGCTGTGCCCGGTGCCGTACACGTCGGCCGTGTCGAAGAACGTCACGCCAAGCTCGACGGCCCGCCGCAACGCCCGCGCCGACTCCTCGTCGTCGACCTCGCCCCAGCCGAGCGGCTGCTCTTCCCTCCAGAACGGCCCACCGATGGCCCAGCACCCGAACCCGAGGTCACTCACCTCGATGCCACTACGCCCAAGCGTCCTCATGGATGGCAGCGTTCCAGTTAGAGCACACTCGAAGTCAACCCCGCGCCGGGCGCGGGCCGCGCGGGCCGCGGGGGACGCGGGCCGCGCCGGGTTAGGCGTCGGTGGGCCAGGCTCCGGTGAGGAGGTCGCGGGTGTCGGTCAGGAGCTGTGGGAGGACCTTGGTCTGGCCGACCACGGGCATGAAGTTGCTGTCGCCGCCCCACCTCGGCACGACGTGCTGGTGCAGGTGTGCGGCGATGCCGGCGCCGGCCACCGACCCCTGGTTCATGCCGATGTTGAAGCCGTGCGCGCCGCTCACCTCGCGGATCACCCGCATCGCGGTCTGGGTGAAGCGTGCCAGCTCAGCTGTCTCGTCGGTGTCGAGGTCGGTGTAGTCGGGCACGTGCCGGTACGGGCAGACGAGCAGGTGACCGGGGTTGTACGGGTACAGGTTGAGGACCGCGTAAACCAGCTTGCCGCGAGCGACCACGAGGCTGCCCTCGGTCATACCGGGCGCGAGGCAGAACGGGCAGCCGGGTGGCTGGCCCTTGCCGGCGATGTACGTCATCCGGTGTGGCGTCCACAGCCGCTCCAACCCATCCGTCACACCCCGATCCTATGGCTACCGCCCCTCTGTCACGGTCACGCGAGTGCCGACCGAGCGAGCGGTGCCCATGCCCGCCACCAGGTTGCCGGTGGAGGCGACCGTGATCGCTGTGCCCGCACCCAGCGCGTATCGCAGCCCGGTCTCCCGGGCGGTGCCCCTGCCGACGAGCGCGTTTCCGGTCACCGCCGCGTACGAGGTGCCGGCGCTGTGCCCCTCCACAGCCAGGTACACATAGGAAGCCGCGGGCAAAGTCCCGTACAGATAATTGATTTTGTTGCCGACGAAGGTGGCCGGCGTTCCGGGCTGCAGCGTGCAGCGGATTCCAAAATAGACGGAGCCCGCCGTGCCCCGCAGGCCGAAGTCTTCGATGTAGTTGTCGTGGATGCCCGCGTTGTAGCAGCGCCGGGCGTCGATCGCGTGCTCCTGCGACTCGTACACATGCAGGTCGCGGACCTGCCACCCGGCCGCGTTGTCAAGATCGACGCCGCTTCCGCCGCTGTTGGATATCCAGCTGCGCTCCAGTACCCAGTCGGTGATGTGATTCTCGGGGTCGACCACCCGGATGCCCGCGCCACCGCTGTTCTCGACGAACGAGTCCGCGATCACGCCGTTGACGCTGTTGTTGCGGGCTCCCAGCATGGTGCCGTTGCTGGACAGGCTGGTCAGCCGGATGCCGTCGCCTGGGGTGTGCTGCACCCGCACGTCGTACACGCGGCTGTCCCACGTGTGCAGCATCAGGCCGACGGTGCCGGTGTTGGCGGCGCGGTTGCCGTCGAGGGTGAGATGCTCGATCCGGATACCCGCGGAGACCCAGGTCCTGTTGTCGACCCAGGTCTCGGTGGCCAGCAGGGCGGGCAGGTTCATGCCGTCGGCTTGGCGCAGCACGACCCCGCCGCCACCGTCGGCGTCGCCGCGAGCGTCACCGCGGTAGGTACGTTCGTCGCGCAGCTTGATCGTGGCGGTGATCAGGCAGCGGCCGGTTATGACGACCTCGTCCCCGGGGTTGGACGTGTCGATCGCGTTCTGGATGGTGGCCGCATCGCCGACCCCACCGACGCAGGTGGCGTCGCGCCGGGCGGCTTGGGCAGCGGGTACGTCGCCGACGAGGACTGTCACGCCAGCGAGGACGATGATGGCGCCGGCCATGCTTGCAACACGCTTGGATCTGGTCATACAGGCAGGATTCCGGCGGACGCCACCATGCGACCACCGCGCGGCCACCACGCCACCCCGCGCGAGCCGCCCCCGGCGGGGCCTGCCACCGCCCGCCACCGCACGCCACCCCACCACTCACCGCCCGCCCGCCGTCCCGCCGCCCAGCGGCCGCCGCCTCGCCGCCGCCGTGCGTGCCGTGCCGGCGCCAAGCGCCAGCACGCCGGCAGGCGCGACGGCAAAAGCCCCGCAGGCAGACGCACGCAGGACGCGCCGGCGGGCGCGCCCGGCGGGGGTCCGGGGGGCCGCGGGGGTTGGGGGGGGGGGGGGGGGGGGACGGGGCGGTGGGGGGGGGG
>NZ_JAIBNX010000145.1 GCF_026130045.1 Micromonospora sp. CPCC 205371
CCCGCAGACCGCACAAAGCGGCGGGAGCGTAGCGACCAGAGCGACTGCGGTCTACAGGGCGGCCACCGAGCGCGCGAGCGACCCGAGCGAAGCGAGGGCATCAGACACGGTGGCCCGCGATGGGTGACCGTGCCGGCCGGGACAGGTACTTCGACCTGCTGCGTGCGGCGGCGATCGCCCGCGTCGTGGCGTACCACATGTTTCCGGCCGCCTGGCTGAGCTTCGCGTTCCCGGCGATGG
Organism: Micromonospora sp. CPCC 205371; assembly: GCF_026130045.1. Classification (GTDB taxonomy): domain Bacteria; phylum Actinomycetota; class Actinomycetes; order Mycobacteriales; family Micromonosporaceae; genus Phytohabitans. The sequence goes on from NZ_JAIBNX010000145.1 coordinate 241, forward strand.
GTGTGATGTTCGGGCTGGGCGGCTCGCTGATGGCCGCGTCGCTCGACCGGTCCGACGGCGCGCCCGACCGGGTCGTGGCGGGGCGGTTGCGCCGGCTGCTGCCCGCGGTGTGGGCGTTCGGCGCGATCATGGTCCCGGCGATGCTCTGGCACGGCTGGCCAGACCGTCCACAGTGGCCGGAGCTGCTGCTGTGGCTACTGCCGCTGGCCGAGCCGCCTGGCGCCGAGTGGGCGCTGCCGGCCACTGAGGTGCTGTGGTACCTGGTGACGTACCTGTGGCTGGTGCTGCTGTCGCCGGTACTGCTGTGGGCGTACCGGCGCTGGCCGCTGCGAACGGCGGTGCTGCCGCTCGTGACTCTCGTCGTGGTGGCCGGCCGGGGCGGCGTCCTTACCGACCTGGCCACGTACGCGACCTGCTGGACCGCAGGCTTCGCCCACCGCGACGGCGCCCTGCGCCGCATCCCTTTGCCCGCACTCGCCGCGCTCGCCGCCGCGTGCATGGCCGGCGGCGCGGGATGGGCGCTGGCGTACGGCTTCGACGCACCGCCCGCCGTCGCCCTGTACTCACTGGGCTTCGTGCTCCCGCTGCTGCGCGCGGCACCGCCGATGGGCTGGTTGGCGCGGGCGCTACCGCTAGACCGCCTCGTGTCGCTGGTAAACGCCCGCGCCGTCACCATCTACCTCTGGCACAACCCGGCAATCGCCGCCTGCTTCGTGGTCGGCGACGCCCTGAACGCCTGGGTCCTGGGCGACGCCGGCTACGTGCTGGTGGCGGTGGCTCTGACGGTTGGCGCCGTTACGGCGCTGGGCTGGGTGGAGTCGCTGCCGGCAAAGGCTAGGCGCGTGCCAGGGTCCAGGTGAGGCCGTTGTCGCCGGACGGAGACAACACGAGCGTGTCGCCACGGCACTCGTAGGAGCCCTTGCCGAGGAACGGCTGCACGTCGACGACGCCGCCGGTCTGGCCGACGCCGTCACCGACGTAGTCGCCGAGCCGCACGTCGTCGAACGGGCGCGCCTTCACCGGTGACGTCAGGTCGACGGTCACCCGCACGTCGCCCCACTCGATGGGCGGGATCGGCTCCCACCTGCCCTCCATCGTGCGGATCGTCCCGTTCGCCGTCCCGCCGTACCAGAACTGCCCGCGTATGGCGGTGCCAGCGGCGTTCACGTCGAACGTGACCGGCTGCATGCCCGAGAAGTCGGCACGCACGGCACCATCTCGCTGGATGTTGACGGCTACGCCGCTGCCGCCGGTCACTTCCGCGGTCGCGCTGCCCGATCCGGCGGTACCTGCCGCGCCCGTCGTGCGCCAGTCGCCCGTCACGCACTCGACGGCCTGCCCGCCTGCCGAGCCGGAGGAACTGGGGGTGGGGCTGGGGGAAGCGGTCGACCCGGTGCCGCCGGTGCCGGTCTGGCATCCGGCGACGGCCAGACCGATGGCGGCCAGCGTCATGACGGCCTTCGCTGGAGTACGCATCCTTCCTCGCTACCCGGCCGGGACGCGCCTGAAACCGGACGATCGGCACAACAGGGCCGGCGTACGCTGTCCGGATGCCAGACGCGCTCGTGCTGCCAGGCCGCATGTATGGCCCCTACGCACCGCTGCTGATGTACCCCTCCGAGGCGCTGCGGGCCCGCGACGTGCGGGTTCACCCGCACTCCTGGCCGGAGGACGTGCCGGAAGGGCTCCCCTACGACTTCGTGCGCGCTCAGGTCGAGCCGCTGCTCGACGAGTTGCCGCCGCGCACGCTGGTGATCGGCAAGTCGCTTGGCACGCTGGCCGCGCCCGTGGCGGCCGAGCGCGGCCTGCCGGCGATCTGGCTCACCCCGCTGCTTACCGAGCAGCGCGTGGTCGAGGCGCTGCGGGCCGCCACCGCACCGTTTCTGCTGGTGGGCGGCGGTGGCGACCGAGTCTGGGAGAGCGATCTGGCGAAGGAGCTGACACCGTACGTGCTGGAGGTCGACGGGGCCAACCACGGCATGATGCTTCCGGGCCCGCTGGCCGCCTCGGCGGCGGTACTCGGCTTCGTGGTGACCGCCGTCGAGCGCTTCCTCGACACGGTGGTGTGGCCGACTAAAGGAGAGGTGCCGGTGAAGGAGCCTCAGGCCTGATCGCGCCAGGTGTGCTGGGGCTCGTAGCCGAGCACCCGGCGCGCTTTGTCGATCGACATCAGCGTCTCGGTGCCGGTGAGCTCCCGAGTCACCGGCACGCCGGGGAAGACCTCGGCGGCCAGCTCGGCGGACGGCCGGCTCATCACCGAGTCGGCGTTGGCGATGATGAAGACGTCGACGCCGGTCGCGTCGTGCTCCAGCGCCTTCCGCACGGCCTGGGCGCCGTCCCGGGCGTCGATGTACGACCACAGGTTCCACTTGCGCAGGTTGGGATCGTCGTCGAACGACGGGAAGGCCGCGTAGTCGGCGGGCTCCATGACGTTCGAGAAGCGCAGGCCGATCATCTTCAGCTGGGGGTCCCACCGGCAGAACTGCGCCGCCATCTGCTCCTCCAGGTGCTTGACGAGCGAGTACGTGGACTCGGGGCGGGCCGGGTACTCCTCGTCGAGCGGGATGTACGGCGGCGGCGTGTCGAACGGCAGCCCGAGCACGGTCTCGCTGGACGCCCACACCACGTTGGTGATGCCGGCCGCGCGGGCTGCGGCGAAGACGTTGTAGGTGGCGGCGGCGTTGTTGGCGAAGGTGGCCGAGTTCGTGGTGAGACCCGGCGCGGGGATCGCGGCGAGGTGCACCAGCGCGTCGACACCCCGGAACCGGTCGTCCACCATGGACAGTGCCTCGGCGGTCTGCCCGTAGTTGGTCAGGTCGACACGGACGTACTGGCAGCGCGGCTCGCGTGGCGGCGCGGCGTCGACGTTGACCACGTCGTATCCGTGTGCCAGCAGCTCCTCGACCACGGCGCGGCCGAGCTTGCCGCTTCCACCGGTCACCACAACACGCGTCATGACGCCTCCTAACTCCAGCCGAGGGCCGAGCGCCGCTGCCAGTACTCGGCTGGCGGCTCGGCGAGTCCACGAAGCAGATCGGGATCGAACGCAACCGTAGCCGCGGCCAGGTTGCTGGCGAGCTGGGCGACGCTGCTCGCGCCCGACAGCACGATGTCGACCCACGGCTGGCGGAGGGCGGCGGCCAGCGCCACGGCGTCGGGCGCGGCGGCGAACGCGGCGAACGCGACCGGCGGGTCGACCGCGAGCCTGCCGTTGGCCAGCCCCTCCTTGACGATCACCAGGCAGCCCGCGTCGTGCGCGGCGGCGAGCGCATCACCCGCCGAGGGCTCCAGCGGGTTCCACGTCGCCTGGACCGCACGGAACAGCGGCTGCCCATCGACCCGAACCTGGAGGGCTGCCCGGATAGCGTCGGCCTGGTTCGGTCCGCTGGTGGACAGGCCGATCCGGACGCCTTCGGCGCCCAGCTCGGCGAGGCGCTGATGCAGGCCGCCGTCGGTCAGTGCCGGGCTGTCGGGCGTGACCGAGTGGATCTGGTACAGGTCGAGCCGCCCGCCGAGCAGCGCGCGCGTCTCGGCGAGCTGGCGTTCGAACGTGGCGACGCTGTGGTCCTTGACCTCGTGCACCTCGGCGTCCAGCCGCCAGTTCGCGGTGTACGTGTAGCCCCACTTGCTGCCCACCGTGACGTCCGTGACGTCCGGCCGGGCGGCCAGCCAGCCGGCGAGGAACTCCTCCGACCGGCCATACGAGCGGGCGACGTCGAGGTAGCGCACGCCGCGGGCGTACGCGGCGTCGAGCACCTCGTGCGCCCGCGCTCGCATGGCCGCCACCGACCGGTCGGCAGGCAGGTCACGCCCCAGGTTGATATACGCCGGCCGGCCAAGCGCGGCCAGCCCCAAGCCGATCTCCGCCATCGCGGGTCAGCATGGCACAGGGCCGGTCAGTCGTCGTCCACCTGGGTCAACGTCACGGTGTCGGGGGCGTAGCCGACCGCGGACAGGGTCACGATCACGAAGTCGTCGAACGTGTTGGCGTCGTTCCCGCTGTACATCGTGAACGGCCTGGGCGTGTTCCAGTTGTTCTGGTCGAAGATGAGAATGACCGGCGGCGCGGCCCAGATGCCGGTGCCGGTCGCGCGCATGTCGATGCGCACCATGCCGGCCGGCTGGTGGCTCAGCCGCACGGTGAAGGTGCCGCTGCGGCCTTCAGGCACGCTCACCGCGTCGGGCTCGACGACCACGGCCGGCGTCTCGTCGGGGGGCGCCTGTGCCGCCCTAACAGAAAACATCGCCCAGGCCACCCCCGCGTAGGCCGCCGCGGTTGGCGGGGCGAACAGGCGCTTTATTTTCATGTATGTAAATGTATTACGGTACGACGGTGACGGGCCAGCGGCCGGCCTTCACCAGGCGGATCGCGATCGAACCGGCAAACCGGTGCCCGGCCTGCATCGACGCCCCCACGATCACGCCGTCCGCGCTCACCTCCTCGGCGATCTTCACCAGCTCGGTATACGGGTCGCCGGAGACCGCCCGGAACGTGGCCCGCAGCCCGGCCTCGGCAGCCCGCTCGTCCACCTGCCGCCGGAGGTCATCAGCGATCTCGTCGTGCGCCTGACGGACCACGGCCATCGCGCCGGGCGCCATGCCGACCAGCGGTGACGGCCGGGCGATGTAGACCACCACGAGGTGAGCACCCTGCCGGCGGGCGAGCCCGGCCGCGTACGCACCGGCACGCATCGAGGTCGTCGAACCATCGACGCCGACCACCAAATTCTTCGGCCCATCCGTACCCAGTTCGAACCGGTGCTCCGGCGAGATGCTCACGCTCTCAAGTATCGAGGGGTGGGCCATGCCACTTCAAGATCCGCGCAAAAGAGGGCAGACTGGCCCGATGGCCTCGCTCCCCACCGGCCGCCGCCAGGTCCACCTCGCCGTGGCCCTGGTCGTCGTGGTGACCCTGTCGATGGGCTTCGTCCGGTGGCAGACCCGGCCCGAGCCTGCCCGGCAGGCGGTGGCCACGGCGAGTTGCGCCGGGCGTCCGCTCGACGCGCCCCGCCAGCTCCGCGGCATGTGGATCGCCACGGTCAGCAACATCGACTGGCCGAGCCAGCCGGGCCTCGACCAGGAGAAGGTCAAGTCCGAGTACCGCGGCTGGCTCGACCTGGCACAGCAGCGCGGGCACAACGCGGTCTTCGTCCAGGTACGCCCGAGCGGTGACGCCTTCTGGCCCTCCTCGTACGCGCCGTGGTCGCGCTGGCTGACCGGCCGGACCGACGGGCTCAGCCCCGGCTGGGATCCGATGGAGTTCCTGGTCAGCGAGGCGCACGCGCGCAATCTGGAGTTCCACGCCTGGTTCAACCCGTACAAGGCCAGCCAAACGGGCAACCCAGCCGAGTTGCCGGCGAACCACCCGCTGCGACTACACCCCGAGTGGGCGGTCACCTTCCCGAAGAGCGGAAAGGGCAGCCGCCTCTACTACAACCCGGGCATCCCCGAGGCGCGCAAGTTCGTCGAAGACTCGATGCTGGAGGCGGTGGCCAAGTACGACGTCGACGGTGTCCACTTCGACGACTTCTTCTACCCGTACCCGGTCAAAGGGCAGGACTTCCCCGACGACGCGACGTTCCAGCAGCACGGCGCCGGCTTCGCCACCAAGGCCGACTGGCGCCGAGACAACGTCAACAAGCTCGTGGAGGAGATGAACCAGCGGGTCAAGGAGTTGAAGCCGTGGGTGAAGTTCGGCATCAGCCCGTTCGGCATCTGGCGCAACCGCACCACCGACTCCCTCGGCTCCCCCACCCGCGGCCTGCAGAGCTACGACGCGATCTACGCGGATACCCGGCTCTGGGTCAAGGAGGAGTGGCTGGACTACATCGTCCCGCAGCTCTACTGGCACATCGGCTTCGACATCGCCGACTACGCGAAGCTGCTGCCGTGGTGGTCAGATGTGGTGAAGGACACCCGAGTGCAGCTCTACATCGGTCAAGCCGACTACCGGGTGGGGCAGAAGGGCGCCTGGTCCGACCCCGCCGAGCTGGACCGCCAGCTCGCGCTCAACCGCAAGTACCCGGTCAGCGGCAGCATCCACTTCAGCGCCAGACAGGTGCGCGCCGACCGGCTTGGCGCGGTCAGCCGGTACGCGACCGCGCACTACGCACAGCCGGCCCTGGTGCCGGTGATGGACCACATTTCCGCCGACCGTATGCTCGCCCCCCGGCCGGCCTCACCGCAGGTCACCGAGGCGAGCAGGGACGGCGACAACGGGGTCAGCCTCGCGTGGCGTGCCGGCGACGGCCCGCGGCCGGCCGGTTACGCGGTATTCAAGGTGGACGGTGAGACCGCGCGCCTGGTGGCGACCACCCGCGGCACGACCTGGGTCGATCGAACTGTTGGCACCCCCGGTGCGTACAGCTATTGCGTAGCCGCCCTCGACCGGCTGTGGAACCTTGGCGGCTCCAGCGAAGTTGACGTGACAGGGTAAGGAGACATTACCGAAAGTCGTTGTCTGGTAACACTTTTGGCTGGTCAGAGCAGTGTCAAGCAGGCCCGTTGATCCGGTATGCTTTCCGGCGGTCTCCGCTCGGCGGCGCCCCCACGGCGCCGGCGGTGATCGTCGCCTAATCGCCCGCGAGGGCGAGCCGGGGAACCAGAGTTCCACTGGGGTGAATCCGCGCGAGCGGTAGGGATCACTTCCATCCCGAACCCGTCAGCTAACTCGGTAGGCGGCCGATGGAAGGAACATGCATGACGGCATCCGTACGCCGCCAGCGCTGGACGCTGGGCGTCGCACTGATCGCTGCCGTGGTCGCCATCACCAGCGTGGTCGGCCCCGGCTCCGCGGCTTCCGCCGCGCCCCCTGGCCTCGCGCCAACGCCCGCGCCACCCCGCGGCGAGGGTGGCACCCCGCCCCTTCGCGACGTGATCACCAAGGCCAGCCAGGGCTACGCCGACGCGAAACAGGCGGTCGACAAGTCCCAGAAGCGCCAGCTCCAACTCCAGCTCGAGCTCACCAAGGCCGAGGCGAAGATCAAGGAGATGGAGCCCGAGGTCGCGGCCATCGCGAACGCCTCGTACCGCAGTGGCCGGATCAGCGCCGTTTCCTTGCTTCTCAACAGCTCGTCACCGGACGCGTTCCTGGACCGGTCGATGACGCTCGACCTGCTCGCGCAGCGCGACAACGCGAAGATCGCCGCCCTCAACGAGGCGCACACCCAGGCCAAGCGGGCCAACGAGGCGATCGACGCGGAGCTGGCCGAACAGCAGAAGCAGATGAACCTCATGGCCAAGCAGAAGAGGGACGCGGAGATCGCGCTCAAGCAGGTCGGTGGCCAGTCCACCGGCGGTTTCGTGGTCGCGTCCTCGCCAAAGGCCAACCCGGCGCCCCGCAACAGCGACGGCGGCTTCTCGGGCCAGAGCTGCAACACCAAGGACCCGACGAACCCCGGCAGCGGCTGCATCACGGCCCGGACGCTGCACATGTACAACGAGACGCGGCGACTGGTGCCCGGTGCCAAGGAACGGTTCGTGAACTGCTACCGGTCCGGTGGCCCGTACGAGCATCCGAAGGGCCGGGCGTGTGACTGGTCTTCGGAGCGAGGGAGCTTCGGCGGTGACGCCAGGGGTGCCGACAAGACGTACGGCAACAACCTCGCCGCCTTCTACGTGCGCAACGCCGACCGCCTCGGCATCATGTACGTGATCTGGTACCGGCAGTTCTGGTCACCGGCGACGGGCTGGAAGTACTACACCGGGTCCGGCGGCGACCCGTCCAGCGACCATACGAACCACGTACACGTGTCGATGCTCTGAACTACGCTGAGGGGCGGGGATCTCATCCCCGCCCCTCAGGTCTCTATTTAGGACGTCTTCTCAGGCATCCGGCGTGCTGGGGCGCGGCCCCACGGCTGCCGCGGCGACGGGCCCACCGGCGGCAGCGGGGGCACCGACATGATGACCGGCTTGTCCGCCGTGACCGTGATGGCCTCGCCGTGGTGCAGCAGCTCTAGCTCGGCGCCGTCGTGGCCGTCCCGCAGCGAGTACGTCACCTCGTCGCGGTCGACGTCGACCCGCACCCGCAGGCCCCGCCACAACAGCGAGAACTCCAGCTTGCTGATTCGGCTCGGCAGCCGCGGTGCGAACGAGAGCGCACCACCGTGGTCACGCATGCCGCCCAGCCCGCAGACCACGGCGATCCACGCACCGGCAAGCGCCGCCATGTGCAGCCCTTCCCGGGTGTTGTTGTGGATGTCGTGCAGATCCATCAGCGCGGCCTCGCCCAGATAGTCGTGGGCGAGCTCCATGTGACCGACCTCGGCCGCCAGTACCGCCTGGGTGCAGACCGACAGGGACGAGTCCCGCACCGTGCGCGCCTCGTAGTAGGCGAAGTTTCGCGCCTTCTGCTCCGGCGTGAACGCGTCACCCCGCCAGTGCATGGCGAGCACGAGATCGGACTGCTTGAGCACCTGCTTGCGGTACAGGTCGAAGTACGGGTAGTTGAGCAGCAGCGGGTACGCCGTCGGCGGAGTCGCCGCGAAGTCCCACTCCTGCAGCCGGGTGAACCCCTCGCACTGCTGGTGGACGCCCAACTCCTCGTCGTACGGGATGTGCATGGCCGCCGCAGCGTCGCGCCACGACGCGGCCTCCTCCTCGTCGACGCCCAGCCGGCGGGCCTGGTCGGGGTGGCGCACCGCGGCCTCGGCCGCACCGATCAGGTTCCACCGGGCCATCAAGTTCGTGTACACGTTGTCGTTGACCACGGCGGTGTACTCGTCAGGGCCGGTGACGCCGTCGATATGGAAGATGCCGTGCCGGTCGTGGTGCCCCAACGAACGCCACAGCCGGGCGGTGTCGACCAGGATCTCCAGCCCGACCTCGCGCTCGAAGTCGTAGTCACCGGTGGCCGTCACGTACCGGATCACGGCGTCGGCGATGTCGGCACCAATGTGGAACCCGGCCGTGCCCGCCGGCCAGTACCCGGAGCACTCGTGCCCGCGCACGGTGCGCCAAGGGAAGGCGGCGCCCTTGAGCCCGAGCGTGCGGGCACGCTCCCGGGCGAGGTCGAGGGTGGCGTGGCGCCACCGCAGGCCGTGCTTGACCGCCTCGGGTTGCGTGTACGTCAGTACCGGCAACACGAACGTCTCGGTGTCCCAGAAGACGTGGCCGTCGTACCCGGGCCCGGTCAGGCCCTTGGCCGCGATCGGCCGCTGTTCCGCGCGGGCGCCGGCCTGTAGCACGTGGAAAAGGCCAAACCGGACCGCCTGCTGGACCTCGGGGTCGCCCTCCAGCCGCACGTCGGCGGCGTCCCAGAAGGCGTCGAGGAACTTGCGCTGCTCGCTACGCAGGCCGTCCCAGCCGGAGAAGCGCGCGCTGGCGATCGCGGCACCGACCTGGTCGCGCAGGGCCGGCAGCGAGCGCCGGCTCGACCAGCCGTACGCGAGCAGCTTGACCACCCGCAGCTTCTCGCCGGGCTGGAGCAGGCAGGCGACGGTGGTGCGGGCCCAGTCCGGGTACGCCTCGGTGCTGATCGACACCTTCTCCGCGCCGTCGACCATGTGGTCCATGGCGGCGGCCATGCGCAGGCCGCTCTTCCGGGTGCGGTGGATCAGCAGCCCGCTCGAGCCGTTCGACAGGTGCTCCTCGGCCTTGAGCGGAGCCTTGAGCACCGCGGCGACCCGAGGGTCCTTCCGGGTGGGCGGCAGCTCTTCGTTGGCGACGAGCTCTGACTGGACGATCAGCCGCAGCGGCTTGTCGTCGGCCGCCTCGACCTCGTAACAGATCGCCGCGATCGCCCGCTGGGTGAACGACACCAACCGCGTGCTGTGCACCCTGACGGCCCGGCCGGCCGGTGATACCCACTCGACCGTGCGGTCGAGAGTGCCCGCCTGCATGTCGAGCACCCGCTCGTGCGTGCGGACCTCGCCGTATCGCAGGTCGAAGGGCTCATCGTCGACCAGCAGGCGGATCAGCTTGCCATTGGTCACGTTCACAACGGTCTGGCCGGACTCCGGAAAGCCGTAGCCGGCCTCGGCGTACGGCAGCGGTCGCAGCTCGTAGAACGAGTTCAGATATGTGCCCGGCAGACCGTGCGGCTCGCCCTCGTCAAGGTTGCCGCGCAGGCCAATGTGCCCGTTGGACAGCGCGAAAACCGATTCAGACTGGGCAAGCACATCGAGGTCGAGCCGGGTCTCCCGGACATGCCATGGCTCGACCGGGTAGGCCCGCTCACGGATCATGAAGTCTCCAGCAACTCACTGAGGTCGCGCACGACGACATGGGCGCCGTGCTTGTATAGATCGTCGGCCTGCCCGACGCGGTCGACGCCGATGACGTGACCGAAGCCGCCGGCGCGTCCGGCCTCGACTCCAGCCAGTGCATCCTCGAATACGGCCGCTGCCGTGGGCGCGACGCCGAGCAGCTTAGCCGCGTCGAGGAAGGTATCGGGGTACGGCTTGCCGCGCAGGTTGTCGCGTCGGGCGACGATGCCATCGACGACGACCTCGATCTCGTCTATGAGACCCGTAACCGTCAGAATATCGCGGCAGTTGGCGCTTGCCGAGACCACAGCGCGGCGCAATCCGGCGGTGCGAGCGGCCTTGAGGTACGCCACCGAGCCCTCGTACACCTGGACGCCGTCTTCGCGTATCCGGCGCAGGAGAATGACGTTTTTCCGGTTGCCGACGCCGTTGACGGTCTCCGCCTCCGGCGGGTCGTCGGGCGCGCCTTCCGGCAGGACGATGCCTCGGGAGGCAAGGAACGTGCGCACACCATCGGCGCGCGGGCGACCGTCTACATACCGGTTGTAATCACTGCCGGAGTCGAACGGCACGAACGGCTCTCCGGTCTCGGCTGAGCGAGCACTCAGGAAAGCGTCGAAGGTCTCCTTCCACGCGGAGTTATGTACCTTTGCGGTCTGCGTCAGCACACCGTCCAGATCGAAAAGACAGGCGGTAACGCCTTCGGGGAGGCCCAGCACAACGGAGAGAGTAACCGCTTGGCCGCCGCCGAAACCGCCACCGTGTGCGGCTCGCCGCAATTACCGTCCGTGATGGTGGCTCGAACCGATCGGGGGGCGCCCGGCCGCCTGCCCCGGCTCGACCACCACGAACTGGCCCATCATTCCGGCGTCTTCGTGGGTGAGCAGGTGGCAGTGGAACATATACGGCATATCCGGATCAGCATAATCCGCAAATCGGGCGATAATCCGTACCGTGCGCTGCGGCTCCAAGAAGACGGTGTCCTGCCACCCCATCAGGTCCGGCGACGGTGGCTGGCCGCCGACCGACAGCACCTGGAACTGAACGTCGTGGACGTGGAAGTTATGCGGCGTCCCATCCAGCTTGGTCAGCTCCCAGATCTCGGTGGTGTCCTTTGTGACCACCGCGTCGACCCGGCTCATGTCCATCTTCTTATCGTTGACGTTTCGCCCAGCGAGCCGGAACTTCCGGGTCTCCACAGCAACCGCCGGGTCGAGCGGCTCGAACGGCGCGAGCTTCGCCGGCACGTCCGCCGACGGCGCCAGGTCGCCGGCGGCGCGCAATTCGAGTACATCGAGCGTGTCGCCGCCACCCGTGAACCGCCGGTTGAAGAAGTCGGTGCCCTGGTCCTCCGGGAAGCTCCGCAGCGTCACCCGCTCACCGGGCCGCATCGCCACCACGATCTCCGCCCGGTCGCCCGGCGACAGCCTCACCCGATCGGTGGCGATCGGCGCTGGCAGCAGACCACCGTCCGTGCCGATCATCGTGAACTCGCGATCGTCGGCCAGGCCGAACGTGTACGTGCGGGCGTTCGAGCCGTTGAGCAGTCGCAGCCGCACCCGCTCCGTGCGCACGTCGAGGTACGGCGCCACCGTGCCGTTGACCAGCACCGTGTCTCCGAGGATGCCGATGCCGCCCAGGCTCTCACCCTCCTCGAACTGGCCGCTGCCGTCGAACTTGCGGTCCTGCACGATCACCGGGATGTCATCGGCCCCGTACCGGTTGGGCAGCGCCGCGTTACTGGCGTTGTCGTCGTCGACGATGAACATGCCGGCCAGCCCCCGGTAGATGTGCCTGGCGGTCTGTCCGTGCGGGTGCGGGTGATACCAGAGGGAGGCGGCGGGCTGGTTCACCGTCCAGGAGGGCGACCACGTCGCGCCCGGCCGCACAGGCTGGTGCGGCCCACCGTCCATCGCGGCCGGCAGATGCATGCCGTGCCAGTGCACGCTGGTCTCCTCGTCGAGCCCGTTGACGACGTTGACGAGCACCTTCTCCCCGCGCTTCGCCCGCAGCGTCGGACCGAGATAGTCCCCGTTGAAGCCCCAAGTGCGGGTCACACCGCCCGCACCGAAGTCGCGGCTGCCCTCCTGCGCCCGCAGGTCGAAGACCCGCCGGCCCTGTTCGTCCACCCGCGACTCGGCCAGCGGCGGTATCGCCAACTTGTTCACGAAGTCGATCTCACCCGCGGTGTCGACCTTCGCGCGGCTCCACGCCCAGCCACCCAGCGCCGCCCCGCCGCCGCAGCAGGCGAGAAGCACAAGAGCCAGGGTCACCAGTACGACCATCCACCGCCGCCGCCTCACGAACGCCTCCTCGATAGGTCCGCCTTCTACATGTAGCTTCTCTACCTATCGACGCCCCGTCCACCCTCCCACCCCAACCTCAGGGTCGATTCAGGGCCTCCCCCTGCGGCGCCGCGTCTGCGGCGGACTCCTCGTCGATCAAGGGCGAATGCACGTGGTTCGATCTCAAAACCGCGTGCATTCGCCCTTGATCCATGCAATGTCCCTTGATCGACGCGCCTCAGCGATCTCTCGGACCCGTAGCTCGTTCGGCGTCTGGAACCGCGCGCAACCAACGAGCTCTAGGTCCGGTCTCGACGTGGAGGCCGGGGCGAGGCAAGAGCCGGGCGCCGCCAGGCATCGCTCGGTCATCCATGTCGAGACAGGGGGCCTAGTCTCGGGGCGGCCGCTGGAGGCGGGCCAGAAGTTCCGCTCGAATCGCCGGCCGCGAGCCGAAGACCAGCAGGAACATCGCCTCGCGCACCAAACGCTGGGCATGGTCATCGCGCCGCACCGACCGGGCGCCGGCTGTAACCGCCAGGATTGTTGCCGCGCGCATGGCGAACTCCGAAGCCGCCGCGCGGGCCGCCGGCAAGTTTCCGGGCGTGGCAGCATCGAGTGCGGTCCGGCGGCTCTCCAACTCTGCGCGGAGGGCGCCTGCCCCATCTCCGGCCTCGGCCGACGCCGTTCCCGCGCCCGCCGGGACGCCAGGCCCGCCGGTGGGTAGGACGCCAGGCCCGGCAGTAGGTGGAACGCCGGGCGCGCTGGTGGCTGGGACGCCGGGACCAGCGGCGGGCGGGCTCATCAGGGTGACGCAGCGGCCGGCGACGCCGAGCGCGAACGAGCCGTTCATCCGCAGACCGGCTGCGTCGCGGGCGGGCCAATCCGCAAACGGGAGGGTGCCGGTGACTCGCTCGGCCGGTACGAAGTGACCGGCGAATCGCACCTCGACCCTGGAACTGGCGTCGGCAGCGACCAGGCGCAGCGGCCGCACGGACAGCGTCGGCCCAGGCACCGCGTCCACCAGTGACCACACGATCATGTCGTTCTCGTCCCGCGCGGCGGTGTGCAGGACGTCGATCATTCCCCAGCCGGTCACCCAGGGCGCCGCGCCATCCAACCGGTACCCACCCGGCACGGCGGTCGCCCGCACCGACGGCGGTCCCGGGCGAAGCGCCGCGAGCACGACCCCCGCCCGCCTCACGCCCCGGCAGAGCGGCTCGAGCCACTCCTCTTTCAGATCGGCACGCTCCGCTCGCGCCACCGCCCCGACCGCGCCATGGTGCTGCATCCACACGAACGTCGTCGCCAGGCAGCCGCTCGCCAGCACTTCGACCAACCGAGCGGCGGTCGGCAGATCTGGTATCGCCAGACCGCCCGCCTCGGGCGGCCCCGCCATGCCGTAAAACCCCTCGCGGGCCAGCAGGTCGAGGTGGCCAGCCGGCAGCACACCGGAGCCGTCGACCTCCAGCGCGGCCGGAAAGAGCACCTCGTCGGCGATCCACCGCGCCTTATCGATCAGGTCATCCACAGGCAAACGCTACCCACGACCACCGACGCCGTGCTCCCTCACTCCACACTTCCCGTCGATCAGTCGTAAACGCGCTCCGCGCGTTTACGCGGCGGCACGAACAGCGCCCCTCCGGCGCATCGATCAAGGAGATTCGCATCGATCAAGGGCAAACGCACGCGGAAATGAGATCGAACCACGTGCATTTGCCCTTGATCGGCGAAAGGGACCGGCGCGTGGCGCCGCCGCGGCGCGCTGGCGCGGCGCGCCGGCGCGGTTAGACCGCTGTTGCTAGGCGTTCTAGGGCGGCGTCCAGTAGGTCGGCGTACTCGTTGTCGATCGAGCCCTCTAGGGCGCGTTGGGCGACCTTCCGGCGTAGGTCGTTCACCGGCCCGGAGAGGTCGGTCGGTCCGCTCACGACGCGGGCCTCGAGGTTCTTCACGAGGTTGCGTAGGTCCTGGCCGGCATCGCGGCGGATCGCGCCCTCGTTGAGGCCGTCGGTGATGAGCTGGTCGACCGTGCGTACGGCTTCGCGCACTGTCGGCCGCGCCGCCGCGGTCGGTGACGGTGGTGTCTCGCGCTGCGGCGCCGGCGCGCTCACCGCCGGGGTGGTCGGGCTGGGCACCGACGGCATGGTCACGCCCGTGTCCGTGCCCATCGGCGGCTCCGTCGCGGTCATCGTCTGCGGCGCCGACTCGGGCCGTCCGAGGTTCAGCCCGAGGAGTACCGCCGCGGCCAGCGCGACCGCTGACGCGGCTACCGCGATGACGATCCGGGTGCGGCGGGACCGGGGTCCTGGAGCCGGGGCGGGGGACGGCTCCGGGGCGGCCGGCTTGGTCTGCACCTCGACGGTGGGCAGCGTAACGGTGGGCGACAGCATCGTCGCGGCCTGCGGGTCGGACGGGAGTAGCTGGTCGCGCAGCACCTCACCGACCTGCCGGGCGGTGGGCCGGTCGCGCGGGTCGCGGGAGAGGCAGCGAAAGCAGATATCGGCGACCGCAGGTGGCAGGCCGGGCACCACCAGCCGGGGGATCTCTTCGTCTTCCAGCGCGACCGTCAGATCTTCCCAAGTGTCGGCCGGGTACGGCGGGTGGCCGGTCAGCGTCTCGAAGAGCAGCACGCCCAGCGAGTACGTGTCGGTGGCGGGCTGGGCGGGGGTGCCGTCGAGCCGCTCGGGGGCCACGTACGCCGGTGTGCCGAACGTGTCGCCCTCTTCGTCTTCGTCGGGCGCCCCGACGTGGGTGGCGATGCCGAAGTCGAGCACCTTCGCGCCGGTGGAGGTCATCATGATGTTGGCGGGCGTGACGTCACGGTGCACGATCCCGAGCCGGTGCGCGGCGGCGAGCGCCTCGGCGACCTGCGCGCAGATCTCGACGGCCTCCGGCCACGGCAGCGGCCCTTCGGAGAGCCGGGAGTCCAGCTCGTCGCCGGAGAGCAGCTCCATCACCACGAACGCGGTGACCGCGCCGTCCGGGGCCACCTGCTCCCCGTAGTCGTGCACCGCGGTCACGTGCGGGTGCACGAGCTGTGCGGCGGAGCGCGCCTCCTCCCGCACCATGTCGCGGAATTTGGCGTCCGCCGCGAGTGACGGTGCGAGCACCTTGACGGCGACCACGCGGTCGAGCACCTCGTCGCGGGCGCGCCAGATAACCGACATCCCGCCCGCACCGATGTTGTCGATGAGGCGGTACCTGCGGGCGAGTAGACCGCCCGACTTGAGCGTTGGCATTTGTGGTCGCACCTGCCTGGGAGGGGAAGGTCGTATCAGGCTCCGCGAATCAAGTCGTCCTGTCAACGTGGTGTTACGTAACCGAACTTTCTGTGGTTTAACCGGCATCACTGGTGATCAGAGGGTGTGTCACGATGAACGGCATGGTCAGCGGCCCGGTGGCGTTCGTGCTCGGCGGCGGCGGCGTGCTGGGCGCCGTCCAGGTCGGCATGTTGCGTGCTCTTTTCCGGGCCGGCATCCGTCCCGATCTGGTCATCGGCACCTCCATCGGCGCGGTCAACGGCGCCCTGGTGGCCGCCGAGCCGACCGAGTCGGTCACTGAGCGTCTGGTCAGGCTGTGGGCGTCGCCGGAGGCGAGTGCCGTCTACGGCGACTCGGTGGCTCGGCAGCTGCGCCGCTTCGCCGCCCGCACGCACCTGCACTCCCCGCAGCCGCTGCGGAGGCTGCTGGAGCGCGAGCTCGGCGAGGGCACCCAGTTCGAGGAGCTGAAGGTGCCGTTCCGGTGCTGCGCGGCGAGCATCGAGCGGGCCGCGGAGCATTGGTTCGACCGCGGTCCCCTGATCGACGCCGTGCTCGCCTCTGCGGCGGTGCCCGGGCTGCTCCCGCCGATCGAGATCGCGGGCGAGCACTACGTCGACGGCGGCATCGTCAACTCGATCCCGGTGGGCGAGGCGGTCAACGCCGGCGCCCAGCAGATCTTCGTACTCCAGGTGGGGCGGGTGGAGCGGCCGCTGAGCCCGCCGCGGCGGCCGTGGGAGGTTGCGCAGGTGGCGTTCGAGATCGCCCGGCGGCATCGGTTCGCGCGCGAGATGGCGGCGCTGCCCGACGAGGTCGACGTGCACGTGCTGCCGGCCGGCGGTGGCGAGCCGCGTGACGACACGCCTTGGGCGTACCGGGACATGGCCGCGGTTGGCCGGCGCATCAGCCGCTCCTACACGGCGTCCCGGCGATACCTCGCATCTGTGGTGGACGGTCCCTGATGCGCCTGCCGCCGCGCTGGATACGCCGGCTCGTGTTCGGACCCGCTGTGGTGGCGCTCGCCTTGGTGGTCGTCACCACGCTCCCGGTGTGGCTGCTGCTGGCCGCCGCCGCGTCCCCGCTGGTGCCGGGCCGGCTGCGAGTGCTCCGCCTACTGTGGATCGCCGTCGTCTACCTGGTGTGGGACGCGGTCGCGCTGGTGACGCTCTTCGCGCTGTGGGTGGCGTCCGGCTTCGGCTGGAAGACGCGCTCGCCTCGGTTCCAGCGCATCCACTATGTCCTCACCGGACGGTTCCTCACCGCGCTCTTCTGGCAGGGCCAGTGGGCGCTGCGGGTGCGCATCGACGTGGTCGGCACCGACCCGGACACGGCCGCACCGGGGCGTCCCGAGGTGGTGCTGTGCCGGCACGCTGGCCCGGGCGACTCGTTCATCCTCATCCACGCGCTGGTGAACTGGTACGACCGTGAGCCGCGCATCGTGCTGAAGGACACGCTGCAATGGGATCCGGCGATCGACGTGATGCTCAACCGCCTGCCCAGCCGGTTCATCGCGCCGGGGCGGGTGCCGGGTGAGTCCACCTCGGAGCAGATCGGCCACCTAGCCGCCGGCCTCGACGACAACGACGCGCTCGTGATCTTCCCCGAGGGAGGAAACTTCACGCCGCGCCGGCGGCTGCGGGCCATCGAGCGGCTGCGAGCCCGGGGCCACGAGAGCATGGCGGTACGCGCGGAAGCGATGCGCAATGTCCTCGCGCCGCAGCCTGGCGGCATGGTGGCGGCCCTCGACGCGGCCCCGGACTCCGGGGTCATCTTCGTCGCGCATACCGGTCTCGACCGGCTCCTGACGATCGGCGACATCTGGCGGGAGCTGCCGATGGACAAGCGATTGATGATGCGGTTCTGGTCGGTGCCGCCGGAAGAGGTGCCAACAGACCGAGCGGAGCGAATTGAATGGCTGTACGACTGGTGGACAAAGATCGATCGGTGGATAGAGGCTAACCGCACCGTAACGACGGAAGCGTAGGGTGGCCGCCCGTGGATCAGATCTGTCTGGTGACGACGGTTGTGGATGCGCGATCCGTTGCTGATTTGCTGGCGGCGTCCGCAGTTGCCGGACGGCTGGCCGCCTGCGCTCAGGTTGGCGGTCCGCTCGACAGCACGTACTGGTGGGAGGGGAGAGTGGAGACCGCGCAGGAGTGGTCGGTGCAGTTCAAGACGAGCGCCGACCGGGTCGAGGCGCTGGTCGACCATGTCCGCGCCGCCCATCCGTACGACGTACCCGAGATCATCGTGACGTCGGTCGGTAGCGGCAACCCGGCCTACCAGATCTGGGTATACGAGCAGACCCGCGGCTGAGTACGCCGACTCTTTCCGCAGGTAGACAGCGGGCGCGAGGATGCTCCTGTGACTGTCCCGCCCCCGTCGTCGCCAGCACCGCCGCCTCCGGCGACCGCCGGTTACCCCTGCCCTGCCTGCGGCGCTCCGGCCACCCTGGAGTCCGGCTGCCCGCGCTGCGGTCGCGGTCCCGACCCTGACGCGGCCGAGGTGATCCGCCTGAACGCGGAGATGGCCGATCTCGCCGCCCGTCTGCGCGCCGCCGAGACGCGCAGGGCCGAGCTGGCCGCCCGGGTGCGAGCCCGCGCCCGGCCGGCACCCGTTGCCGCTCCGGCGCCGCCACCCCCTCCCGTTCCCGTCCTCGCGCCCGCGGCTGTTGCCGCCCCGCGCCCGGAGACGTCCACGCTGACGGTGCAGAGCGTGCTGTTCATCCTCGGCGGGCTCTTGCTCGGCGCGGCAGCCATCGTGTTCACCGGGGTGGCGTGGGCCGCGTACGGCGTGGGTGGGCGGGCCGCCATCCTGGCAGTGGTCACGGCGCTGGCGTTGAGTGCGCCGCCGCTCGCGCTGCGCCGCAAGCTCACGGCCACGGCCGAGACCTTCGCGGCCGTCGGGCTGCTGCTGGTACTGCTCGACGGGTACGCCGCCTGGTACGTCAACCTGTTCGGGCTCGCCGACTGGCCCGGTACCCGGTATGCCGCACTGGTGTGCGGGGTGACCGCCGCCGTCGCGGCCGGGTACGCCGTGGCCACCGGACTGTCCGGCCCGCGCTTCGCGGCTGTGGCCGTCGCTCAGCCGGTCCTACCCCTGCTGGCGTACCGGTCCGACCCGGACGCGTTCGGCTGGGCCCTCGTCTTCGTCGCGGTCGCGCTGCTCGACCTGCTGCTGGTGTGGCGGGCGTCTGGCCCGTTGCGCGTCGCGGGCTGGGTGGCTCATTGGGCCGCCCTGGGTCTGGGGTGGTTGGCGGCCCTCGGTTCGGTACTGGTGGGGTCCGGTCCGACGCCCGCCACCGCCGGTGTACCGCTGGTCGTCGTCGCCTCGATGCTGCTGCTCGGTGCCGTGGTGGCCGGCTCGCGGCTGCTGGGAGCGGTGGCCGGCGCCGGGCTGGTGGTCACCCTGGGCGCGGCGTCGTTGCGGCTCATCGCCGAGGTACGGCCGGGTCTGACGCTGGTCCTGATGGCCACGGTGGCCCTGATCCTCGCAACCACGCCCAACATGATCAGGGGCGGGGTGGGGAGCGGCGTGCGGGTTGGGGCGCGCGTCGGTGCGGCGACCGTGGCGGGCGTGGTTGGCGGGGTGGCTGTCGTGATGGCGGGCGCCGGTGCCGCCGTCTCGGCCGGTCGGGCGCCGCCGCCCGGGGGCGCCCACCCCGGCGGGGGCGCGCTCCCGCTCCACTGGCCGGGGCCGGTCGCGGTGGTGCTGGCTGCCGGGGCGGCGGCTCTTCTGGTGCCGCGTGCGTACCGGCGGGACGCGGCGGTGCTCGGTGGCGCGTTCGCGGTACTGGCGCTGCCCCTGCCGTGGTGGCTCACGCCTCTGGTCGGCCTTGCCGCGGGCGGTGGCCTGGCTCTGGTCGCGGCCCGGCTGCGGCGCGTCAACTGGGCCGTGATGGGTGGCGTCCTCGCGCTCCACGCCGCCGTGGCGAGCCTCGCCCGTCCGCTCACCGGGGCGGTCGTGCTGGCCGGCGCGGCAGCGGCGGGTGTCGCGGTGGCCGCTGCCGGGCGGCGTTCGGCGGTCGGCGGCGTTGGGCTCCTCGCGGGCGTACTCGCCGCACCGGCGGCGGTGGGCGCGACCCTGCTTGCCGCCGACGTGGAGCCGTGGTGGGTCGGACGCGGCACGCTGGCCGCCACCGTCGCGCTCCTGCTGGGGCTGCTCGGCGTGCGCAGGCATTGGCCAGAGCACGCCCGGTACGCCGAGGGCGGCGTGATCGCCCTGGCGCTGGCCATCGGCACCTTGCCGGAGGCCTGGGGCACCGGCGACCCACCCGGTGTCTACGCCGCCATCGCCCTGGTGCTCGGCGCGTCCATCGTGCGTGACAGTCCGAAGTGGGCGGTGCTGCTGGCGCCGCCCGCGATCCGGACCTTGGTGGCCCTCGCACCCGCGCTGTGGGCGGTGCTCGCGGAGCCGTACCGGTGGCTGGGCGACATCTGGTCCGGCGCACCCGACGACGGATGGTCGGTCTCCGGCCCGGCCGCCGCGACGCTGATCGTCGCCACCGTCGCGGTTGGACTGTTCCGGCCGATGTGGACGCTGCCGCTGGCCGCGCTGGCGGTCCCCGTGACGCTGGCCGCCGCCGACGCGCCCTGGCCCTTGGTGCCCGCGGCGAGCCTCGTGCTGGGTCTCGCCGGAATGCTGACCCGGCTGCGCGTCGCGTTCCTCCCGCTGGCCGCCGCCGGGCTGGCCGGCACGCTGCCCACGAAGGCCACGACGCTCGGCGGGTTGGGGCTGGTGGTCGCGGTGTCGGTGGCCGTCGCCGCCTCCGCTCGCACGGCCGCGGTGCGCGTGGCCGGCGCGCTGGCGGCCGTGGCGGCGGGTGTCGCGTTCGCGTTCGCGGCGGCCCGGGCGGCCGAGTTGCCGCTGCACACGGCCGCGTTCGCGGTGCTGGCGGTGGGCGTCCTCGCGCTCGCTGCCGGCGGAGCC